>NZ_JBQKUJ010000086.1:0-202 GCF_054968525.1 Alteromonas sp. G5_S2_22_S1 | reverse complement strand
AGACGCACTTGATGCAGTGCCTACACAGATTGTTTTGTTTATTTATAAAGACTCACTTCGCGAGTGTCGCGATTAATTGCTTTATCGGAAGCCAAGCTTCCTGACAATTAATCTACTCGCTAAAGAAGTGAAACCTAGATGTTTCAATGTAGAGTACTAATTAATGATCGCATCATTGATTAGTGTTTTTCGAAGCACTAAT
>NZ_JBQKUJ010000085.1:0-205 GCF_054968525.1 Alteromonas sp. G5_S2_22_S1 | reverse complement strand
CGAGACGAGCTCCCAAGGGAGTGAAGTTGTTGATGCCCTGCTTCCAGGAAAAGCTTCTAAACTTATGATTATATGAACCGTACCCCAAACCGACACAGGTGGTCAGGTAGAGAATACTAAGGCGCTTGAGAGAACTCGGGTGAAGGAACTCGGCAAAATTGTACCGTAACTTCGGGAGAAGGTACGCCTCTGTTTGTGAACACTT
>NZ_JBQKUJ010000084.1:0-219 GCF_054968525.1 Alteromonas sp. G5_S2_22_S1 | reverse complement strand
GTTTCGCGAATTGCTAGTTATACTGAGTTCGCTGGTTTAAGTATTTTAAAAGGCAATTTCTCAGCACAATTTCTTGTAGGTGCTAACCAAGGTCAAACGGTCACCGTTGAAATTGGTGATACTGCGAATTCATTTGGCGCTGCGGGATTAGGTGTTACTGGCACTGTTGATACCGATGGCAATGCAGATACATTGCTAGGTCAAGTAGATGATGCGCTG
>NZ_JBQKUJ010000083.1:0-231 GCF_054968525.1 Alteromonas sp. G5_S2_22_S1 | reverse complement strand
GTGATTTTTTTTAACATTTTTGCCTCCAGACAAAGCTGGCACATATAGGTACATTAGCACCTAGATAATAAACAGGAACTGAAACAAATTGTGCGTGAAATTTGGACGCACTAACCCTGTGTTAGGCAAATATCGGGGGGCGAAAAAGTGAGGAAGTTACTGTAACTGGTTGTTGGAAGAATAAGCCAAATGAAGCGTCCGGCACCACTGGGCGTTGAACAATCATCATGA
>NZ_JBQKUJ010000082.1:0-231 GCF_054968525.1 Alteromonas sp. G5_S2_22_S1 | reverse complement strand
ATGATTTTTTTTAACATTTTTGCCTCCAGACAAAGCTGGCACATATAGGTACGCTAGCACCTAGATAATAAACAGGAACTGAAACAAATTGTGCGTTAAATTTGGACGCACTGACCCCGTGTTAGGCAAATATCGGTGGGCGAAAAAGTGAGGATGTTACTGAAACTGGCTGTTGGAAGAACAAGCCAAATGAAGCGTCCGGCACCACTGGGTGTTGAACAGTCATCATGG
>NZ_JBQKUJ010000081.1:0-239 GCF_054968525.1 Alteromonas sp. G5_S2_22_S1 | reverse complement strand
TGTGACATGGTTGATGATGAAGAGCTTCTAGAGCTAGTAGAAATGGAAGTTCGTGAACTTCTTAACGAATACGAATTCCCAGGTGATGACCTACCAGTTATCCAAGGTTCAGCTCTTAAAGCGCTTGAAGGCGACGCAGAGTGGGAAAAGAAAATCATCGAGCTTGGTGAAGCGCTTGATTCATACATCCCAGAGCCAGAGCGTGCAATCGACAAGCCGTTCATCCTTCCAATTGAAGA
>NZ_JBQKUJ010000080.1:0-244 GCF_054968525.1 Alteromonas sp. G5_S2_22_S1 | reverse complement strand
TACTGAAGGCTTGTAGCTCAGCTGGTTAGAGCGCACCCCTGATAAGGGTGAGGTCGGCAGTTCAAGTCTGCCCAAGCCTACCATTTCCTTGCTTTAAGAAAGGAAGGTAACAAAGGTGGAAACGTGTCACGTTGGACCCGAAATCCTAATGAATATTTACTGTTTCAGTAAGCATTGATTAGGGTTTTTTACCCTGAGGGAGCATTTACGATACTTTAAAGAGTAATGTAGGTCCTCCTTGCGC
>NZ_JBQKUJ010000079.1:0-247 GCF_054968525.1 Alteromonas sp. G5_S2_22_S1 | reverse complement strand
TGTTGCTAAGTCTAGATTAGTCTAGGATCTTAGATACAACACCAGCACCTACTGTACGACCACCTTCACGGATTGCGAAACGAAGACCTTCTTCCATCGCGATCGGAGCAATTAGCTCAACTTTGAATTTAAGGTTGTCACCAGGCATTACCATTTCTACGCCTTCTGGAAGCTCTACAGCACCAGTTACGTCAGTTGTACGGAAGTAGAACTGTGGACGGTAGCCTTTGAAGAATGGAGTATGACG
>NZ_JBQKUJ010000078.1:0-260 GCF_054968525.1 Alteromonas sp. G5_S2_22_S1 | reverse complement strand
TGGGGTTCTAGGGATTTTCCCCTCTAAAAAGACATAATCCTCTGTAGACCACACCAATAAATGGCTGCGGAGGTGGTTTACTTTCAGCTTGGAGCCTAATCATCCACTATCGGCCTTGTTATTTCGCCAATATTGGGCAATTTCCCAGTATTAGTGAAGTTATACGTTCCGCTTAAGTTGATATTTTGCCACGCAACGGGCGAAACAGCACGAGTGATACCCGCTTTCTCTTCATCTCCTCTCGCTTCAAAGTGTCCCAG
>NZ_JBQKUJ010000077.1:0-261 GCF_054968525.1 Alteromonas sp. G5_S2_22_S1 | reverse complement strand
CTGGATATTTGGATTTGAACTGACGTAGCAGCTTTTTGACACTGACCTTAGACGAGGGAATACGTCCATAATGAACTGGTGTCGCTCCACGCTGCTCTTCACAATAGGCAACCTCGTGAAACTCCTTGTGCGTATCCAATCCGATAAAAATCATGCTATGTTTGTTCATGCTAGCCTCCAAATTGATTTAGTATTGAACAAACTAATTATGGCACTGGCTTTTTGAGCTAACCCACGAAAATGCGGAGGCTAGCATTTCTC
>NZ_JBQKUJ010000076.1:0-262 GCF_054968525.1 Alteromonas sp. G5_S2_22_S1 | reverse complement strand
GCTGGCAACTAAGGACAAGGGTTGCGCTCGTTGCGGGACTTAACCCAACATCTCACGACACGAGCTGACGACAGCCATGCAGCACCTGTGTCAGAGTTCCCGAAGGCACCAATCCATCTCTGGAAAGTTCTCTGCATGTCAAGTGTAGGTAAGGTTCTTCGCGTTGCATCGAATTAAACCACATGCTCCACCGCTTGTGCGGGCCCCCGTCAATTCATTTGAGTTTTAACCTTGCGGCCGTACTCCCCAGGCGGTCTACTTA
>NZ_JBQKUJ010000075.1:0-276 GCF_054968525.1 Alteromonas sp. G5_S2_22_S1 | reverse complement strand
GGTCACTAAAGTCTGAAGACCTTACACCCATCTATGTGCCCGAGCCGGAAGATGAGGCTGTGCGGGATTTATCCCGAGCTCGAGAAGCAGCCATGAAAGATTTAAAAGAAGCGAAGTATCAGCTTAAAGCCTTACTTTTGCGCAACAACATACGCTATGAAGGTACTGCCAACTGGTCGAAGAAGCACCTTCGTTGGCTCACGGAATTGATATTGCCTCACCCGGCCCAGCAAATAGTCTTACAAGAACAATTGCAAACCATAGAAGAGCGCATCC
>NZ_JBQKUJ010000074.1:0-278 GCF_054968525.1 Alteromonas sp. G5_S2_22_S1 | reverse complement strand
CTCTTCAGTCAGCACTTAATCTCGCCTACAAATATCTATCGGCTTGAAACAAGATTTCCTTTAGCGCTTTTTTTAGCTATTAGAGGACTTTCTCCATATCTATCTAAGTTTATTAAAAACAACTGAAGAAATAAGATGTGTTAGTGAGCGTAATGGCTGAAATGAAAAAAGCCGGCATAGATGCCGGCTACATTGAACAGTTTTCACTGCCTGAATATAATCAACTAATACTTTAACCTAACAATGATAGCGCAGCCTGTGGTCGCTGGTTCGCCTGC
>NZ_JBQKUJ010000073.1:0-279 GCF_054968525.1 Alteromonas sp. G5_S2_22_S1 | reverse complement strand
TAACGTGGTTACCAGAACAGTAACTGGGGAAGCCTGGCATTGGATCCAATCAAATGGTTGGACGTATCGTTCAAGGAGTGATCCAAGAATGTTGCGAGTGTGAGGTGGCAGATGAACCCGTAGTAGTGAGTAAGGCTAGGCCGATGAAAGCCAGTAATGGTGTGGAGGGTAAAACCAAGCCGACTATCAGCATTGTGTTTGATAGGATCCATTTTAGCCAAAAGCTTAAATGGATTGCGAAGGGGGGAAGCAGACTTTAAGACTCTGATGAGTTGTGAG
>NZ_JBQKUJ010000072.1:0-282 GCF_054968525.1 Alteromonas sp. G5_S2_22_S1 | reverse complement strand
AGTGCTTCACGGCGTGAGAGTTCAAGTCTCTCCTTCCGCACCATTTGGGGTATAGCCAAGTTGGTAAGGCAGCGGGTTTTGATCCCGCCATTCATAGGTTCGAGTCCTGTTACCCCAGCCATATTCTTGAGAAGCCGCTCAACGAGCGGCTTTTTATTGAAAATAAAAGTTAAGGCTACGTAGCTCAGCTGGTTAGAGCACATCACTCATAATGATGGGGTCGCAAGTTCGAATCTCGCCGTAGCCACCAACTTTTACTTATTCCTTTATTGGAAGTCTACA
>NZ_JBQKUJ010000071.1:0-287 GCF_054968525.1 Alteromonas sp. G5_S2_22_S1 | reverse complement strand
GTTATGTGACTCACTTTTTCATTTCACGATAAACCGTATAGAATAGTACTTACGCCGTTTAAAGGAGCCTAACAAACGATGCCCGTAATTAGCCGGTTCTATGGGATTATAATCGCAATGTATTTTAACGACCATAATCCTCCCCATTTTCATGCTAAATATTCTGGTTACGAGGCACTCTTTGCCTTTGACGGTTCAATACTTGAAGGAGAGCTTCCTAACAGAGCCACGAAATTTGTTCAGGAATGGCTTTCAGAGCATCGAGCCGAACTAGAAGAGAATTGGCA
>NZ_JBQKUJ010000070.1:0-302 GCF_054968525.1 Alteromonas sp. G5_S2_22_S1 | reverse complement strand
CCACCTTCATCTTTAGACAGTACGTATACTTCTGCTTCGAAGTTAACGTGTGGAGTGATTGAACCAGGCTTAGCTAGTACTTGACCACGTTCAACTTCATCACGCTTAGTACCACGTAGAAGAACACCAACGTTCTCACCTGCACGGCCTTCGTCAAGAAGCTTACGGAACATCTCAACACCAGTACAAGTAGTCTTAGTCGTATCTTTGATACCTACGATTTCTACTTCTTCACCAACCTTGATGATACCTTGCTCAACACGACCCGTTACAACAGTACCACGGCCTGAGATTGAGAATAC
>NZ_JBQKUJ010000069.1:0-311 GCF_054968525.1 Alteromonas sp. G5_S2_22_S1 | reverse complement strand
AACTGAGTTTGTTGTAACTTAGAAACTGAAGGCTTGTAGCTCGGATGGTTGCAGCCCTGCCCTCGAATAAGAGCGGTGAGGTCACAACGCCGACCGGCTTGAAAAATAGGCTTGTAGCTCAGCTGGTTAGAGCGCACCCCTGATAAGGGTGAGGTCGGCAGTTCAAGTCTGCCCAAGCCTACCAATTCTTGTGTCACGTTGGACCCGAAATCCTAATGAATATTTACTGTTTCAGTAAGCATTGATTAGGGTTTTTTACCCTGAGGTAGCATTTACGATACTTTAAAGAGTAATGTAGGTCCTCCTTGCGA
>NZ_JBQKUJ010000068.1:0-328 GCF_054968525.1 Alteromonas sp. G5_S2_22_S1 | reverse complement strand
TTTTTTTATCATTGATACACAAGCCGCCTGATCAGCGGGACAAGTCGAATCGGTGCGCTAGGAATAGTGATGTCTGGTGAGACAGGCCGTATATGGGAAGTAATTGTAGTCAAATTTGGTAGATTGCCTCAGTGCTAGAACGCCAAACCCTGCAATGAAAGTTACCACAATGTTAGAAAATGAACGATGTCCATAGGGCGCACGATACTAGATTGCAAATTAGCATTGTGTCACTTAGCAAGTGATATGAAGTATGCAGGAGCCGTATACGAGGCCCGTACGTACGGTTCTGTGAGAGGGATGAGGCGCAAGCCTCACCCTACTCGAT
>NZ_JBQKUJ010000067.1:0-346 GCF_054968525.1 Alteromonas sp. G5_S2_22_S1 | reverse complement strand
ATTAAAGACTTAAATAGGAGAATATGGGCGAGGACGACAAAAGCTGCTGGTCTAGATGGGCTGCGTTTTCACGACTTACGTCATAATTGGGCATCACGCCATGCGGAAAGTGGCACCGACTTATTAGCTATTAAAGAATTAGGGGGCTGGAAAACACTGGAGATGGTTCAGCGATACACACATCCATCGCTGAGTTATTTGTCACAGCAAGCAAACAATATTGTAAAAGAAAAAAATGATACCTTTGTCACAAAGTCAGGTTGTGACAAAAAATCGTCACACTTTGTGACAATCAATGGTCTGCTGATTAAAAAAGACAAGGCCCAGAAATGGAAAAACCTGATAG
>NZ_JBQKUJ010000066.1:0-387 GCF_054968525.1 Alteromonas sp. G5_S2_22_S1 | reverse complement strand
AAGGCTCAAAATGGCGAACCGTTAAACTACATTGCACCATTGGAGTAAAACTATGCTTCACGTTAGAAACGCAAAATATCTCGACGGCTTTAAACTATGGGTAACATTTGACGATGGTACAGCTGGCGAAGTCAATTTAGAAAACAAACTATCTGGCAGTGTCTTTGAACCGCTAAAGGACTCTTCTTTTTTCTCTAAAGTTGCTGTTGACCCAGAATTAGAGACAGTGGTTTGGCCGAATGGTGCCGACCTGGCACCTGAGTTCTTGAAACGTCACATAACAAAGCGCTAAAGTTCACTCCCTCCGGTCGCTGGGACGCTAACATGTGGGCTGACTCACTTCGTTCGGATTTTAGCCCACATGCTAGCGCCCCTTAGCTTTAAGTT
>NZ_JBQKUJ010000065.1:0-405 GCF_054968525.1 Alteromonas sp. G5_S2_22_S1 | reverse complement strand
TAGCGGTGGCCTGCCCGTTTATTTTGAACTATCCGGTGGTCAAGTGAACGACATCGTACATGCACAAAGTCTGATAATAAACTCCCCACAAGCCGATATTGTTTGTGCTGATAAGGCTATGACAGTGAAGCTTTTAGAGCTTACGTAGAAGAAAGTGGAGCAGATGCCAATATTCCACGCAAACGAAATAACAAATTAGGTAATGACGATATGGACTGGTGCCTGTATCGATATAGGCATCTTGTTGAAAACGCGTTTTTGAGGATAAAAAGGTACCGGGCAATATCAACAAGATACGACAAGCTAGCTCGAAACTATAGCAGTACAGTCGCATTGGCATTCATGATGATGTGGCTACCAATGTACTGCTGAACAAATAATGTTCAAAGATCAACAGCCTCTAGT
>NZ_JBQKUJ010000064.1:0-408 GCF_054968525.1 Alteromonas sp. G5_S2_22_S1 | reverse complement strand
AGAACATGCGCCTTAAGCGTTGGTGCTAGCCGCGATTGCGGCGTAGAGTCACTGCGTTGACGAACGTCAACAACAGCAGCGGCGGGCACTATAAGCGTTTACGCTCACAACAAACGTCGTGAGCTTTCTTTTTTCAGGTGGGTTATAAACAAGGAAAAACAGTGGGTGTTTGAGAGTACAAGAAACTCCCAGTAAGAAACCCGAAAGAAATCCTTAAACACTTAAATTTTGCGTTAGCTGTTCCTTTGTAGTTTCTCAATTAATACACAAGGAACACAATGATGAACACTAATACACCTTCCCTAGGTTAAGCGTGTTCATTGCAGCACCAAAGAAACTGTGAAAAGCCGTGCAGAGCACTTTGAACACCGCCTTCGCGATGAAACGCTAGCTATGCTGATGCGTAAT
>NZ_JBQKUJ010000061.1:0-474 GCF_054968525.1 Alteromonas sp. G5_S2_22_S1 | reverse complement strand
CTACCGCAAGGTGAATTTTCGTTGAGTTACCACCTCGACTTTTTCCGATGGCCTCATCTTGTTTACCCGCTGCACCGCTACTATCCTGATGCGCTTTAACTATACTACCATCAAGAAACAACCATTCTGGGTCACCCTCGGAGGCTAAGCTTTCAAATAACTTTTGCAATATGCCTTTCTTCGACCATAAATTAAATCGTCGGTAGACCGTATTCCAGAGACCAAATTCAGATGGCAAATCCCGCCACTGAATGCCGGTACGCATTCGGTAAAGTATGCCCTCCAGGGTATTTCGGTGCTCATATTTGTTATAGACTCTGCCACTCTCCTTTAGCAGTACTTTTAGGATTTCCCACGCATCATCTGTTAACATCGTTCTTGGCATAGCAACATTACGGTTAATTATTTTTGGCGAAACAATTATACCTCGTTGCTATGCCGGCTGCTTTTCATACAAAGATCAACAACCTCTAG
>NZ_JBQKUJ010000060.1:0-492 GCF_054968525.1 Alteromonas sp. G5_S2_22_S1 | reverse complement strand
AGTAAACTAGGCAGTTTACAAAGTCTTATTGGTAGTGAGCCAATAAAATGTCAGAAAATACCTGACGCTATTTGAAAGCATTATTAGTGCCACCTTTAAATAAATAGTGATGCGATAACAACAATAATAGGCATCGGTATCAAGTTAGGAAAAAGTTATGAGTTTATTTGTAAATACTAATGTGTCATCTTTAAATGCCCAGCGTCAGGTGTTCAACGTAAGTAATTCCCTTAGTACATCATTTGAGCGTTTATCGTCGGGGTTTCGAATCAATGGTGCGTCAGATGATGCGGCGGGTCTTCAAATCACCGAGAGAATGACATCACAGATCCAAGGTTTAGACCAAGCTGCACGTAACGCAAATGATGCTATATCGTTAACGCAAACCGCAGAAGGTGCTTTAGATGAATCTACAACAGCCTTGCAGCGAATCAGAACGCTAGCTATTCAAGCACAAAATGGCATTAACAGTGCCGAGGATAGAGCCGCGCT
>NZ_JBQKUJ010000059.1:0-502 GCF_054968525.1 Alteromonas sp. G5_S2_22_S1 | reverse complement strand
GCGCGAATTATCATAATTGAGAAAAACAAATACGGAATTTTTCGAGTTATGCAAAGAACTTAATAGTTGGAAGACTATATTGTTCATCGGAATAAGGACTGAAGAGCCACTTTTGTGAGAATCCGCGTCTACTTTCAAGGTTTGATGTTCCAAATCGACATGAGTCCATTTCAGGCCAATGATATTGGAGGCGCGAAATCCGGTTGCTAGGGCAAATATGATGATAGGTTGCAGAAAGGCTGGGGCACAATCAATGAGGCGAGCAGAATCTTTCTCAGTAAGCTTATAGAAGCTTTTTTCTCGCTCTTTGTGGGTTTTCAAATGGGGGACGCGATCAATCCACTCAAGCTCTTTATTAATGAAATTTAAAAAGCTTTTGATCTCTGCGAGGTATCTATTCTTCGTTGCTAACGTGACGGCGGTCTTCTTCACTAACGTCGTCAGAATAAGCTTAGAATTAATTTCGGTTAATGGAATATTTGCTAGATATTGAGACCACCAG
>NZ_JBQKUJ010000058.1:0-502 GCF_054968525.1 Alteromonas sp. G5_S2_22_S1 | reverse complement strand
TTGGTGGTCTCAGTATCTCTCAGATACTCCATTAGCCGAGGTTAACTCTAAACTTATTTTGACGACGTTAGTGAAGAAGACTGACGTCACGTTGGCAACGAAGAATCGATACCTCGCAGAGATCAAAAGCTTTTTAAATTTCATTCAAAAAGAGTTGGAGTGGATTGATCGTGTCCCCCATTTGAAAACCCACAAAGAGCGAGAAAAAAGCTTCTACAAGCTTACTGAGAAAGATTCTGCTCGCCTTATTGATTGTGCGCCAGCCTTTCTGCAACCTATCATCATATTTGCCCTAGCAACCGGATTTCGTGCGTCTAATATCATTGGCCTGAAATGGACTCATGTCGATTTGGAGCATCAAACACTGAAGGTAGACGCAGATTCACACAAAAGTGGCTCTTCAGTCCTTATACCGATGAACAATATAGTTTTCGAACTACTGAGTTCTCTGCATAATTCGAAAAACTCCGTATTTGTTTTTCTCAATTATGATAATTCGCGA
>NZ_JBQKUJ010000057.1:0-566 GCF_054968525.1 Alteromonas sp. G5_S2_22_S1 | reverse complement strand
CATGAACCCGGTTTCGCGCTCTACATACCGCAGTACATCCGCGATACCGACCGGTTGCATTCGCTTAAAAAAGGGATTGTTGACCAGAGATGTAGCGCTTTTGGTCGGCAGACGCCAGCGGGTACCGGTACGATTTTTCATGATCACATTTCGATTGTCTCCCTCATCAATATGGAGAGCAACGTCTTTGAGTGCACTTTCCAGCCGGTGTTGTTTCTCCTGTAACAATAACTCTGCGGGCTGTTTTAGTCTGTCCAGTGTTGATGAGGCCAGCAAGGTATCCTGCGATGTCTGGGGGATCAGGTCGTCTTCCAGTGCGCGGTATTTGGTAACATTTGGCAAATAAATGCGTCCATTCAGTCGTGAGGTTAACTGCCGGTAGAGCAGCCATTCGTAACGTTGCGGGTTAACGTTATCCTGTTTAACCAACCATGGGAGGTGCTTTTTCGGGATGAGCGACGTATCCATCGTCTTCAGTGGTCCACCGAATGCGATTTCCGTCTGCATCTGTTGAAGTTGGGCGACGACGGCTTCTGAGCCTTTACCGGCCTCACATTCAAGGCACA
>NZ_JBQKUJ010000056.1:0-586 GCF_054968525.1 Alteromonas sp. G5_S2_22_S1 | reverse complement strand
ATTCATAGCGCTTTCGCCCTATTCACCAAATTTTGCTAGGGCAAAACAAAATAGGGGGTAGTTCGCAACTGCGAACATGCGCCAGCTTCAAAAGAAAATGTGCTTCGCAATTGTCTTCCTGCGCGAGCTATTGAGTTGTTTCACAACTGCTTTTTGCACGCAAACTTTTAATTTGGTGCTATCACTTTGCTTTGCAACTGGTAATTCATGCTTTCCAAGCATAATCAGATTTTATTTAAAAAATTTTTTTGAGGGAGAATATTCATGTCGAGTCTGGCTTCTTAACTAGATGCCGCAAACTTTAATCAGTAAAAGAATGAGTAGGAAAAAGATATGAATTAAAAATGTACCAGGGTTTCAGCAACTGAGAGCTGACTAGTTTTGCGTAGCGGCTAACGCTCTAAGAACGAAGACTCGACATCTTTAACTTACCAATGAATTGCAATACCACAGCTATGCTGTTGGACGTTAAGAGGAAAGAGTTTGCATTAGGGTTATTTTTCATTAACGTAATTTTGTGCTGATTAAAAAACAAGAGGACAGCACAATGTCATTACTAAGTTATCAATTGTTCGGACACTGCTCG
>NZ_JBQKUJ010000055.1:0-617 GCF_054968525.1 Alteromonas sp. G5_S2_22_S1 | reverse complement strand
GCTGCTTAGCAGTACACTAAATATTGCAAATGATTTAACAAGTGCTTTCATGATTACCTCTATCTTTGGTTAATATTCGGTTTTTAAAAATTAAAATTGCTTTGATTGTCAAAAGTGCGCATTTATTTGTTTAACTTTGACTTCAATCGAATTGACTGTCGTAGCTTTCTACTTTCGCGTAAGGTTCGTAGCTCCCATCTTGATATATAATGAAAACGGTATAAGGCATAAACTGCTCTGCTACTTCCATTCCGGGTGAACCTACTGGCATAGCTGGAACAGATAACCCGATAGCCTTTGGATGTTCTTCTAACAAGAATCGTTTTATAAACTTAGAAGGGACATGGCCTTCAAATACAAAGCCGTTTTCTGTAACAGCGGTATGGCAAGAGCGAAGATTTGGCGAAATTCCGTATTCGTTCTTGATGTCGCTCAAGTTATGAAAGTCCTTTGTACGTAGTTGAAACCCTTGGTTTTCTAGATGGGTTATCCACTTTTTGCAACATCCACACGATGGTGATTTATAAACTAATAATTCGAAGACGTCGTTTGCGCCATGGTGGATATTTGCCATGGCAATGCTAGGTAGAATTAGCAGTAATACCGCAGCTTGATAG
>NZ_JBQKUJ010000054.1:0-626 GCF_054968525.1 Alteromonas sp. G5_S2_22_S1 | reverse complement strand
GGCTCCGGCGCAAAGAGAGGCCCAAGTGAGATTAGCTAGTTGGTAAGGTAAAGGCTTACCAAGGCAACGATCTCTAGCTGTTCTGAGAGGAAGATCAGCCACACTGGAACTGAGACACGGTCCAGACTCCTACGGGAGGCAGCAGTGGGGAATATTGCACAATGGGGGAAACCCTGATGCAGCCATGCCGCGTGTGTGAAGAAGGCCTTCGGGTTGTAAAGCACTTTCAGTTGTGAGGAAAAGTTAGTAGTTAATACCTGCTAGCCGTGACGTTAACAACAGAAGAAGCACCGGCTAACTCCGTGCCAGCAGCCGCGGTAATACGGAGGGTGCGAGCGTTAATCGGAATTACTGGGCGTAAAGCGCACGCAGGCGGTTTGTTAAGCTAGATGTGAAAGCCCCGGGCTCAACCTGGGATGGTCATTTAGAACTGGCAGACTAGAGTCTTGGAGAGGGGAGTGGAATTCCAGGTGTAGCGGTGAAATGCGTAGATATCTGGAGGAACATCAGTGGCGAAGGCGACTCCCTGGCCAAAGACTGACGCTCATGTGCGAAAGTGTGGGTAGCGAACAGGATTAGATACCCTGGTAGTCCACACCGTAAACGCTGTCTACTAGCTGTTTGTG
>NZ_JBQKUJ010000053.1:0-702 GCF_054968525.1 Alteromonas sp. G5_S2_22_S1 | reverse complement strand
GGTATGACTCCCCTTGTCAATAAAAACCGAGTGTCTCCCTGACATTTTTTCGGTCCATAATTAGCTGTTTTCTTGCTCTAAATAAATGAGCTAACGCACCGGATGAGGCAGTAATGTCGTCGGTTGTTATGCTGGTATTCGTAGGTTACTCATTCGTTGAATGAGCAGTGCTGACCTTACATGTTCCGCCGTAGCCCGGTGACCGCTCAGCCTTTCTCATCAGTCTAGGCTCGTGGTTCAACAACCGTTAGGTTGTTGCCATCATAACGCCCTCGTAGGTTGTGCCACATCCCGCGGCCTGATCCGAATGCGTTAGCTCAAACTCGTTTATCATGCAGGTACTCGGCTTAGTCTCAGCTTGGGATTAACTGGTGTGAGAACCACTTCTTTTGCGATAGCCCAGATGTATGCAGCCATTTCTCGAGCAATCGCGGTAATGATCAAGTTGTAGTGTTTACCCTTTTTACTCATACGCTGATAGCGTTTGCAAAGACGCAGCTGTGCTTTCCAAGCGATATCGACGATGTCTTTAGGTAAGCCTTCCTGCCTCAACTGTAATTCAGTAGAGACATTAGCCGGATAACGATAGCTATGCGCCCCCTCAATTAGTAAACGCCTTGCTCGACCATTTCCCGCTTTAGTAATGGCTCCTAAGTGTCGCTTTCCACCTGATGATTGTTCACTCGGTACCAAGCCCAAATA
>NZ_JBQKUJ010000052.1:0-719 GCF_054968525.1 Alteromonas sp. G5_S2_22_S1 | reverse complement strand
GGTCCCTTATCGGGATTGTGGACAGTGTCTGGTGGGTAGTTTGACTGGGGCGGTCTCCTCCCAAATAGTAACGGAGGAGCACGAAGGTTAGCTAATCACGGTCGGACATCGTGAGGTTAGTGCAATGGCATAAGCTAGCTTAACTGCGAGACAGACACGTCGAGCAGGTACGAAAGTAGGTCATAGTGATCCGGTGGTTCTGTATGGAAGGGCCATCGCTCAACGGATAAAAGGTACTCCGGGGATAACAGGCTGATACCGCCCAAGAGTTCATATCGACGGCGGTGTTTGGCACCTCGATGTCGGCTCATCACATCCTGGGGCTGAAGTCGGTCCCAAGGGTATGGCTGTTCGCCATTTAAAGTGGTACGCGAGCTGGGTTTAGAACGTCGTGAGACAGTTCGGTCCCTATCTGGTGTGGGCGTTGGATGATTGATGGGAGCTGCTCCTAGTACGAGAGGACCGGAGTGGACGAACCGCTGGTGTTCGGGTTGTCATGCCAATGGCATTGCCCGGTAGCTATGTTCGGAACGGATAACCGCTGAAAGCATCTAAGCGGGAAGCCGGCCCAAAGATGAGTCATCCCTGACCTTTAAGGTCTGGAAGGGTTGTTATAGACGATGACGTTGATAGGCAGGGTGTGGAAGCGTTGTAAGGCGTTAAGCTAACCTGTACTAATTGCCCGAGAGGCTTAACCATACAACGCCTAAAAGGCTTCG
>NZ_JBQKUJ010000051.1:0-811 GCF_054968525.1 Alteromonas sp. G5_S2_22_S1 | reverse complement strand
AGTTGCTAGGTATAGACCCGAAACCCGGTGATCTAGCCATGAGCAGGTTGAAGGTTGAGTAACATCAACTGGAGGACCGAACCCACTGACGTTGAAAAGTCAGGGGATGACTTGTGGCTGGGGGTGAAAGGCCAATCAAACCGGGAGATAGCTGGTTCTCCCCGAAATCTATTTAGGTAGAGCCTCGGACGAATTCCATTGGGGGTAGAGCACTGTTAAGGCTAGGGGGTCATCCCGACTTACCAACCCTTTGCAAACTCCGAATACCAATGAGAACTATCCGGGAGACACACGGCGGGTGCTAACGTCCGTCGTGGAGAGGGAAACAACCCAGACCGCCAGCTAAGGTCCCAAAATATTGCTAAGTGGGAAACGATGTGGGAAGGCACAGACAGCTAGGAGGTTGGCTTAGAAGCAGCCACCCTTTAAAGAAAGCGTAATAGCTCACTAGTCGAGTCGGCCTGCGCGGAAGATGTAACGGGGCTAAGCAATATACCGAAGCTGCGGCAGCATGTTTACATGCTGGGTAGGGGAGCGTTGTGTAAGTGGATGAAGGTGAGTTGTAAAGCTTGCTGGACATATCACAAGTGCGAATGCTGACATGAGTAACGATAATGGGAGTGAAAAACTCCCACGCCGGAAGACCAAGGTTTCCTGTCCCATGCTAATCAGGGCAGGGTAAGTCGGCCCCTAAGGCGAGGCAGAAATGCGTAGTCGATGGGAAACGGATTAATATTTCCGTACTTATATAATCAGTGATGGAGGGACGGAGAAGGCTAGGCAAGCTTGGCGTTGGTTGTCCAAGTGAAAG
>NZ_JBQKUJ010000050.1:0-864 GCF_054968525.1 Alteromonas sp. G5_S2_22_S1 | reverse complement strand
AACGCGCAGTTAACACTCGCTTTCGCTACGGCTCCGCTATTCGCTTAACCTTGCTACTAAATATAAGTCGCTGACCCATTATACAAAAGGTACGCAGTCACCCCGAAGGGCTCCCACTGCTTGTACGTATACGGTTTCAGGTTCTATTTCACTCCCCTCACAGGGGTTCTTTTCGCCTTTCCCTCACGGTACTGGTTCACTATCGGTCAGTTAGGAGTATTTAGCCTTGGAGGATGGTCCCCCCATATTCAGTCAAGATAACACGTGTCCCGACCTACTCGATTTCACTGTAAAGCACGCTTTGTGTACGGGGCTATCACCCTGTATCGCTCCTCTTCCCAAAGGATTCCACTACACACTAAACAGCTTAAGGGCTGTTCCCCGTTCGCTCGCCGCTACTAGGGGAATCTCGTTTGATTTCTTTTCCTAAGGGTACTTAGATGTTTCAGTTCCCCTCGTTCGCCTCGTTACGCTATGTATTCACGTAACGATACCTGTAAACAGGTGGGTTTCCCCATTCGGACATCTGTGGCTCAAATGCATTTTGTCGGCTCACCACAGCTTTTCGCAGACTTACACGTCCTTCATCGCCTCTAACTGCCAAGGCATCCACCGTATACGCTTCGTCACTTAACCATACAACCCTAAAAAGCCTTGAGTATCGGCCTCATGTCCGCCTTTTGAAATCGGACAAGGGTAATGTTGTATGCATGACAAGCTAATCGGAAGAATTGCCTTGCTATCAATCAATGTTGATAACAAGCAATTCAAGTCAAGTAGAGTAAAAAGTACGTCTTTCGACTTCTCAGTTACTCAATTTTGATTGATTACTATTAATATCAGCTTTCCAAATTGTTAAAGAAC
>NZ_JBQKUJ010000049.1:0-1035 GCF_054968525.1 Alteromonas sp. G5_S2_22_S1 | reverse complement strand
AAATGTCTGACTCATGTACTTCCGATACAAAAACAAGGGTTCACTCATCAGGATGATTTACTGGCCATTCTGATTGCCAACGCCACTCACCGTGGTGTGTATGGCATGGCGCAGATCTCCGATCGAAGCTATGAACACCTGAGTACGGTGCAGGCCAACTATATCCGGCCTGAAACGCTGCATGACGCCAGCGACGTGATCAATAATGCGGTTGCAGCGCTACCCATCTTCCGCCACTACCATATTCAGGAGGACCAGCTGCATGCCAGTGCGGATGGTCAGAAATTCGAAACCCATCTGGAAACCTTTAAAACCCGGTACTCCTCTAAGTATTTCGGCACCAACAAAGGGATCACGGCCATGACACTGGTGGCCAACCACAGCGCCCTCAATGCTCGGATCATCGGTTCCAACGAGCACGAATCACACTATATTTATGACCTGTTACAATCCAACAGCAGTGAAATCAAACCTGACGTACTCTCGACAGATACACACGGTGTCAATCATGTTAACTTCGCCTTACTGGATCTATGCGGTTACAGTTTTGCACCGCGATACGCGCAGTTCAGTAGTGTCATCAATGATCTGTTTGACGTAACTGAAAATGAACACGGCGGCACCAACCTTGCCCTGAAAAAGCCCATCAGGACGAATGTCATCGAAACGGGATGGCAGGATATTAGGCGCATTGTTCTGTCACTTCAGACAAAGCGAACGACACAGGCAATGCTGGTAAGAAAGTTGTCTGGTTATCCTTCGGGGCACCCGACATTACAGGCGCTGACGGAGTATAATCGACTGGTCAAAGCGCAATATTTACTGGATTACATAGACAATGCCAGTTTGCGGCAGTACGTTCAGCGTGCCCTTAACCGGGGAGAAGCGTGGCACTTCCTGAGACGGGCTATTGCGTCGGTGAATGGCGATCAGTTCCGAGGCAAAAACGAGAGTGAAATCGCTATCTGGAATGAATGTGCAAGATTGCTTGCCAACGCGATCATCTACTTCAACTCCGCGATACTGAGTCATCTG
>NZ_JBQKUJ010000048.1:0-1035 GCF_054968525.1 Alteromonas sp. G5_S2_22_S1 | reverse complement strand
AAGATGACTCAGTATCGCGGAGTTGAAGTAGATGATCGCGTTGGCAAGCAATCTTGCGCATTCATTCCAGATAGCGATTTCAGACTCGTTTTTGCCACGGAACTGATCACCATTCACCGACGCAATGGCTCGTCTAAGGAAGTGCCATGCTTCTCCCCGGTTCAGGGCACGTTGCACATACTGCCGCAAACTGGCATCGTCGATGTAGTCAAGTAAATATTGCGCTTTAACCAGTCGATTATACTCCGTCAGAGCCTGTAATATTGGGTGTCCAGAAGGGTAACCAGACAGCTTTCTCACCAGCATTGCTTGTGTCGTCCGCTTTGTCTGAAGTGACAGAACAATACGCCTGATATCTTGCCATCCCGTTGTAATAACATTCGTTCTGATAGGCTTCTTTAGCGCCAGTATGGTGCTGCCTTGTTCACTTTCAGTCACATCAAACAGATCGTTGATGACACTATTGAACTGCGCGTATCGAGGTGCAAAGCTGTAACTGCATAGATCCAATAAGGCGAAGTTAACATGATTGACACCGTGCGTATCTGTCGAGAGCACATCTGGTTTGACATCGCTGCTGTTTGATTGCAGCAGATCATAAATATAGTGTGATTCATGCTCGTTAGAGCCGATGATCCGAGCATTGAGGGCGCTGTGGTTGGCCACCAGAGTCATGGCCGTGATCCCTTTATTGGTACCGAAGTACTTTGAGGAATACCGGGTTTTAAACGTTTCCAGATGGGTTTCGAATTTCTGACCATCCGCACTGGCGTGCAACTGGTCCTCCTGAATATGGTAGTGGCGGAAGATGGGTAATGAAGCCACCGCATTATTGATCACGTCGCTGGCATCATGCAGCGTTTCAGGTCGGATATAGTTAGCCTGTACTGTACTCAGGTGTTCATAACTGCGGTCGGAGATCTGCGCCATACCATACACACCACGGTGAGTGGCGTTAGCAATCAGAATGGCCAGTAAATCATCCTGATGAGTAGTTCCCTGTTTTTGTATTGGCAGCACATGTGTCAGGCTTCG
>NZ_JBQKUJ010000047.1:0-1261 GCF_054968525.1 Alteromonas sp. G5_S2_22_S1 | reverse complement strand
TGACGTGGTCAACCAAATTCACACAACCCAGTTAAGCCGCTTTTCCTAAGTTAGCCATGTCAGCTTCATATTGGTTTGGACTTTTGTAATCCAGATATGAGTGCATTCTTTGGCTGTTATAAAACATAGTAATATATTGCAGGATATCCCGCTGAGCAGCATGACGGCTCTGGTAGTGACGCCATTGCACTCGCTCTTGTTTTAATGTGCCGAAGAAGCTCTCTACAACGGCATTGTCCCAACAATCACCTTTCCTGCTCATGCTACCTGTTACCTTGTACTGCGCCAGTAGCTGTCTAAATTGTCGGCTTGCATATTGCGAACCACGATCCGAATGATGTATCAGGCCAGCCTTGGGCTTGCGTTGCCATAAAGCCATTGTTAAGGCATCACACACAAGCTGGGCATTCATCCGAGAAGACATACTCCAACCCACGACTTTGCGTGAGAACAGATCAATGACAACGGCCAGATACAGCCAGCCTTCTTGCGTCCAGATATAGGTAATGTCAGAGACATACGCCTGGTCTGGTTTTTGCGCATCAAAGTCGCGTGACAGCACGTTGTCGAATACAGGTTGCTGATGGTTGCTGTTGGTCGTTACTTTGTATTTTCTACGCCGTCTAACGCTCACGTCAGCTTCTTTCATCAAGGCTCTCGTACGCTGTTTTCCAACCGGATAACCGAGCGAATTCAGCGCGTGTTTCATTCGCCTGACGCCATAGGTATAGTCACTGGCATCTGCTATTTTCTGTACCCATTCAATTAGCTCATCATGTTGCGGATCGGGTTCAAGTTGCTCGTTTCGTCGCACTGCACTGTAATAGTTATGGCGACTGACTCCCAGAACTTGGCACATCAGGCTAATCGGCCAGGTCTTCTTATGTTGGGTAATGAAACCGTATTTCACTTGGTTTCTTTGGCAAAGAAGACCGTCGCCTTTTTTAGGATCTCTTTCTCCATTTTCAGGCGTTTATTCTCTGCTCGCAACTGACGAATTTCTTCCTGTTCCGGTGTCAACTTACCGTTGCCTCGAAATGCGTGAGCGCCTTCTGATTCTTGCTCTTTAAGCCAGCGGCCTAACATATTCGCGCTAATACCAAGACTACGAGCAGCCTCAGCAATCTTATAATTTTGTTCTGTAACCAGACTAACAGCGTCCAGTTTAAATTCTTTTGAATAGCTTTTTCGCGTTTTCATATACACTCCAGTTGAGATAATTATCCCTTAACTGGCTGTGTGAATCTATTGGAGCACGTCA
>NZ_JBQKUJ010000046.1:0-1315 GCF_054968525.1 Alteromonas sp. G5_S2_22_S1 | reverse complement strand
GAGACTGTAACTAATTTTGTGTAACTGCCTATCTCAATTTACTCTATAGAGAGTTAAGGATAGGCAGATGAACATGAATAAGAAAGAGCTTGAAGCTTTCGCAAAGGAAGCGGCCAAGGGCATTAAAACACCTCAGGACTTAAACGAATTTAGTCAGATGTTGAAGAAAATCACTGTTGAAGCGGCATTGAACGCAGAAATGGATGAGCATCTTGGCTACGAGAAAAATCAAAAGTCTTCATCATCAAACAGTCGCAACGGCAAGAGCAGCAAACGCGTTAAAACTGAAGACGGTGAGTTTGAACTCGACACACCTCGTGACCGCGAAGGCTCCTTTGAACCTAAACTCGTTAAAAAACATCAGTCTCGCTTTACGTCAATGGACGATAAAATCCTCTGGCTTTATGCACAGGGCATGAGTACTCGTGAAATCGTCAATGCGTTTGATGAATGGTACGGTGCTGAGATATCGCCAACATTAGTTTCTCGCGTCACTAATGCGGTTATCGAGCAAGTGGTCGAGTGGCAGTCACGCCCGTTAGATGCTATTTACCCCATCGTTTACCTCGACTGTATCGTGGTGAAAATACGCCAAGATAAACGCATCATCAACAAATCTATCTTCCTGGCCTTGGGTATCAATACCGAAGGTCACAAAGAACTGATGGGCATGTGGATTGCCGAGAATGAAGGGGCTAAGTTCTGGCTAAGCGTTTTAACTGAACTGCAACAGCGTGGCGTAGAAGACATCCTTATTGCTTGTGTAGATGGTCTGAAAGGCTTCCCTGATGCAATTAATGCTGTGTTCCCACAAACACATATTCAACTCTGTATCGTTCACATGGTGCGTAACTCACTGAAATATGTGTCATGGAAGGATTACAAAGCTGTCACCGCAGATTTAAAGCGCGTATACCGCTCAGCAACAGAAGATGAAGCTCTGCTTGAATTAGAACGGTTTGCTGAAACATGGGACGGCCAGTACCCTCAAATAGCTAAATCATGGCGGACGCACTGGCATAATCTCAACACCTTATTTAATTACCCAGAGGACATCCGCAGGGCAATTTACACCACTAACGCCATTGAGTCGTTGAACAGCGTTATCCGCAAAGCTATTAAGAAGCGGAAAATCTTCCCCAGCGACGATTCCGCTAGAAAAATGGTGTACTTAGCAATAAAAGATGCCAGTAAGAAATGGTCAATGCCGATTCAAAACTGGCGTCAGGCGATGAGTCGTTTTATTATCGAGTTCGAGGAACGCCTCGAGAAACATATTAACTAATGGCAGTTACACAGAATCTGTTACAGGCTC
>NZ_JBQKUJ010000045.1:0-1334 GCF_054968525.1 Alteromonas sp. G5_S2_22_S1 | reverse complement strand
CTGAGGGATCCCCACGAATTTAATTTCATGTGGCCCCAGCCCAGGCCCCGTCTACTATGGAGCTGTACCATTGGAGTGCAGCTTTCCACTGTCGCATAGTGAATCGTATTCGGCAAGCGACAGCCCTAAGTCCAAGGTAATGGAATGACAGCACGCTTCTGGTTTCGGTATTGGCTTGGAAGCGCCGATGTTTGTTGGAAGAGACGAGCACCATACCCAGTAGTATAGCCACTAATGACGCTAACGTGGTCAGCAATACTAGTATTGTTAGACGCTGCTTTTTCACACTTTTATTTTGCTCATAGCCAAGCCCGAACTTGGTGCTTTTCATGTCTCTAAAGCCTTCTTCAATTTGCATTCGCTGCCTGTAAATGGCTACAACTTGTTTCGATAGGCTTCGGTGAGACGCCAGTGATGTGGCTAATAGCCACGGGTCTTTAGCGCCTTGCGCATGCACCTTTGAGCGCTTTGAGGCTTTGCGTGTACCATCTGGATTTGAAGCATGTCGTCCTTTAGATTTCTGTTTAAACAGAACTAGCGTGCAGGTAAAGGGGTTGCTCCTTACTATTTGGCTGTTATCGAAACGCTTCGGTCGACAGGTTGCTTGTGCGTAAAGATGACGAATACATTGCCACGTATTTCCTCTATCAAGCGAGTAAAAATGTGGCTTGCGGATACGCCCAACAATGTCCCATCCTAGCGCCCTAACTTCTCTAAACCAAGGCGATTTATACCCTGCGTCGGTGACGATAATGGGACGACAGTGAGAAGGTAATATAGCGTGCAAGGTCTTCAAGAAGGTCTTGTGCGTAGCCGGTTTCTCTTTCGTCTTATTGCAGTGCACTTCTTGATACAGTGTGATGGGCCTACCTTTTAAAGATATTGCTGCGCGTAACAGAAAATGCGCTTTACGGTCATCTAAATCTGACCAATCGATTGAGATAACAGGGCGTGAAGTGTTACCACAAAATAGTTGGCCGATAGATGCATAGATAAACGGTGTTTCACTTAATAAATGCGGGTTTGAGAGCAAGCGGTCGGCACGTTTAATTCGATGTTTTTCAAAGGCTTTAGTGTTGATTCCTCGACCTATGCTGGTTACTGTTGCAGCGCTTCCAGTAAGCAAGCTTTTGACGCACGCCGTTACCGCATCCCGACGAGTTTTATGCATTTTATAGCTGACAAGCGATACGACATTGTTCACAATAGATAGGGCATTCATGGCTGTTTGGTCTCGGTGAAGTTTGGCGATTGATCTGATCACCAAACGTCATGAATGTTCCTATCTTTTTTATCTCACTGATATCGTTATATTATTTGTGGGGATACCTCAG
>NZ_JBQKUJ010000044.1:0-1343 GCF_054968525.1 Alteromonas sp. G5_S2_22_S1 | reverse complement strand
ACTTCTACCGTTTTCCTCGCCACATAAAAAGGCACGACGAACACAGCGGGAAATACAGTGATAATAGGGCGTATCCGATAAACTAATTTGCGACTTTCGGGCTTTAGGCATTGCGGCTGTCTTACTCTGATTAACTCGTATATCAGTTTGAATGGGGAGTTGGATTTAAGAAAGTGTACGAGGGGACAGTTTTGATTTTTTCTTATTGTGTCGGTCTTAATTATTCTACAGTGCTAGACGAAAGCATGGTGAAGCGCATAATATGCCTCCACTGGCTTATGAAAAGACTGAAGAATTTAAACAGAAAATCTATCCAGAGAAATCTGGTCACTTCAGGTTGCCTATTTGGCATGATATGGAGGTTTAAAATTTCTTTTATCTAAGACCGATAAGTAAAGGGTAATTTGCGTATAACCATGGAATAGAAAATGTCAGAAAACGGAAATGACAAGTTGGCGGTATTAATCGACGCGGATAATGCTCAAGCTGCAATTTGCTCAGAACTTTTAGCCGAGGTATCGAAATTTGGCGTTGCTAATGTAAAACGTGCATACGGAGATTGGACAACCTTAAGTTTAAAAAGTTGGAAATCGTATTTGCACAAACATGCAATACAGCCGATTCAGCAATTTAGTTACACACAAGGAAAGAACTCTACCGATTCTTCGTTAATTATTGATGCAATGGATCTTCTGCATGAGGGTAAATTAGACGGTTTCTGCCTCATATCTTCTGATAGCGACTTTACCCGGCTTGCAAGCAGAATTAGAGAGAGCGGGCTTTTGGTTTATGGGTTTGGAGAAAAGAAAACACCTGAAGCCTTTGTAGCTGCCTGTGACAAATTTGTTTTTACAGAGGTTCTCAGATCATCTACAAAACAAAGCGTAAAAGATGAATCGAAAAACTTAGATTTAAAAGCCATCGTAGTTGACGCTGTGAATGCAGTTTCAAGAGATAATGATTGGGCGCCACTTTCGGGTGTAGGGGGTTACATAATTAAAAATACTCCGTCTTTTGACCCGAGGAATTATGGTTACGATAAACTCGGTCAACTGGTTAAATCTTTGGCTTATCTCGAATTTGAGGAAAGAAGTTTCAGTGACGGCTCATCAAATGTACACATTTACGTCAGAGAAAAAGGCGCGTAGAGGGATACAAGAAGGGACCACAAGAAGGGCCAAACAAGACAGGCACTTTTTGTACTCAATCGCATCAAGCTTTTTGGTGGTACACAACAATGCCGAATACCCAGTAAAAAAGTACTAAAAAGGTTCAAAGGCCTTTAAACAAGACATGTATGTTTATGTCCGTCTGCTTTCTCTTTGTTTACGTGTAATACCAGG
>NZ_JBQKUJ010000043.1:0-1525 GCF_054968525.1 Alteromonas sp. G5_S2_22_S1 | reverse complement strand
CTTCTCTAGGCACATTGCGTCGTCATGCCCACCTGTCAGAGTCTCTTATAGAAAGGCTATATTCCAGTAATAGCAAGGACTAAACAAGACAGGGATGTTTGTGTGTTAAGATCACTCGTGACTTTTCTATACCCATAGACACAGCCACTTTCTAGCCAAGAATGCTTAATTAACCCCATTAGGCGCTCGTCTTTTAATTGTCGCTTTAATTTCGGTTTATCCACCCATGCATAAAAGCCACTTCGCTGTATTGAGAGCGCCTCACACATGAGTTTTATTGGGTAATTCTTGAGCCTAGTCTTTATGAACGCGTATTTTTCTTTGACTTGCCCGCGAAAAATACGGTGGCTTCCTTTAGGATGTCGCGTTCCATTGTTACGCGTTTAAGCTCTTTTTCTAGCTGCTTAATTCGGTCGGATTGTTCTTGAGACTGCCTATGTTGTTCTTAACTGTCTGGGCCGTAGGCTTTTATCCAGATATACAGCGAACTGCTAGTGACTCCCAGCCTCTCAGACACACTTGCCACCGAATAACCTTGGTCGATAATATGTTTGACGGCTTGTATTTTAAATTCTTCTGTAAATCGTAGAGGCATCTTTTCTCCTTGCTACACATAATTATAAAGCAATTAAGAGTCTAGAGAAGTCTGGTCGATTCAAGGCATGTTTGTGTACTTAGTAGAATACTTAACAAGACAGGCATGTTTGTGTACAGATGTATATATTTTGTGGCCATCTTACTCTCTATTAAACTGCAAGGCTAACCTAATAATCGCATTGCACTTTGTCGGCCTTGAACCCGTTGCTGGTGTTGATTGTGTGCGTATTGCTCTAGGTGAATCACTTTGCCGGCGGCGTGCTTAAAGCAGGTTTCAAACTGCGTGGTTAATGTTATCCAATGTTCTTGTTCAATATTGAGGCGCTCTAAAATAGAGGGTAGGTTATGCTCAACCTTGCCACGCTTGTTTGGGTGAATATATCGGCTGGTTATATCTACAAGCTGTAAGTAGTCTGGAAGAGTAAAAGGTAAACCGTGTGGCATCTCTAGTCTTGGGTTGCCTGCAAAAGGCATAAGTCGTTTAGGTGTTTTGCCGACCCTAGCTGCGTTAATTCGGTATTTAATACTGGTATGGTCTGATGTTTCAGGTGTTTTGGCCATCTTTGCTCGTACTGGGTTTAAATCAACATAAGCCATACAGGCGGCAAGGGCTGACTCATCCAATAGCGCTTGAGATTTAAACCGTCCTTCCCAAAAATGGCCCGTGCAGTCGTCTTCTTTATTAGCTGCCCTAGCAATATATTCATTCAGTGCACGCATAAACCAGCTGATATCAAATAGCCTTTTACGCCATACTTCAGCCGTTAACTCCACCGCTTTAATTTGAATTTCATGTAAATCTTTACGTGAATCTGGTGACATGTAGCGCTGCGAGAGTAATGTGCCTTTGTATAGTTTATGCCAACGTTGAATCACATTTTCAGTACTCAGTGCGTCTGCTTTCTCTTTGTCTACGTGTAATACCAGA
>NZ_JBQKUJ010000042.1:0-1550 GCF_054968525.1 Alteromonas sp. G5_S2_22_S1 | reverse complement strand
TAGAGAAGTGAACAAATGAGCCTGTCTTGTTTAGTACCGATTCGTATTGATACTCCCAAAGATGCCTGTCTTATTTAGTCTGTCTTGTTAAGTACGTGTTTAACTGAAACATGCCTGTCTTGTTTTAACTGAAACATGCCTGTCTTGTTTAGTCGCGCGTACGACACGGCCAGCGGGCAAAGACGTATCGACCTCTATAGCAAGGCATTCCCTCGTGCCTTCATCCACCACATTCAGTGTTCTGAACCGTTTACCGCAATATAACGTGTCATGCATAAAGTCCAACGCCCATTGATGATTAGCCTGATCCAGCACTTCCAGTGGCTGGGCTATTCGCTTGGGCAGTACCCGTTTAGTTCTGCGCCGCAGGTTCAATCCCATTTGGCAGTAAACACGATAGACGCGCTTGTGGTTGAAGGGAAAGCCTTTGAACCGCATTCGGCCAAAACACTTCCAGAAGCCCGCTCGTGGCGAATTCTCCAAAACCGCATTGATGGCATCAATGACAGCAGCATCCGCTTTGCGCCAGTCTCTCTCTGGACGATAAAAGGTCGCACGGCCAATACCAACAAACAGACAGGCCTTTACGATACTTAGTCCCGCATCAACTAGGATGCTGACGCACTCTCGTTTCTCTGCTATCACCAACCCTTTTTTGCGACAAGCTCCTTAATGGCATTATTTTCTAAGCTGACATCTGCAAACATCTTTTTAAGCTTGGCATTTTCTTCTTCAAGCTCTTTCAATCGTTTGACGTCAGACGCTTCCATGCCGCCGTACTTGGACTTCCAATTGTAATAGGTTGCGCTGCTGATACCGTGTTGACGGCAGACTTTCTCAACCTTCATACCTGCATCAACTTCTTTTAACACCCCAATAATCTGAGATTCTGTATATCGTGATTTTTTCATAGTCGTCTCCTGCATTAATCATTGCAGAAAACTCCAATTAAGTCTGTCTCAGTTTAGGGGAAGTGGACAAACTGAAACATGCCTGTCTTGTTTAGTCTTGTTTAGTCGGTTAGCGGTACCGCTGACAAAGAATAAGACTAAAAATAGTCTTTATATGAAAAACCTTACGCCGGAGATAGAATTTGAAGGCGAGACATACTTATTCCTGACTCAACAACTGAGTTCCATACCCGACGATGTGCTCAAGGACTGCATCGGGTCTTTAGGGCAATCCCGCGAATTGTTAATAGATGCAATAGACTTTGCTATTACTGGAATATAGCCTTTCTATAAGAGGCTCTGACAGGTGGGCATGACGACGCAATGTGCCTAGAGAAGTGAACAAATGAGCCTGTCTTGTTTAGTACCGATTCGTATTGATACTCCCAAAGATGCCTGTCTTGTTTAGTTCTCTAGCGCACCTACATACTCTGTCTATTAGTATGCCTGTCTTATTAGTTTTTTGACCGGTATCCCTTTCGATTTGTCACCTGAACGATTTCATTTACCTTTAAGTTCGCAATTTTGCGGTATAACACCGGATCGTACTCAAACTTTTTCTCAGTAGTTACCGCTGTAGTGAAAAGAGGTTTGTGTTGT
>NZ_JBQKUJ010000041.1:0-1644 GCF_054968525.1 Alteromonas sp. G5_S2_22_S1 | reverse complement strand
GCTGAAGCAGATTTTGAGTTGAATAAGTATTTTTATTACAACTGTGTGTGTATAGCTGCGTCGCTATTTTTCGCACTGTCAGCAGGTATTGTTCTACGATTTATGGCAGACGAATAAAGCGATTTTACTGACGGGCATTCTATGCCCGTTTTCTTGTTCCACGAAAATTACCATTAGTCGTTCTTAGTTACTTATGCGGGTCATAAGCAACTTAGGAGGACAAATGACTAAGCAACAAATCGTCTTCATGGTATTAGACATGATTACTAAATTTTTGATGAGCATCGGTGACGTAGTATTTGTTATTTGGATATTTCAAATGATAACTGGGTTTGAGCCACATAGCTCCTACCCGTTCGTGGGGATTAAAGGGGCGTTATATATACTTCTAATATATCTATTCGCTCTCGCAATCTACCTACAAGAGAAACGGCTTCGTAAAAAACTTCATCAATAAATATTAAGAGCACCGCAAGGTGCTCTTTTTCTTCCGACAATAGTTCATCGATAAAATGTCTGTTCTATTGGGTCAATAAATTTTGTTCTATAGATGATTTTTTCTTGGAGCTTGTTGGCTTCAGTTTCACTTAGCAGAGGCTGTTTCGTTTTACGATCATAACGATGAGGCATCTCCTCAAACAGCTGTTTGTGAAAGCGTTGTGTGTCGTTATTAATCTTTTGAGAGCAGGGAATAATGAAGACTTTATCGTAAAGTCTATTTTCACCTAGCATTGCATCACGCAATTTCAGTAACGTTTTTTCGTGTTGCTGCTTCCGCTTAAATGACGCTTCTAGTTCAACAGCCGCCACCTCGCCATTGGCTAGCTGTACCAACGCATCGACATTTTTTATTTTTGACGAAGTATGAATTCGCTTAAATTCAGTTTCAGTCAAATAACCATCCCATAAAGGTTTTGGGATGCCATCCTTTGTTTGATTTTGTAATCCCAGGCTTAGTACAAAACTCATAATTGAGTCGTGCATTATTGCATTTTGATTTACTTGGGTGATTGGCTCTTGTGCAGAACGGAAGGGGATGTCTATTCGCATGAGATCTGATGCAAACTTAGCACCGGAATGAGTTAGAACATATATGCGCCCATCTGCTGCCCTGTCTGTTTCTGCAATTGATAGAAGTCCTTCTTTCACTATTCTATTTAGAGACTCCAAAACTTTGTGCCGCTTAATCTGCCATATTGCTTCACATGTAATGGCAGATACAAAACTATGCCTAGCGGCGAGAAGTAGCGCTAAATACTTTTTTTGCCGTCCTCGAAGAACGGGATTCGTACTTTTGTGAAATCTCATATCAAGGTTGAAGTATTTTTGGTGTTCGGTGTCTAGGGAAGGTGTATTAGTGTTCATCATTGTGTTCCTTTGTTACTAATTGAGAAACTAAGAAGGAACAGCTAACGCAAAATTTAAATGTTTAAGGTTCCCTTTCGGGTTTTTGACTGGGTGTTTCTTGAACTCTCAAACGCCCATTGCGGCTCCCTATTTATAACCCACATGAAAAAAAAGCTCACAACGTTTGTTGTGAGCGTAAACGCTTATAGTGCCCGTCACTGCTGATGTTAACGTTTGTCAACGCAGTGACTCTACGCCGCATTCGCGTCTAGCACCAACGCTTAAGGCGCATGTTCC
>NZ_JBQKUJ010000040.1:0-1739 GCF_054968525.1 Alteromonas sp. G5_S2_22_S1 | reverse complement strand
GCTTCTACCGTTTTCCTCGCCACACAAGAAAGCACGACGAACACAGCGGGAAATACAGTGATAATAGGGCGTATCCGATAAACTAATTTGTGACTTTCGGGCTTTAGGCATAGTAGCTGACCGACTCTGATTAACTCGTTTGCTAGTTTGAATAAGGATTTAGGTTAAGGAAAGTGTACGAGGGGACAGTTTGGGATTTTTCTAGTTATGCCTGTCTCGCTTATTCGTTAGAGACACCATGTTACAAATTGGTCAAAGCTCTAAGCTTAGAAGTTGATTAAACTAGATTTAACATGACAGGCATATTTGTGTGCCGAAACTAGATTTAACATGACAGGCATATTTGTGTGCCGAGATTTAACATGACAGGCATCTTTGTGCCTTCATCTTTGTGCCTTTTTATTAAGCATTTAAAAGGAGAGTTTGAATGAAAGGTATTTTGCGAATTCTTATTGTTCTGGCTCTTCTAGTCGCAGCTATAACATCTTACAGTATGGGAATTCAGTCAGGTGTGTTCCTGTTCATTATTTTTGGGCTCGTTCTAGAAGGGGCATTTTGGTTCGGCTTGTTTTCAATCAAAAGATGAAAAGAGGCCTAGCGATATGTACCAGCACTTGAATAGCCGTAATTGCTGAGCGTTGGGTTTTTAGCATATAAAAGGAAGATAGATGAAGCTTAAGATGTTTCAGGTTGATGCTTTTGCAAACCATGTTTTTGAAGGTAATCCGGCTGCGGTATGTCCACTAGAAGCTTGGCTTGATGATAGTTTGTTGCAGGCCATTGCTGAAGAAAATAATCTCTCTGAAACCGCATTTTTCGTACCGATGGGAAATGCCTATGAGTTGAGATGGTTCACGCCAGCAGATGAAGTTGATCTTTGTGGGCATGCGACACTTGCTGCGGCTCATGTACTCTACACTCATCTACACTACACCAAACAGGAAGTAGTTTTCCATACCCGCAGTGGGCCACTTACTGTCACGCGAAGTGGCACCGGTTTTTGTATGGATTTTCCGGCTGCATCGCTTATCAACACTGAAGCACCTTCAGCGCTAGTTAGTGCGCTCGGCAAAGCCCCTAAGGAAGTACTATCCGGGTTTGACTATCTAGTTGTTTTTGATTCTGAAGAAGAAATAAAATCACTAAAACCGGATTTTGAAAAGCTCAAAGAGCTTGGGCTACGGGGTGTGGTTGTAACTGCCCCGGGACAAGAGGTCGATTTTGTCAGCCGCTGTTTCTTTCCTAAGCTTAGAGTGAACGAAGATCCAGTTACAGGATCTGCCCATTGTGAACTTGCGCCATACTGGGCTAGCCGTCTCGGTCGCAACAAGCTTAGTGCTCGACAGCTGTCTAAGCGGTCGGGCAGCGTGGAATGTGAAGTCAAAGATAATAGAGTATTCCTATCAGGGAACAACGTGGACTACATGACCGCAGAGATTAATATCCCGCAAAACTAACTAAAGAAAACTAAAGAAGACAGGTACTTTATATTCCCGAGTGAATGTAGCCCTAACAAACATCAGTTGCACTCAATGATGGCTAAAAAAGACAAGCATGTTTTGCTAATATAAATTTAAATAGAGGTGTTCTTATATTAAATTGTTTATTCCCTTATTATTACTCCTGCTTGTGACTGTATTTACGCTAAAAGCCTTTAAGAAACGAAGGTTTTCTTTAGTACTATATCTGTTTTTGGAGATATATTTTGTAAGCGTTGTTATTGCCTCTCAGTTACCTGA
>NZ_JBQKUJ010000039.1:0-1872 GCF_054968525.1 Alteromonas sp. G5_S2_22_S1 | reverse complement strand
GCGGCTTCGCCATTATAGCCTGCATGTTTGTGCCCCATATTTAGGTGTTATATCGCATAGAAAGTCTTAACTTCTTCTTCCACACTTGAACTATGTCACTTTAGCCGCATGTATTCCTGTATCCATCTGCATCAAGGAAGAGCATGAAAAATATTTTCGAAACTAAGTCAGTATTTATAACTATGGCATGGTGTGTTTTAACTTTTGGCCTTTTCTTTATTTATCGGCTCTATACGTTCACTGCGAAAGTTAACCCTCATACCCACAATCCTATCTCAAAGTACTTCGCTTTTTCTGCAATTTCCATTCACTTAGTCTCTTTTTTCAGCCTCTTTATTTACCTTGCTTCGAGTGCGCCACCAGAGTTACTTCTCTTTTCAAAAGCGATGCACGTCATTTCATCGGCTTTTCATTTAGTTTGGCTTGTAAAAATTAGAAATAGAATTAATGCTTTAAATGACGCCAATCCTCAAAGCAAACTTTGGCTCAACCCAATTCTTTGTACTTTTTTTCATGTCATTTACATTCAGCATAAAATCAATCAGGCTAACACCATGGAATTTGAGCACGCTGGCAAACATGCGATATAACAAAAAAATTAAGTCACTCACTTCGTTCGCTGGGACGCATACATGCGGGGCGGCTTCGCCATTATGCCCCACATGCCTGCGCCCCTTATTTAAAAGTTATGTTCTTTATTCATACTAAGAGGTCTGCATGGAAATAAAAGATTTAGCAGGATTAAGTGACCCTTTGAAAAAGTTGATCGAAGTAGTATCAGCAGGTATTGGAGGATTAAGCAAGCCTTACTTGATTCGTAAGACAGCGGACGCCAAAGCCTATGAGATTAATAAAATAGCAGAAGCCATAAAAGAAAACCAAGATGACCTTAAAACTATTGGGTTTAACGAAGAAAAGCTTAGTTTAATGTCGCTTGACCATGATTCTCTTAGAAACAACCACTCACTTGAACATAGAACACAGCAAAGAGTTGAATATAAAGAACAAAAGAGGCAAAAAAATATTGAGGCCGTTACGCAAAAAGCAGCTGAAGAGCTAGAGTCCGAAACCTTTGTTTCAGAGGAACCTGTTGATGAAGACTGGACTACTAGATTCTTCGATTATGCTGAAAATATTTCAAGTGAAGAAATGCAAGCGCTGTGGGGGAAGATTCTTTCTGGAGAAGTTAAGAAGCCGAAGTCTTACTCTCTAAGAACATTAGATCTATTGAGAAACCTGTCGACTGAAGAAGCTGAAGCCTTCATCAAGTTTGGCACTCTTGCAATTAAATCATCCGGCACTGCCTTTATTCTAAACTTCAATAATGAAAGTCTTCTTGAAGAGGAATACAAATTGAGTTTTCGAGAGAGGTTGTTACTAGAAGAATTGGGCCTCTTAACAGCAAATGACCTAGCGTTTAATGTAAAGAAGACGAACGGTGAATCAAGACAATCGATATTTATAAATGGCAAAAGCATTGTCATTCAAGAAAAACTTCCCAACAAACCTGAACAAAATATTCCCGTTTTAGTATTTACAAAAATCGGAATGGAGCTTTTACAACTAGTTAGAACAGAGCCAAGAACAGACTATATTCAGTTGCTAGCAACTAAGCTTGATCGGAATAATGGACCAATAAAATACGCAAAAATAGTAGAAGAGCTATCAAATGGTCGTGTAAGGCACACTCAGCTAATAGATGTCCCATTGACAGAAAAAGAAAAGACAGAGCTGCGAGCTAAAGAGCAAGCTACAAAATAAAGAACATAACAAAAAAATTAAGTTCGCCCGCTGCGCGGGCTGGGACGCAAACATGTGGGCTGCTCACTTCGTTCGGATTTTAGCCCACATGCCTGCGCCCCTTATTTAAAA
>NZ_JBQKUJ010000038.1:0-2273 GCF_054968525.1 Alteromonas sp. G5_S2_22_S1 | reverse complement strand
CTGCGTATTTCGGTGAATCCGAACGGTCATTTCGGTTTTATCCGATCACTTTTTCTTCTTCTTTTTCGTCCTTGCCAGTTTTACCTTAAGTGATCGGATTGGTCTAGTTTTCTCATCGATTCGCCAGCCAGTTCAATTCGATGGCTGTTGTGCAGTAAACGGTCGAGTAATGCATCTGCCACGGTGGGGTTACTGATGAGTTTGTACCATTCGGTAACGGGCAACTGGCTAGCGATAATGGTGCTGGTGTTTTGATATCGTTCTTCCATTACGTCAAGTAAGTCATTGGCCTGTCTTGCACTCAGTTTTTCCATTCCCCAGTCATCTAGGATGAGCAGCTCTTTCTTAGCGAGTTGTGCAAGCTGTTGTCGGTAACTTCCATCGGCGTGGCCGATATTCAGCTCATCTAGAAGCTGGCCGAGCCGGTAATATCGTACTGTATGATGCTGTTCACAGGCTTGTCTGGCTAATGCGCAAGCGAAGTACGTTTTACCGCACCCCGTTGCGCCAGTAACGATAATGTTATGGGCATGATGTAAGTATTGGCCGCTCAACAGTGTGGCGACTTTATCTTTGCGTAGACCGCGCTCTGCGCGGTATTCCAATCGGCTGGCGTGAGCTTCTAAGCGCAAGGTTGCCTGACGCAGTAAACGCTTCACTTTGCTGTCTTGCCGACAGTGGATTTCATGCTGTGCCAGTAATCCTAAGCGTTCTTCGAAGCTCATCTCGTCGTAGGTTGTCGCTTGGCTTTGTTGTTGCAGTAACGCTTGAGCGAAGTGTCCAAGCCGTAAGCTACGCAGTTGCTCTTGTAATTGAGATTGTGTCATGGGTTGTCCTATTGATAGTAATGTTGGCCGCGGATATTGTGGTGGGTTACAGGTTGCTCATCGTGTTCGACAGCGGTGCTCGGTACGCTTTCTTGGTGATGTTTGAGTAAGTTCATCACAACGCTTCTGTGAGGGCGTTCTAGCAGTAACGCCTTTTGGCAAGCGGCTTCAAGTCGCGCAGCACCATGCTGTTTAGTGAGATTTAGAATGGCTAGGCAGCTTTTAATCGCTTGCTCTGGATGTTGACGGCTATGGATGTGCCACTGCACCACACCGCGCGTACCTACACCAATATTCTCCGCCCAGTGCAATAAGCGTTCAGCGCTGAAGCGCTGTTTTACATGGCTGTCCGGCATGTGTTCTTTTTGCGTTGAGAAGCCGCCGTCTTTTGCTGATTTAGCGTGCTGTGTCACCAGTTGATTTTGGTGATAGATGCTGACCACACTGCCACTTGCCTCGATGGTCACCGTGTTGCCTACTAAGGTGTGCGGTACAGAGTAAGCGTGCTTTTGGTACAGCACATGGTAATCCGGCCCCACCTTTGCTCGTTTACTGTCGATGTACTCATACGTGGTGCCAGGCAATGGCATTAACGCGGGTTTATCGAGCAGTTCAAACTGCTCTCGGCGAGAGCCTGGATGTAAGCGCTGCGGCCGATTATTTAACTCTTCCATTAACACTTTGATACGTGCGTTAAGGCCCGCTAAAGTGTAAAAGCACTCCCGTCGCAATCGCATTAGTATCCAGCGTTCAACAATCAGTACCGCATTTTCTGCTTTAGCCTTATCCTTCGGTTTATAAGGCCGTGCAGGCACAATGGCGCAGCCGTAATGCCGCGCCATTTTTGCGTAGTTTTCATTCAGCGTGGGCGCGTAACGATGGGCTTTGGTAACGGCTGATTTCAGGTTATCCGGCACAAGTAAACGAGGTACACCGCCAAGGTAGCGGAACGTTCTTACGTGCGCCATTATCCAATCTTCTTCACGCTGAGAGCGGCCAGCTTCAACATACGTGTAGTTGGTCGCGCCTAAAGTCGCAACAAAGATTTGTGCATGATAACGCACTTCGCCTGTATCGGGATTAACGATAGGTACTGTCGGCCCACAATAGTCAATAAACAACTTATCACCCGCGATATGATGCTGACGCATACTACGCTTCTGCTTTTTAAGCCACCGCTGATAATGCTCGCAGAACTGCGTATAACCGTAGGCTGACGCACTATCTTCGGCGCAATACTCTTCCCACAGCAACAGCTTAGTCATGCCTTTACGCTTCAACTCTTGCTGCATAAACATAAAGTCAGGCAGCCGTTTTTGGCGCTGAACGGGACCAGTGTTATACAACTGAGCCTCGAGCGTTTTATCATTGAGCGCTTCCGGCAACGGCCACGATAAATCACTGGATTTAAAGCGCGAGAGTATTTCACTCACGGTTGAAGGGCCG
>NZ_JBQKUJ010000037.1:0-2389 GCF_054968525.1 Alteromonas sp. G5_S2_22_S1 | reverse complement strand
TATAAAGCGACAATTAACTTGAACGGTTGAGCGACAACTATCTTGACCGGTTGTTCTGTTAAGGTTCGACACGATAATTCGAGGAGAATGGCGTGTCGGGAAATCACATCACAGAAAAACAAGTCAGGTTATATATGAAGTTCAGAAAGGATTTCACGCAGGAAGTGGCCGCCAGTAAAGCGGATATCTCTGTTAGCTCCGCCAGACGAATCGAGAATGGTCGTCACCAACCTAATCAAGCAAAACGCCAATGGCGTACCAGACCCGATCCTCTTGAAGCGGTGTGGGAGAGTGTCGTTGTTCCCATCTTACAACAAGATGAATTGATTACGCCGGTAGGCGTATTTGATCATCTATGTGAATCACATAGTGACGACTTCCCAACTACAGCACGACGTACGCTTGAGCGCAGAATTAAGAAGTGGCGACAATTACACGGTGGCGCTAAAGATGTGATGTTCTTGCAGCATCACGAATCAGGACTACTGGGAATATGTGACTTTACCCACGTCAAATCTCCTATCACCATAGGACGAGAGCCGTGTAAGCACATGCTGTTTAACTATCGCCTAGCGGCCAGCGGCTGGCAGTATTGCCAAGTAGTTTATGGCGGTGAGAGCTTTGCTGCATTCTCCGATAGCCTTCAGAAAGCGTTTAGAGAAAGTGGTGGCGTGCCCAAAGAAGTCCGCACTGACAGCTTAAGTGCGGCGTACCGAAACCATGACAATGCCGAGGCATTTACCGAACGCTATAAGTCGTTGATGGCGCATTACGGTTTTACGGCCACACGTAATAATACCGGTGTAGCGCATGAAAATGGTGTTATCGAGTCTAGCAATCGACATGTCAAAGCGCAGTTAGAACAAGCGCTGCGTATACGCGGCTCGTTCGATTTTAACTGTCGCGATGACTATGAAGGCTTTATTCAGCAGTTAGTTGGGCGGCGTAACAAGCGTATCAACACCGCCTTTATCAAAGAGCAGCGACAATTACAGCCATTGCCGCCTGTAGGTAGCGCCAATTACTCAATAGAATATGTGCGCGTCTCGCGCACCAGCACTATCAATGTTAAACGCGTGACCTACACAGTGCCTTCCCGCCTGATAGGCAGTCGCTTGCGGGTACAAGTGTATGATAACAGGTTAGCCTTATATCTCGGTCATGAACTGACTTACACCCTAGAGCGCGTTTATGCGCAAGGCAGTTCGCGTAAACGCAGCGTCAATTACAAACACGTCATAGATGCTCTGGTTAAAAAGCCACAAGCCTTCCGGTGTTCACAGTGGCGCGACGAGCTATTACCTAACGAGGATTACCGATGCATCTGGCAATATGTTAACGGCAATATGAAAGCAGATGATGCCTGTCGTTATATCGTCAGAGTGCTTCACCTTGCCAGCAAAAAAGATAACGAAATACGGCTGGGGCGCTTTATCATGCAGCAACTGAATACGGGGAGACTGCCCAGCCTGTTTGACTGCCAAGAGCGCTTCCAGCAACAAACACGTGATATACCCCAACTCCAAGTGGGGCAGCATTCGTTAAAACAGTATGGCCTACTGTTGCAAGGAGGTCGAAATGACTAATACAGCTTCACTACCATTGATGCTAAAAAGCTTGCGCTTAAGTGAGTTCAGAAACCACTGGGAGAGCCTTGCTGAAAAAGCACTGCACGAACAATGGCGACCCGAACACTACTTAAGTGAGTTGTGCCATATGGAGCTAGCAAGTCGGACAGACAAGCGACAATTACGTTACCTAAAAGAGTCAAACTTGCCCTCAGGCAAACACGTTGGCGGCTTCGACTTCAATGCCATAGAAGGCATTAGTAAAGCGCGCCTGCATGACCTGGCCGATAACCACGAATGGGTTAAACATGCCACAAACCTACTACTGTTCGGTGCTAGCGGTGTAGGCAAAACCCACCTCGCCAGCGCATTAGGTTACAGCCTGATAGAAGCTGGAACCCGCGTAAAGTTCTATCCGGCCACCGCCTTGGTGCAACACCTACAAGACGCCAAACAGCAACTAAAACTCCAGGATGCGCTGAATAAACTGGATAAATACCAAGTGCTAATCGTGGACGACATCGGCTATATCAGAAAGACAGAACAAGAAACCAGTGTGCTGTTCGAACTCATTGCGCACCGTTATGAGAGGTTCAGCCTTATCATTACATCCAATCAATCGTTCGAAGACTGGGATGCATTGTTCACCGATACTACCATGACAGTTGCAGCTATAGACCGGCTCGTTCATCACTCACATATCATTCAATTACAGGGAGAAAGCTATCGAAGAAAAACAGCAATAAAACAGGAAGAATAACTCAGCGACAACCGGTCAAGATAATTGACGCCGGACCGGTCAAGACAGTTGACGTTCTATA
>NZ_JBQKUJ010000036.1:0-5236 GCF_054968525.1 Alteromonas sp. G5_S2_22_S1 | reverse complement strand
ATAAGGCGGCAGCCTAAACTGCGTTTGGCTTAATACAAATCCCAGTGTAACTGCCCTCACCTGTTTTCATTAGCATCGCTCTGGCTTGTGGTTTAAATCCGCCGCTTTCAATTCAAAGGTAGTGTAATAGGCGCTTTATCGCCAAGTTCTTATTTTCAGCCAGCAAGCGCCATTACACTCGATAGCTCAGATGGCGGCTAGCTTCGGTCAAATCAAAAACATCACTGCACAGTCGTTTTGCTTGTTTGTGTTAACAATCAATCGTATGCTGGCTTCAACAGTTTTTAAAAAAGACCAAAGGAACTGGCTCTGCTTATAATCGGGTAGCCGGAGGTATCTAGCCTCCAGCCCCCACAACACCCTGCATGCGGCTCCGCACAGGGCGTTTCATTTAGGATAGTGAAGCGCAATCCATCCATCACGTAGTGAATAAAGCCCTTCGGATTTCAAGTAATCAAGTGATAAAGCCTGATTGATCCCCGGAGATTTTGCACTACGCCATGGCCCTTTGCTGGTGATACCACACGCTACCGCAGCTTGAACATGCACGCCCAGTCTCATTAAATGTCGTACTTTGGTGCGCGGTTTTCGCCACTGACGCCAGTAAGCCATTCTCACTCTGCGCCGGATCCAGTGATCCAGTTCTACACAGCGCTGATATCCACTGGCGATACCAAAGTAATTTATCCAGCCTCGTAAATACTGACTGAGTTTAAAGAGTTGGTATTGCATCGATACGCCCCAGTTGCGGTTCGTTAATCGTCGAACCTGTTGCTTAAACTTCATCAGGGTCTTCGGATGCCATTGAATGCGGCCTGCCTTGAAGGTAAATCCAAGGAATTTGCTTTCACTGGTTTTAACGACGTGGCTTTTGGTTGTATTAACAACTAACTTCAAGCGGTGGCGCAGGAATCTGCTGATACTGTTGAGCACGCGTTCACCCGAACGGGGCGTCTTTACCAGTATGGTAAAATCGTCCGCATATCGTGCAAATTCGTGACCCCGTTTCTCAAGCTCTTTGTCCAATGGGTCTAGCATGATGTTTGCCAACAGCGGCGATAATGGCCCGCCCTGAGGAACACCTTCTCGACTCTCACTATAAAACTGGTTATCGATAACCCCAGCTCGTAAGTAACGTTTAATCAGTTTAAGCAATCGCTTATCTTTCACTTTATAGCCAAGGTAGGTCATGAGTAAATCGTGATTAACGCGGTCAAAGAACTTAGACAGATCAACATCCACGGCAAAACGGCGTCCCGTTTTGATAATGCTGTTTACCTGCTTCACTGCTTGTTGCCCATTTCGATGTGGCCTGAACCCAAAACTATTATCTGAGAAGGTTGGGTCGAAAATAGGCGTAAGGACTTGGGCAATCGCTTGTTGGATCACACGATCAACGATAGTTGGGATCCCTAATTGACGTTTTCCGCCATCAGGTTTGTCAATCTCAACGCGTTTCACCGGTGAAGGTTGGTATTGGCCTGAGCGAAGCTCAGTCATAACACGTTTCCAGTTTCCGGCGTTTGCCCAAGCGGGGAAGTCATCAATGGTCATGCCATCAATGCCAGCAGCCCCTTTGTTGGCTCGAACCTGTGTCCATGCCGACACAAGATTGGAAGGCTGGAGAAAAAGTTCGAGTAGATCTGCGCTAAAGGCTGGCTGCTCATCAGTACGCTGAGTCACGTCACTACCGGACGGCATTCGTGTGTTCAAGTCTGACAAGGCTCCTCCTTTGTTCTAAATGTTCCGGCCTTGGCCGTATCCCAACCATTACGCTGAGCATTTGGCTACTATGCCGTCTGCTGACTTCTGCTTTATCACCGCCACAGTTACCTGTGTCGGCGCTATCGGTTTGCATCGAATTCGCTCGCAGGGGATGATGCCTTTCCTCTGCGCCAAGGCACTTGTAGACCAGAGCCTCACTGGTAATTACCGATCGCTCGTAAAGCAGATCTCCCCAGATAAGAGCATGCACTGTCTCTGCACTGCTGCATCATTTACGGTGTCCGTTAGATCACATGGTTTCGTTGTCTTGTGCCAACTCACCTTCAGCCTACGCCTCATACGATGTTCTTGTTCATCAGCTCGCAGATTTGCTAGCGGCTTCCTCCAGACTATCTCTCACGATTTAGCCCTTGCCATTCGCTAGTAGTTAGCGTTGAATAACAGTGTGTTAAACAACGGTGATCTTCCTACAGAGGACTTTCACCTCATTAGTTCATGCCCATGCTGGGCGTACACAAGGCGCTTAAGACCACTCCCTTCGGTCGCTCGGACGCATTTACGCGGGGCGGCTTCGCCATTATGCCCCACGCAACTGCGCCGCTTAGCTTAATGTTAGCTGCCTATAGGATATTTTGTGCTAAAACTATATCTCTTCTCTGAAGAGAAAAAGGAATACTGGGAAACTTGGCCAAATGATGATGGATCTCATACGGTTCACTGGGGAGAACTCGGTACGACTGGCGAGAGTAAAGTTCTAAAAAATGGCCTGTTTAAAAATCCACAGAAAGCTATTCAAAAGGAAATTGATGATTTAGTCGCTAATGGATTCAGTCAAGTCGAGCAAGAATTTACCCTTATGGTTGAGTATTCTGTAGACGGATTTGGGACACCACAAGATCTAGAAAAAAGAGCAAGGCTTCAAGATCGTCTAAATGAAACACTTGGATGGACTGGCTTAGGACACTGTGATGGCGGAAGTATTGGCAGTGATACTATGGAAGTATGTAATTACGTTGTCGATTTTGAGGTTGCTAGGCGCATCATTGAAAAAGACCTTGTAGGTACAGAGTTTGAAAACTTTACTCGTATTTACGATGAAGACTTAGAGTAGTTCGGCAGCTAACAAGCCACTAAAGGCACTCGCTGCGCTTATGTGGACTCCCCATAGTCAACAACTATTTTTACCGTTCAAGATGTAATGCGTGCTTATGTACGAGCTCATAATGGGAAGCTATCCCGGCTCTATGATATTTACGCGAACTTGATGCCACATCTCGCTGGCGGGCTTTTATGCCCTGAGCGCAGCACTGGCTTACCAAGCTGATTTTTATCTTGTATGGCGCATTTAGTTGTTAACTTAAAACTAAACTAAGCAGATAATAGCTCTGCTTTGTAATCAGTTCCGTTGCGTAGCAACGAAAATGCTGTTCTAACTGTTTTGTTGGCCAGCGCTACAGCTGCACAACGTTTACCTCTCCGCTCTACTAGCCCTTTAATCCATTCATCTTTCTTCGTTCGCGAATCACGTTTAACCGCCTGGTTTATTGCTGACATCGCACCTGCGACCAAGTTAGCGCGCAATGACGAGTTCCGTATATTTTTACCTATAGACCCCAAACGCACTTTACCACCTGAAGAATGTTGTATTGGCGTTAAACCGATACACGCAGCAGCGTCTCGGGCTTTTTTGAAAACGCCTAACTCACAACAACCTAGCGCTATGTACAGGTTAACCGCTTTTGTCGGGCCAACACCTTCTATCTTCATGAGATTTTTGCAAGCTTCTGATGCTCTGCTGGCTCTAGCTACACTCTTTTCGTAGTGTTTTACGAGCTCTATACTCTTGAGATATTGATGCCATGCCGTGTGTAATGCCTCTCTGAATATCGCGCTAAATCCATTTTCTGCATCTTCCAATATCGACTGTATTGCACTGTTCAAACCCGCATCTGTTGGTGACAACTTAATGTTGAACTCTAAAAGTAACGAACAGAGTTGATTCCCGTAAGCAACTTTATGCTTTACTGATAGTTGATGCATACGGACAAGTGATTGAAGCTCCTGCTGCTCCTTAGACTTCCCGCTAATAAAATTCACGTTACTAAGTTGTGATGCCTGTAAAACCGCTTCAGCATCGTTCTTATCAGTCTTTTGGTTTTGACGAATATTCGATACAAGCTTAGCTGATATTAAACGGGCATCATGCCCGTATTCACGCGCACATTGATACCAATAATTTGACGTCGCACACGCTTCAAAAACAACTGTCATTGGTTTTTGAGTGGCTAGCCAATTAGAAAAAGCAGTGGGCGTCATCGGCATATTACGAACTATCTTATTCGATTTGGCGACACAAACCTGGATCTCTTTTTTTGCTAAATCTACACCAGTGAGCATATTATACATAGATGGACTCCTATCTAACCTTTGTGTGTGACAACGTAAATGTTAGACCAACCTATTAGGTTGGGGAGTCCAATTATCTCGCTGGGACGCATACTTGCTGCGGCTCCGCCATTTTCGCAGCAAGCATTCGCCCGTTATCGGGGCGTTATATGCTTTTCAGGAAGCTCATCAATAAGGAATTTTATGAATCTAAACGCTACATTTTGGGGGCAAGTACTCTTCATTCTCGCTTTAGTTGTAATTTTCTTTACCATCAAATTCGCTAAAGGAAAAGCTGACAATATCGGGTTGGTTGCCATTTACGCTGTCTTGCTCAACTTCTTGATTCCACCTGTTGGGTGGTTCTATTGTTACCGATGGGCAAATAAATAATTACCTAAAACAAATATCATCCTCTATGTAGCTAAGGTTTGTTTTTATTAGAGTGGATGTATAAAAGGTTTTAAATTGTACGCATATAACAACTCAATCAACACACTCACTGCGTTCGCTGGGACGCATACACGCGGGGCGGCTTCGCCATTATGCCCCACATGTCTGCGCCCGTTATTGAAAAGTTATGTTCACAAGGACGAATTATGAAATCAAAAATCTTAATTGGCATTTCTGGCGGCATTTTCACCATTGTGGTCTTCATTCTTGGCTTTATCACGTCTATATACTTAATGACATCTACTGATGCAGCTAGCTTCGCGAAGGAGCACGTAGATAATGGAAGATTCATGCTCTACGCTTTAAAAAACATCGAAGATGGAGAAATCGAAAAAGCCAGAACCTCTTTAAGAAGTCATGTATCAATGAAAGTGCTTTTGGTAGACTCTTTTAGAATTCCGCCCACCAGTGAACGAGAAGACCAACTCATCAAAGACTTTTATATGGAAGTTGCTGACTATTTCAATTCGCAAGGCGGCTTTAACGAAACAATGAAAATAATGGAAAACGGGGAGTGGGTTACAAAGCCTACGCCAACAATGGAGATCCTCAAGGAGTTTTCAACAAAGTGAACATAACAACTCAATAAACTCACTCACTGCGTTCGCTGGGACGCATACACGCAGGGCGGCTTCGCCATTATGCCCAACATGCCTGCGCCCGTTATTGAAAA
>NZ_JBQKUJ010000035.1:0-5693 GCF_054968525.1 Alteromonas sp. G5_S2_22_S1 | reverse complement strand
CGTGTCATATTCTACGTGTGAAGTAGAAATGGTGATACCACGAGCTTTCTCTTCAGGCGCGTTATCGATTTGATCGAAAGCCTGAGCAGAACCGCCGTAAGTTTTAGAAAGAACTGTAGTGATAGCTGCAGTTAGGGTAGTTTTACCGTGGTCAACGTGGCCGATTGTACCCACGTTTACGTGGGGTTTCGTACGTTCAAACTTTTCTTTTGCCATTTCTATTATCCCAGCAAAGTTACATTAAAAAATTTAGAAATTTTACATGAGCTGGGGAGAAATAAACTGGTGCTGATAGGCAGATTTGAACTGCCGACCTCACCCTTACCAAGGGTGCGCTCTACCAACTGAGCTATATCAGCACTGATTTGGAGCGGGCAGCGGGAATCGAACCCGCATCATCAGCTTGGAAGGCTGAGGTAATAGCCATTATACGATGCCCGCAATCCTAATTCTCTGGCCACCTCATAGAGAAAGTGGTGGAGGGGGCAGGATTCGAACCTGCGAAGGCTGAGCCGGCAGATTTACAGTCTGCTCCCGTTGACCGCTTGGGTACCCCTCCAGATTGATGGTGCCGACTGCCGGAATCGAACTGGCGACCTACTGATTACAAGTCAGTTGCTCTACCAACTGAGCTAAGTCGGCACTACATCAAGTGGGTGCGCATTCTAGAGTATTGTTTAACTCTGTGCAAGTGTCTTTTTGAAAATTTTTCAATTTTCTTTTTTGACCAATTTTTCAACTAATCAAAAACTTACGCCGGCGTTCCCTTTAAAAGTTCACTTCGAGCGTAGCGGGCAAGACCCTGCATCACCAAATGAGCGAGGCGCATGTTATCAGCAGATTTTAAGAATGCAAACACTTTTTTGTCTCCACCCCCTAAAATAATGTCAAAATCGGTTTGTTTGCTTGATATGTAATCAATCGCGCTCAAATAAACACCATATAGGGCGGCATGACACCCTGTTGCCACACAATCTTCTGTGTCTGTCCCAACCCCAAAGGTGGTTGGAATTTCATCATTTGCGAACACTTTTTTAGTTGAAGCGACCAATGCATTACGCATTACTTGAAAACCAGGTACGATCCAACCGCCTAAATGTTGACCATCTACCACAAAATCAACCGTTATTGCCGTACCCACATCCATAACAAAAAATGCTTTTTTTGATTTTTCTGCAGCGCAGACCATGGCAAGCCATCGATCAACGCCCATTTTTTGAACATTGTCGTAACTATTTTTTATGCCGAAGGCTTCTTTTTCTGTGTGCTTTTCTACAAAGGTAATATGTCGTTCATTGCACATGGTGGATATTTCATCAACCAGCTCCTGGTTTCTCACAGAAGCTATATATAAATGAGAAATATTTTTCTGAGAATCGATAAAAGAGAAAAGAGAATTGGCATCTTCGCATGCATTAGGCTCTTCTTCTGCATGACAAAGCAGTGAATATTTTATTCGGGTGTTACCGATATCCACTAATATGACGTGGTTTTCTTCAATGTTATTCATATTTTTGGTTTCAGTCGCAATGTAATGCGTAAAACGAACGGAAAAAATTCTATTTAAAAATCACAAAGATGAACTACGAAGTACTTTTATTATAAAAATGGCCAAAATCTTCGTAGCCCAGATATAAAATAAAACGTTAATTGCCTCTAAGGCTAACTTCGCCACCATGGAATCGCGTAATACCGTCTTGTGTTTCAACAAGTAGTGCGCCGCTGGCGTCTACTCCCCTGTCAATTCCAGAAAATCGCTTCTCGCCCATCTGCAAAACAATACGTTTATCGGCGTATAGGTCTAACGCTTCCCAATACGCAGTGAAAGGACCAAACCCTTGCTGGGTAAATTTCGGTAAATAAGACCAAAGCGACTTAATTATTTCTGCCGCTAATGCGTTTCTATCAGGAATGGTACCTAGGTAAGAGGCTAAATCGCTATGAGGCTGCCCTACATCATACTGATTATCAGGTACACATACATTTAAACCAATACCAATAACACTGTGCGCCGTTGCGCCAATCTGGCCTTCTACTTCAATTAATACACCGGCAAGCTTTTTGCCTTGTAGATAAATATCGTTCGGCCATTTCAATTCGGTATCTTCAACACCAAATTCTTTTAATGCATCGCAAACGGCTAACCCCACTAGCAAAGAAAGACCCGCCATGCTTTGGTAACCATCAGGGAAAGACCAGTACATAGAGAAAGTTAGACTACCACCAACAGGGGCTAACCAAGAACGGCCGTGGCGACCGCGCCCATCGGTTTGAATTTCGGCGAAGACGACATCGCCGTTTTCAAGATCTTCCCGTTTACTCGCAATACGTTTGTTCATTTCCGTATTGGTAGAGGGCAATACGGACTCCACATCGATGACCGCGCGTTTTGTATTGCCTAAATGTCGTTTAATACTGTCAGCACTTAACAATGGGAACCCTCGTTCTAATCGGTAGCCTTTACCTTTCACTTTAAATACATCCAACCCCCAATCGGCAAGCTGGGAAATGTGGCCCGCTACCGCGGTTCTTGATAAACCGACCTGCTGAGCAATGGTTTCACCTGAGTGAAAATGGCCGTCAGACAACAAAGCGAGTATATGTTTTCTTATAGCTTTTGATGCTTGTCTCATAGCGAAATAAGTCCTTTGCTTCCTAATAAGCGCACTTCTGGTTCGAGCGTAACGCCAAACTTATCATGTACGCTTGCTATGATATTTTTTGCCATGGTAATTAAATCTTCTCCGGTGGCACCACCTAAGTTAGTTAGTACCAATGGCTGTGTAGGGTGGCAGCGTACTTTATTTAACGTCTTGCCTTTAAATCCTGCTTGGTCGATAAGCCACGCTGCAGGGATTTTTATCAATTCTTCGTTTTGCTTAGTGTTATCTTGCTGTTTTAGGGTAACGCCTAAATCACTCGTTTCAGTTGGCGGCGTTACCTTGTTAGTTATAACAAAGTGCGGGACAACGTCGTAATCTTTTTGAATACTGTGAAATACCGATGTCGGTACTACGGGGTTCTTGAAGAAACTTCCTGCATTACCTAAAACGTTTGGGTCGGGCAACTTGCTCTTTCTTATCTCTATTACCTTACTATACACCTTTTCAGGCGTAGGCTCGGAAAGTGCGGCCAATTCACCGTAGCTAGTTTCAAGTTCATAGTCTTTCGGAAGCTTAAAATTAACATGGGTAATAAGCACTTTATTGGCTAATGCATGTTTAAACACACTATCTCTGTAGCCAAACTGGCAATCTTCTTTGTTAAGCAGAACTTGCTCACCCGTTTCTAATAATACACATTCTACTTTATCAATGAGAGCATTAACCTCTCGCCCGTAAGCACCGATGTTCTGAATAGGACATGCCCCTACTGAGCCTGGTATCAGTGCTAAGTTTTCGAATCCATACCACTTTTCTTCCATACAAAGCGTTACAAACTCATGCCAGTTTTCGCCTGCGCCTACCCTTAGATAATGGTGACTTTCAGTATCGAAGTGACTAATACCCTTTATTTCATTAACCAGTACAGTACCGTCGAAGTCTTTTGTAAAAATAGAATTGCTTCCACCGCCTAATATGTAAACCGCGTTATCGGCGCTTTGTTTTATTGAGTTGTATAGGGATAAAAAAGAAGGGACGTCGACAAACGACTTAATAGAATTACACGATGCTGAAAGACCAAACGTGCTGTAACTTTGTAATGAAGGCATATTATTTTACGAACCGCGAACAATCCGCTAATGGTAGGGTAACAAGGGCCCAAATAAAAGCGTAAAGACGCAATAATATTAGCGGTAGGGAATTACTGCGCTTGTGCTTTATAACCTATACGAAACCCGCCCCAGTGTTTACCGTTCACATAAATAGGGGCTGATAAATCATGCATAACTTCTCCCGTATCTCGTTTATAGGTTTGAAGTAGGAACGTTGAGGTATTAGCACCACAGCGGCTTCCTGTCTTATCATCAAATATCCGTTTTGTTCGGTTATTCGCAAGGTCAGTATCATAATTACCCGTAAGCGGCTGACTGAACTTCTTATTATGGGTGGGGAAGTAGCCATTTTTATCAACAGCGCCAGCATAAATTATGAAATCGTGCGCTGTTAGCAAAGGCTCTTGAATTTCGGGTAATATCTTATCGGTGAATTTATCGAAAGGTGTCGTGTGCTTTAACGGGTTAGTGTTTGCAATGGGCGTATAGTCGAAGCTAAATAATTGCGACTCGGCAATGTCGCCCGCTTTAATAGCCTGTTCAAATCGTTTACCTATGGTTTTCGCTGTACTTATCGCAATATCTCTTACTTCGCTATTTCTGTCGTTTACGTCAAAACTTTCTAATAGCCTAAAAATATCTTCCGCTTGGCTGCTAAGAGATAAGGCTTGCGCTGAAACGTCAGAAAGATCGCGCTCCAAATTACCCGTAGTTTGATGAAGTTGAAGAATATTGGCGCTGATACCTGCGCTGTGCTCTGCATTATCCTCTACCATACCCTGCATTGCCTCCATAGAGTCCCGGGCTTTAGTAGATAACAAGCTTGAATGAGATATAGCCGCTTCACTCTCCTGTAGCTTAGCGTTCATATCGTCACTTGAACTAAGTACTTTATCCATAGTAGCTACCGCTTTTTGGCTACTGGTATTCATATCCTGAAGCAAAGTTTCAATTCCAGACGTTGCATCTGTCGTTTTCTTTGCGAGTTCCCTGACTTCGTCAGCAACTACAGCAAAACCACGGCCTTGTTCGCCGGCCCTAGCGGCTTCAATTGCTGCATTTAACGCGAGCATATTCGTTTGATCGGCCAGCTGATTAATGGTGTTAGTGATTGTACTTATACCTTCAGCTTTGCTTTTTAAGGTAATGAGCGCGTCAGATGACGCATTGATATTTTTAACTAACTGCTGTTGTTGGTTTAACACTTCTTTTAGCGACGTACTTCCAAACTGTGTTTTCTCATCAGACTCATTCATAGATAAAGAGGCTGTTTTGGCTAATGCATCTAACTGACTAGACGACGACTCTAAATGTTGTAGCCTGCCGCTCATTTCACCAATATTAGCGACTTGTTCTTTAAAAGCGTTTGCTAGTTGCTCCAAAAAGAACGAAATAGAGGCACCGCCAATTGCAATATTGCTGGCGGCATGACTGACCTTGGTTGCATCAGTTTGCGACGACGGAGGTTGACTAGATGAAAGGCTGTCATCCCCTACTCCTTCAGAAAACGCATTCGCTTTTCCGCTGCCTAGCGTTTTATTAAAAATAAAAGACGCTAAAAGAATAGTAAAAAAGGTGACAGCAGTAGAAATCAGGACGCTCATGGTTAGAAACGACATCACTACATTTATCAGCCCTGCGACAACAGCTAACACCAAATAATTCATCAAGTACACTTAACATTTTATTAACACAAGACAAATGTAGAGCGATCTTTGCTATTAATCTATAAGCGATTAGTAGTATAGAGAAAATGATGAGGCAGAAAGCAAAAAACCCGCCTAACGGCGGGTTTAGTGGTGCAAAATCGTGACGCTCTTTGTCGCGACTTTTGCGCAAGGAAGACACACAGTACCCTCAGTTTTTGACTACAGAGTACTCGCTTTGCTTCCTAACGAAAAAGCCCTTGTCGTAAGACAAGGGCTTTTCGAAATAAGGACCTGGCAGTGTCCTACTCTCACATGGGGAAACCCCACAC
>NZ_JBQKUJ010000034.1:0-5913 GCF_054968525.1 Alteromonas sp. G5_S2_22_S1 | reverse complement strand
GGAACTGCTAGAATCTACTCTCATACCATGGCTCATGTTCATAGAGCAATTCGATTCAGAATTGCTATTGTAGTGTTTGTTGTCAATAGCCATTTCAAAACTCATAGTATCTATAGCCATAGCTTGCCCAACGAGGGCAGATAGCACTGTAAATACTAGTATTAATTTTGATAGGGATTTAGACATTTTTTAAGCATTGAACATAACCTATACGGAGAATAATGGATTTTTTCGAATTGGTAAACAGTCGAGACTAATTTGTAATCAGAATAGCCCATTCATCGGCAGAATTTTAGAAATAGTCATGATGAGAGAAATAGCCTACAACCATGCAAATTTTTAGCCGCGCCACTAAATCCGTAATTCAGATACTGCGATAGAACTTGAACGCTCTAAGTAGTTGCCACAATGCTTTCTCTTTGTCCAGTTCCATTAACGTTATAACAGGAGGTACCCGGACTTACACAAAAAATTGAGGAGGCTGACAAATAAATGCTTGAGGAACTCGCGCTCTGACAGATAGAGTTTTTGATGTCGGCGACCTTATTGACAGAAACCTAAATTCTGAGAGGTGTTTGAATTTATTAGATGAGAAATGATTCTTTTCTGTATTAGGGAATCATGAAAAACTAATATTAGAAATCAATTTGAGCAAGCTATACCAATCTGAGCTTTGGTATCAGAATGAAGGTAAATGGTGGCAATACTTAGACAATGAGCTTAAGAATAAATATTTTAACTTAGCTAACAAGTTACCTCTTTCGATATCTATTGAAACGAACTTTGACAACATTGGAATAGTCCACGCAGATCATCCTTTCCATTCTCGGCCGCCTACATAAGACTGTCAAAATTATATTAAGCAAATTCTTTGGGAAAGGATATTATCCTAATAACAATATCAAAGACCCTAAATCTACTTTGTATAAATTCTCTGAAGATTTTATACACATATTCAATTACCGAAACTTCAAACTTACTCACAGTAAAATAAAGTTAGACTGCTAAAACAAAAAGCCCCGCATTTTCATGCAGGGCTTTCTGAATAATGGTGCCTCGACCCGGGATCGAACCAGGGACACGCGGATTTTCAATCCCTACTGGCCTTGTAGCAATGATGCCATCTATTGATTTTAGCGGCCTGTAGCGCCGCTCTCCTGTGACAAAACACTGTGACAAAGCAAAAAATCGTCACACCTAATCTGAGTAGGATAGTGCAAAAATTCTTATACGCTGAGCATTTTGATTTGTACGTCACAGCATAACATAAATGTAATTTACAAAGTTCCCTAAGATGCAGTGGCCCATATCCGAGAGTACATTTTCGGTGAATAGGTTTTCGCTTCATCTGACAAGCCGCATTGAACGAATAGCCGTCATTCATTAGTGCAATACTAAAGGTCAACTCTAGACAAGCAACGGACGTTCAGCTTTATTGCTTTAAACTGCCCTTCTGTGCCAATAAAGGACATTCAACACCCGTATAATTGCCTTATAAAATTGTTAACACTTAGCTGTAGCGGCGAGGGAACGTAAAAAAAATTCTTAAAGCCTTCATCAATACGTTTGTTATGTTTGCACATTTATAAATTTGTATTTTGGGTATATTTCTATCGCAAGTTTACGTAAATTCTCAAAGGCCAGCAAAAGCTCTTTTTCTGCCCACTCAGCTTGGGTTTTGATAATATCAATCCAATTTACAGCATCTTCGTGGACACTTTGGGGAACAGCATTCTTTAATAAATTTATGTCTCTGGGGCCACTAATATTCGATAAGGAAGGCTCAATTTTTTTTGTGTAGAAGTCATTCCTCTTAGAAATTGAATCTAGTAACTGTAGATACAAGTTTTGAGAATGAATGAGTTTCGAAACAGTATTAGGGTTATGCACCAATAAAGATGATAACTCTCCAGCAGGAATACTTATATTTGGGTTATAAAAACCATTTAGTTTGTTAAAAAAAGCTTCAGCAAAAATATATTCATTTCTAAGGTCAAACCTAACTTCGCGAACGACAGCAGTTTGAGCGTATATATTCAACAAAGCTATATTAACTTTCTCTGCTTCCTTACTTTCTGTTTCTGTTTTGGATTTTGAGGAATTTAATTTAAAAGCAAAATATGCACCTGCTAGCGAAGCTCCACCAGTGCTTACAAACCTTAAGACATAATCATATCCTAGGCCCAATACCGTCGTATTTTCTATAAACAACGAAAATAGAACCCACAAGTTAAGCACAAGCGCCACCGCAGCAATTGCCATGAACTCAGGAAGACAAAATTTTATTTTGCTCATGGAATAACACTCCTTGTTGCACGCAGACATAACAGCTTGTAACACCAACTGTAGTCAGTCAGCGATCTCACAAGCTACTCTACCTTGCAAGATTAAAAAGTCCAATGTCTGCTTATCGCGTTAATGCAGAACTTGATGTATCTTAGCGCTAACTCCCGCTTCACGTACTCTGCCGAACTACAAGCTTTGTCGACAAACATCAAAAGACAAGCGGACGGTCAACGCCTCATTAAGGTGTGAGCAACGCGTGGTAAAAATGCCACGCGCTGCAAACCACTCTTAAATGCTTTGTTACACCATTTTTAGTCGAACAAAAATTTTACCGCATCACTGGAGAAGCCCTTAAGGTAAAACGCTGACTTTTGTTCATCGATGAAACTATATGTTTGTTTCAATTGCTCAATAGCTTCATCTGTCACCCTGTAATCAACAATTTTAACATTGTCTTTTTCAACGCCATTAAGAGTAAAATCCCATTGAAAATATAGGTAGTTTTTAATCATTTTATACAAACAAACACGCAAATAATCATCATGCTCAGGCAAAGAAAAGCCGATAATATTTATTCCCAAATTGAAACCACCTGACATTCCCAGTCCATGCCAAAAACTAATAAATGGGTTAGCATAAACAATTTTCATATGAGAAGGTGACAATATCATGGGCACACTAGGTGGATCGAAATTCTCGTAGAATGAATCCAAGTTTGATAAACGATGTATAAATTTTAACGGGTCATCAGAAGTTCTGGAGCCATCTACCAAGGGAATTGGCGCGTATTTGTTATTGTTGTTAAAAATAGGATCTCTGGGTAGCTCATGATAGTTCTGCTTTTTAAAAGCAGCAATAGAACCTAGATAATCTTCATTAGTAAACCAATCTAATGAACCATGCAATTTGAGAATTACCACTTCTTCTTTGTTATCATCAATCGTTCCACCATAATCATGCGTTGATTTAAAACGATGTGTAAATAACCTATAGGGCTTGCCTACAAACTCCAGTGCACGCTCTAAAATCACGTCGTAGTTCAACGTAATGATGACATCAGTGGTTTTCAGGTTTTGAGCAAACTCTATATATTCCTGAGGTAAATTAGTGGCAACTGGAGTACGCTCGTGAATAATTTGCCCAATGAACTTCTTGATCAAAAGTTGAGCACCGTTTCCCTTAGAGCTAAGTGTGTCACTTCCTTCTAGCCAAAGGTAGTGTTCTATGTCCAAAAATGACATAAACTCTTCCAGATCCACATCGTCATGAGTCAAAGTAACATTACAAGTTGATTGCTTATAGTCGATGAACTCATCTAAAGATCGATGAAACTTTGTATCCGTACCATACACTGACTCTATACGTGACTTTACTAAACCATACAGTTCCGCTGCCGTAGGTAAGCCTGCTGGCACAGAAAACCCAGCGCCAATTACAAAAATTCTATAACCTATATTATTCATATTCTATCAATGATATCCGAACTATTCAGGATTTATTGGGGGCATACATCTGTGCAAACAACGCAAATATAAACGCATGTTGTAAAAAAGGGGTCTCATGAAGAGAGAAACCCACTGGGTTAAGAGTGCTAGGGGGTAACCTATTTATTGTTATCCCAAGATCCGCTTCACGTACGGCGCCGCCTAAAAGCGAGCGCTGACGATCATCAATAGACATCGAGTTGAAGATTATGTCTGAAACCTTGTACTTCATCCCAGTGTCATTTCCTCGCAGAAAAGTGTTATGTTACGTGTGGACTAACAATTACTTGGTCAATATAAATCATTTAGTTGAACGCAGACTATAAGTTTAGCAATTGCTCATAAAAAAATAACATCACAGGATTTGTTACAACTAGGAGCCTATATGGATATTGCTGTCAAAATATTTCAATCACTTTTTTATATAATAGCATCCACTGTTGCCATTCTGACCTACCTTAAAGCAAAAGACGGACTGCTAAACTCCGTTAATACCGAGTATCAGAAAAAAGTAATGGAGAAACTCACTCAATTATCTGAAGAAATAATTGGTGAGTTTGACTTTTCCTCAGAAACCCATCATTCAAAAGATCACACTTTTGGTGAGCTTATATCGAGAGTGAACAGTTTTGCTAGAAAAAATAAAGAGGAACTACTTTCAGGAGAGCTGAAATTTATGGGGACTCCCGCTACTGAAAAGATGATTGTGGGCTTGACCATGCCATCCCTTATAGATACAGACCCGTTCATACCTTCAGGTATAAGGACTAAGTTAGCTTCATTTTATAAAATGAAGCATGAGGAAACCTATTCTGTGTATAGAGAAGTCATATTAGAATATCAAAATGCTTTAGAAAAAGGCGATAGTATCTGGTGGAGAAATATTGATGATGCACCAGGTATATTAAGAAATAAAGTAAATGAAATTTTAGATAAGAAAGGTATTGGCTTGTCCCAGTTAGAAGTTCTCGCTCACGAAATTAGAAATGACATAAAGAAATATTACGATAGCTTTAACCCAATCTGATTGTGTCTTAGCAATGTCCGCTTCACAAAAGACTGTCAGGTTAGATTTGGGCTAAATTCTTATCAGCTGTACATATATATCCTAAACTAACCGCCAGCCTTCATATACTTCTCTACTAACCGTTCAAAAGAAGGTATTAGCCAGATAGCCAAAGCCGCTAGCAGCAATAACATCAGTAAGGCTAATTGAAATGCAGTCACCTACCAATCTCCGTCAAATCCTGACAGGTCATTAATTCCAAAATCATCAAATCCACTATCGATAGACGTTGTGTTTGTCATCCAGTCGGTGTCAGAATGAATATCACATCCACCGGACACATCAGTATCTATAGAACTAATATCGAGCGTGGTATCCACACCTAGGTAGTCTGACATATCAGTGCCGCGTGGATTTCCTTCTACGTCGATAACACCAGGACAACCTTTTACTCCACTAGGTAAAAGCGGTAACCCTGTTGCCTCATTGATTCCAGGTGCGTCACACCCGCTCTCATCGAGAGCTGAAGAATTAGCCTCTTCACTACTATATGAGCAGTGTTCGAATAATTGATAACTTAGTAATGACATTGTGCTGTCCTCTTGTTTATTAATCAGCACAAAATTACGTTAATGAAAAATAACCCTAATGCAAACCCTTTCCTTTTAACGTCCATCAGCATAGCTGTGGTATAGCAATTCATTGGTAAATTAAAGATGTCGAGTCTTCGTTCATAGAGCGTTAGCCGCCACGCAAAACTAGTCAGCTCTCAGTTGCTGAAACCCTGTTGCATTTTTAGTTCATACCTTTTTCCCATTCATAGTTTTACTAGTTAAAGTTTGCAACCTCTACTTAAGAAGCCAGACTCGACATGAATATTCTTCCTCAAAAAAGTGTTTTAAATAAAAACTGATTATGCTTGGAAAGCATGAATTACTAGTTGCAAAGCAAAGTGATAGCACCAAACTAAAAGTTTGCGTGCAAAAAGCAGTTGTGAAACAACTCAATAGCTCGCGCAGAAAGACAATTGCGAAGCACATTTTCTTTTGAAGCTGGCGCATGTTCGCAGTTGCGAACTACCCCCTATTTTGTTTTGTCCTAGCAAAATTTGGTGAATAGAGCGAAAACGCTATGAGC
>NZ_JBQKUJ010000033.1:0-11675 GCF_054968525.1 Alteromonas sp. G5_S2_22_S1 | reverse complement strand
AGTTGAAACATTTCAACGTAAGCTAAATGTATATGAGTATGTGCAATATTGCGAGGCGCTTGGTTTAGAGCCAACTGAAGGACTCAGTTTTTTGAGAAAGAACTAGCGTCTAGTCCTTTTCTATAGAAATGGTTTCAGCTTTTACAATTTAACACTTCCACCTTTTATATTACTATGCTGCTTAGACTAAGAAGAAAGAGTTAAGTTATTGTGATTAATAATGTGTGCGAAGCGTTTGTTGATGTAACCCCCATTGTCACAAAACCGTTCTTTTGTGACTACAATTACACTACGCACGAACGAATGGCATCTTAATATCATGATTTTAAATATTTATACTTTAATCTTGTTTTGAATTCTCGTGTGAAGTTGTTCGCGCAATTTATTTTTTGTGAGCGTCAACATATATGGCTCAGGCAAATGAGCTAATATGTATTGCAAAATCCACTAACTCTCGGCAATGAATGCGAACAGGGGCAGCATTAAAGCCAAGGAATAACTGCAGGGCATTCCGATCAGTTTCAGCAGTTAGAAGACATCAAATCATTCCTCAAATATTAGCAGAGCTATTTGTTGCTAGCTGCGTTTCTGGCCATGCGTACAGTATTGTAAAGCTAGCGATCCATTAGAATAAGAGTCTTTACTAAGAGGGCCTATGGAATGCCGTTTTTAGAAAATGACGCAGTACAAATTACAGAGTATGAACTGGCTCTAGACTCGAATATTAGGGCCGAGCAGATTGAAGTTTTACTGCGCAATTTAGTGTCTTTACGACATGAGGAGGAAGATAAATTCGTGATTCCGTTCGATGACGTAATCGTTACGCTTTAAGTGTGAGATTCATATAGTTCGTTACAATATGTAAGGTGCATTCCGGCATTCCGGCATTCCGGCATTCCGGCATTCCGGCATTCCGGCATTCCGGCATTCCGGACAATGATTCTGGGATAAACCATCCTTTGGTACTAATTTTAGATCTGAACACAAATTGACGAGAGTCGGTTTTTTATCTTTACGGAACGTCTCAATTTTAATAATTTCAGCTCAATTTACTTATGATCATTGGGCTTAACATTGCTCGCCTATCTTAAGTAAAGCTGAGATTGCTCCGACACCACTAAGTTGCAAACATCCCCGCGCTCTAAAAGTAGTGACAACGTGTTTAACGTTGACTGCTGCAAAAGTAATTTTTGATAAATCTCACCGACGACCGCCGTTCTTTCCTTTGCACCCTGGGTGATCTCCACCATGGCCTCAAGTGCAAGGGTAGATTGATTTAAGCTGTCTTCACTGGCGACGACCGCGGCCTCCATACCATTACCAGCATCGGCAGACGTTTCCTTTAACTGCTTAACAATTGCTCCTATCTCTTCACTGGACGTATTAGCGCTATTTGCCAGCTCTCGCACTTCATTGGCAACGACTGCAAACCCTCTGCCATGCTCGCCTGCTCGGGCGGCCTCAATTGACGCGTTCAAAGCCAGTAAATTAGTTTGTTTAGCAATATCCTGAATCTGCCCGACAATAACCGCTATTTTGTCAGATTGATGGGTAAGCTGAATAAACACATTTTTTACCGTTACAATGTGCTCGGCCAAATATTCACTCGCCGTTTGACAATTCTTTGTATACTCGAAACTCTCATTCACTTTTTTGCCGGAGTAGCCCGCTAATTCCCTGGCTTTTTCCATACCCAGCAGAATCTCTGATAATATGGCTGAGGCTTTGGCGATTTCCGGGCACAGCTGCTCAATTACAGTCTCTTCTCTCTGTTTATCCTGAACGGCATTTTCCTGATCATTAGAAGGTAGTTGCTGACATAACGTCTGTGGCTCGTTTGCTGGCGGTTCAACTTCGACTTCCTGATATATGGTAAACACTTCAGATTTCGGGAACCGACGACCCAGGAGCATGACATAAATACTGCTCCCGGTTGCAATAATGCTAGCCAACAAACTTAATGAAACAGATCCGGAATAAAATGGTATGCCTGTAGCCAGCCACCACATTGAGAGTGCCAGCATTCCAAATCCGTATTGTTTTATTTTAATCTGCTTTACCTGCAGGTTTAACTTATCTGCCTTTTCCACGACATTCGCTCCTACTGCTTGTTAAAGGTCCATTCACCGTAAAAATCGCCGGCGTGAATGGAGTGCTGAGAGAATGCAAAATTAACACCGCATTTACAAACACCGAGAAAATAGCCGGACTCCACGCGGTACGCGATTTACCAGCAGGTAAAAGGATTTGACACGAATAGTCGCTACCGCAAAGTGTTTCATTTTGAGAATCACATAACACCTGGTGTAGTTTTTTAAAACACTCCGATATGTAATTTTATTAACATAACAAGGCTAAATGATTGTTTTGAAATACGGTTTTTGTTTATGGAATGTTAAATGCAATAACAAATATGACGTAATGCGTTAACTTTTATAAGGATAACTAGATGAAAAACACACGGTTAAAACCAGCTTTGCTGTCACTAAGCCTGTCATGTGCGGCATTAACTTCTACCGCTCAGGCAGCTCAGGTAGCTACCGATCCGGGTGACTACGCGCCACTTCCAGCGGGCATCGACCTGGGCATTTTGTACCTTCAGTCATTTGAAAACGATGAGTTCTACGTTAATGGCCAGCAGGTTGAAAACGGCCCGACGTTAAGTGCCGACATTGGCCTGTTGCGTTGGGTGCACTACATTGAACTGGGCGGTTTTATTATCGATCCTCAGGTGATCCTACCGTTTGGACAACTCAAACTTAATGCTGGCGGCGCAGAAATCGAAGCATCAGGCATTGGAGACCCTATACTAGGGGCCACTATCTGGCTGTATAATAACCCGGACACCAAACAAGCAGTTGGCGTAACAGGGCTGGTTTCAGTACCTTTAGGTAGTTACGACACTGAAAAAGGTCCAGTGAATCTAGGCGAAAACCGCACTAAGTTTATTACCCAGGCGGCCTTTATTACGCCAATCAGCGAGCAGTTTTCCCTTCATCTGGTGGGTGAATACACCTTCTTTGGCGATAATGACGATTTTGGCGCATCAGGGATCACCCGTAAACAGGACGATCAATACGGTTATCAGGTGCATCTGAACTACCATATTTCTGATACCACCACCGCCTCAGTAAACTATTACCACGACTTCGGTGCAGAATCTCAAGTGTCCGAAGTTGAGCAGCAGGACGAGCTGAACAATAACCGCTGGCAGGTTACGCTGCAGCACTTCTTACAACCAGATTTACAGGTGCAAGCTCAGTATGGCCGCAGTATTTCGGTAGAAAATGGCTTTTTTGAAACCGATCGCATTAATCTGCGTTTTGTAAAAGTGTTTTAAACTTGAAATAGTCTCCCTCAGAGTACAGGGTGTGCATAGCATTGATAAGTACATCCTGCTTTTACTTGGCAACCCCTCTACCAAATTCATATAGCGAACAAATATTCACATATAAAACATATTACAAATATTTTACAATTCATGCTAGACTGAAGCTTTATTTTTCGATTACCAGAAATTACGGTTGTTTTCGCTATGTGTTAGCACAGCAAACCCCAAAAGGTCGAAGTAATGAGCAATGAATTAAGTGTAATCCGTCAGCGTTTTATTGAAGGAGATGTTCAGGTAGCCAGCATGCTACCCAGTGCCATTCGGGAGTCGTGGCTTCGCTGTGCAGACCAAACCCTCCCCATGTCAGGCAAACTCGAATACAGTTTTATTAGGCCTGATCTTCTGGACCAGCTTAAATACCAGAATGAAGAGCTGCTTACGGTTTCAAACCGCCATGTCGAGCAGCTGTTCAGGGCTGTTGCAGGTGCCGGCTGGTCGGTCTTGTTAACTGATCAGGATTGTAATGCATTGCAGGTTCGCCAGGCTAATCGTCTAAGTAACTCGCGCATCGCCCAGGCCTTTAAAGACGGCATCATGCTGAATGAGAACGTGGTAGGTACAACGGCCATGTCCTGCGCAGTAAACAGTAAAAAGTTCAGCCGCGTATTTGGCGGCGAACATTACAAAGAGCAACACAACACTTTTCACTGTGCGGCGGCACCGGTTTTTGACCATATGGGCCGTTTATGCGCTTCTCTGGACATCACCAACGAACACTCCATTAACGATATGGCCGTGTTTTACATGCTTGAGACCTGCGCCAGAAATATCCAGAAATCGCTGATCCTGAATCTTAGCGATACCTATGTTATCGAGATTATTCCCTCTTCCGGGCAATTCGGTGATATCACTAATCTGCTGCTGGCGATTACGCCGGAAGGAAAGATGGTTGGCTGTAACGAAGCCGCTTCAACCTTTATTTCAGACCAGCGGCGCTTTTTTGATACCTGGTTCGACGGCTTATTCAGTTCCGATTTTCAGTTAGTCACCAGCAAACGCGCGGCAAATGGCGAACCGTTTTATTTAACCCTCCACTCGGGCGTCACCCTGGCCTCAAGAATAATCAGAACGCCTCAGGACGCCCCCGTAAAGCATACCAGTCAGTTTAATTACCCGGCCACTGTAGAAATTAAGCCTGAATCACAGACGACCTTCGGCGATGAACAGCTGACAAAGTCGGTACAACGCGGCGCCAGAGTGCTCAACCGTTTACCCGTTATGCTTTATGGTGAATCCGGCGTTGGTAAAGAAGTTACCGCCCGTCACCTGCACGATGCCAGTCAGTGTCGTGGAAAGTTTATCTCTATTAACTGCGCGTCGATTCCAGAAAACCTCATCGAAAGCGAACTGTTTGGGTATCAGGCCGGTGCGTTTACCGGTGCCGATAAAAATGGTTTTAAAGGGCGTATTGCCGAAGCCGACAAAGGTACCTTGTTTTTGGATGAAATCGGCGATATGCCTCTCGCCCTCCAAAGCCGTTTGTTACGGGTGCTGGAAACCCGCGAGGTGAGTCCGTTAGGATCATCAAAGGAACATAAAGTCGATTTTCAGCTTATCTGTGCAACGAATGTCAACCTTGAACAAGCCATTGATGAAGGCCGTTTTAGGCAGGATTTGTACTTTCGTTTAAAAGGCTTTGCCATTCCCATTAAACCCTTGCGGGAACGGGATGATAAACTGGCCATTGCTGCCACTATTGTTAACGCCGACTGCCAGCATAAACAAAGCCTGAGTGCCGAAGTTAAACGCTTTATTCAGTGTTATAACTGGCCTGGCAACATCCGCGAATTGCGCAATGTGTTGCTGTATGCCGATGCCATTGGTGATGAGACTACCCTCATTCAAATGGATGAGCTTCCCGACGAGTATCAAACCTGTCAGACCTGCGTATCTCAGCCCGCCATTTCGACATCTGCCCAGCCAATGGGATCAGGACGCTTACTGGATCAGGCCAGTCAGGAACTGATCAATCAGGTGGTTGAGGATTGCAGCGGCAATATGAGCCAGGCAGCGAAGACCCTGGGCATCTCCCGGGCCACGTTATACCGCAAACTGGCCAAAGAACGTTCTGACAGTGCATTAAACTGAGACTGGCACCTGCCTGGCAGTGTTTCAAAATGAAACACTGCCAAACCACTTTTCAAAAAACCAAATAAATATCAACAAATTAACTTTTAATTAACTTTTGGCACACTCCCTGCGTAACCATGCTGTACGTAGTTGTAATCGCTATAACACAACGATAAAGGGCAATCCAATGTCACATATTAATAATCAACGCAGGCAGTTCTTAAAACTGGCAACCGCCATCACCGCAACCGTCATGAGCTGTTCGTCTATGCAGGTCATGGCAGGCATTCTGACCGACGAAAACAAAATGGATGCAACCGAGCAGGCCGTATTTAAGAAAATGCTTGCTATCGCCTTACCTACCGAGGGCACTACCCTGGTGAATCCGGCCACGTTACCGGTTATCCCGACCATTGAAGGCGCCTTGCTGGCAGGCATGCCACCGCATATCCGTAAAGGGCTTAATCAGGGTATTCATTACTTTAATCAAAGCGCCGAAAAAGCCTACGGCAAGCCTTTTACCAAGCTATCCGACGCCGACGCAACTGCCTTTGTGGATGCCTGGGCAGACTCAGATGTAGCGCCGCATCGTGCTTTAGCGATGGGGATTAAAAAGCTCACTGTGCTGGCTTACTGGGCTATTCCGAACACCTGGGCACCGTTAGGTTATGACGGTCCGGTATCGGAAAAATGGGGACTTAAAAAGCGCGGTGTTACACCCGAGCCACAAGCTTAAATATCGGTAGGAGTATAACGATGTCTACAACTCAAAATCAGTTAAACGTAAAAACCGCTGCCGATATCACTGCAGCCCAACTCGACCTTGACGCCGACGTGGTCATTATTGGATCTGGCGCGGGTGGCGGGATCAATGCCTACGAACTGGCCAAAGCCGGTAAAAAAGTAATCGTGCTGGAGGCTGGCCCTTATGTACCATCAGAAAAATTCACCGAAATGATGGCCGTTTCCATGGCCACCCTGTATGAAGGTGAAGGTGCACAAAGTAACACCGATGGCGATATTACTGTATTGCAGGGTCGCTGTGTGGGTGGCTCTACCGTGGTCAACGCCGCACTGTGTTTCCGTACTCCGGATTACTACCTGAATAAATGGGGTAAAGAATATGGCCTGACGAACCTCACACCCGATGTCATGTTGCCGTACTTTGAAAAAGTCGAAAAAAAACTCGGGATCACCGAAGTGAAAGGTCACGAAACCAGCGTGGGTGCCGAGTACATTAAAAAAGGTATGCAGAAGCTGGATATTCCGCTGGGCCTGGCCCGACGCAATATACGTGATTGCGCCATGACCGGCTTTTGCTTTGCTGGCTGCAAAACTGACCGTAAACAATCGATGATGGTGACTTACCTGCCCTGGGCATGTAATCACGGCGCCGTTATTTATGCCGATACCCGGGTAACCAAAATTAACACCGTCAACGGTGCTGCCAGTGGTGTAAATGCTGAAGTTGTCGATCCGAAAACTGGCAAGGTAAAAACCCGCATGAAGGTCAATGCGCCTATAGTGGTGCTGGCTGCAGGGCCTACAGGCTCGCCGCTGCTGTTACAACAATCCGGGCTGGCAAACTCCAGTGGTCAGGTGGGTAAAAACTTCGCCTGCCACCCGTCACTTTCCGTTACCGCAATGTTCGACAAACAGCTGAATGATTTCCACGGCGCTACACACAGCCTGTTCGACGACAGCCATACCCTGCCGGATGATGGAGGCTGGATCCAACTCAATGCAGTTCAGGATCCCGTAGAAGCCTCATTTATGGCGGAGCCAGGAACGGGTAAACCCTACGTGCGCTACATGCAGAACTACCCTAACTCCACGCGGCTGATTACCCTGATCCACGATAAAAACGTGGGTGAAGTAACGCTGGAAAACGGCTACAAGGAAATTCGCTATCAGGTAGACGATGAAGACTTTGAAGCCATGAAGAAAGGCCTGAAGGATAATGCGCGCATTCTGTTTGCAGCCGGTGCCAAATACCTGTACCTGCCGACGTCAGATAAACAGCGGATCAATTCCGTGGACGACATCGACAGCGTTATTGATGCCCTTGAAAATGAACCGGCGCGTTATCGCTACACGTCGTTCCATCCACAGGGCACCTGCCGGATGGGGGCCGACAAAACCAAAACCGTGGTTAACCCCTATGGTGAAACCCACGACATTAAGAAGCTGTATGTGGTAGATGCCAGTCTGCTTCCCACATCAATTGGTTATAACCCGTCTGAAACGGTTTATGCGCTGGCCAGTTACATTGCCGATCACATCAACCAAACGAATCCAAGTTAAGGTATTAGCATGAATTATCAAGACATCAGCCAGAGTGACTTTTCCCTCGACTACACATCTGGCTTCTCCGGTGCTGCGTTCGACATTGTCGAACCTGCCACCGGCACCGTTTTCGGCAGTATTAATGCTGCCACTGCCGCCGAAGCAGGCGATGTCATCAGCCGTTGTAAGCAGGCACAGCCGGACTGGGCTGCCACCACCTTTGAAACCCGCGCTGGTATCCTGCGCCGATTTGCGCAGGCACTCGAAGCCAATGCCGAACTTATTCATGCCTGGAATGCCAGAGAATGCGGCTCTATCCGGCCTAAAAGCGAATGGGAATTACAGGCTTGTGTAGAACAAACCTATATGGCCGCCAGTCAGACCCAGGCACCCAATGGCGAAATATACCCATCGGCGATGCCGGGGCGCAAAAACATGCGTGTGCGCATTCCGGTAGGCGTAGTTGGCGTTATCGCACCGTGGAACTTTCCATTGTTACTCTCATTACGAGCGGTATTACCGGCCCTTGCCATGGGCAACAGTGTAGTGCTGAAACCCGATCCGCAGAGCTTTTTTACCGGCGGGGTGATTATTCAGCAACTGATGCGCGAGGCGGGTTTACCTGACCATGTGCTGGGTTTATTGCCGGGTGGTGCCGAACCAGGTCAGGCCGTGGTTGAGCATCCGGATACCGGCATGATCGCGTTTACCGGATCCACTGCGGTGGGCCGCTCAATCGCGAAGCATTGCGCCGCAACATTCAAGAAAACATCGCTGGAACTGGGCGGTAACAATGCCTTTATCGTGCTGGCCGATGCAGATATCGCTTCAGCGTCATCCTGTGCTGCCTGGGGTGCGTTCCTCCATCAGGGGCAGATATGCATGCAATCCGGGCGTCATATTGTCCACAAGGACGTGGCCGAAGCCTACGCCTCGGCACTGGCTGAACGCGCTAATAACCTGTATGCCGGAAACCCGTTTACCGAACAATGCCATCTTGGCCCGTTAATTAACCAGACCCAGGCCGATAAGGTTGAGGCTCTGATTGATGAGTCTGTGGCAATGGGCGCCAAAGTGATTGCCGGCGGCACGGTTGAGGGCCGATTAGTGCGCCCAACCGTACTGACTAACGTAACACCGGATATGCCGGTATTTCAGCAGGAAATATTTGGCCCGGTTGCCCCCATTGTAACCTTTAGCACTGAGCAGGAAGCCATTGCGCTGGCCAATGCGACGTCGCTGGGATTATCTGCCTCCATTCATACCGCAGACAGTGCCAAAGGCGAATACCTGGCCGGGCTGATAGAAGCCGGTATGGTGCATGTGAATGATCAAACGGTAAACAATGAGTATCACATTCCGTTTGGCGGGTTAAAAGACTCAGGGGATGCTGGCCGTATTGGCGGTCCGGTAAACCTTGATGAGTTTACCCACAGTAAATGGATAAGCGTAATGAACCAGGGAATTCAGTACCCGTTCTGATTATTTCGCTAATAAAAAATGCCAGTCAGTTAAGCTGACTGGCATTTTTTATCGACTCACTTTTGGTTTCTACACCTATGGTAAGTAAAGAAAACCGTTTACCCTAAACCCAAAAGATTATTCAACCAAACTACTTATTAGTGACGCTCAAACAATTACAAATTAGGCGCACAGGAACTCCGCATTATTAACTCACACGCCAAATCCTGTTTGTGGTTAACATGCTGCTTTTGTATTAAGGAATAAATAAGCTTTTCTGCTGCCGCACGCCCAAGATTAACAACCGGTTGACGAATAGTACTCAATGGTGGCCATATATTTCGCGAATTAGGATCGTCGTCAAAGCCTATGACCGATAGGTCGTAAGGAATTTTCAGGTGCAATTGATTAGCAACCCGGTATATCAACATTGCCAGATAATCTGTAGAGCAAAAAACGGCTGTAGGACAGTTTTCATTATTTAGTAACTGCCTTACTGCCATCTCATACTCACTGTCAGTGCCCTCTAGGGTCTTCACTAATGATGGTTCAATTTCTAATCCTGCTTCCTTATGGGCTTGTTGGTAACCCTCGAATCGAGATACACCTCCATATCCTTTTAGGTCATTGATAAAAGCAATTTTAGTATGACCTACACTCATCAAGTGTCGCATCGCCGTCAAAGCACCATCGTATTCCATCGTGTAAACGCAGTCATCTTCATCTATATTTAATGGTGCAATCCTGACAATGCCTTTATCTAGTGATTTTAACGTTCTAATTAAGTCTGGATCATTGCTTAATGGCGGCGCAATAATATAGCCATCGGGATTCGAACGATTCGCAATATGCTCAACAATAGCTGATATATCATTATAGTTTACAAAGTCACACGGACGAACCAATAAATCATAACCAGCTTCATCACAGGCGCTAACCGCACCATAAGTAAGACGGGAGGAGTATGAATTGGAATCATGTACTGCGTAGAGTAGTGCTATAAGATAAGATTGTTGAGTTCTTAATCGCCGGGCATTCAGATCAGGTTGATAACCAGTTTGGCGAATAGCACTTTCAACCTTTTCCCGATTGCTACTGCGCACGGTTAGATCTTTATTGATTACTCTGGAAACTGTCTTAATCGAAACACCGGCCACTCTCGCCACATCATGAATAGTGCTGTTTTTCCTCTCTTTCATACCATTCTACACCTCAATAATCACTCCAGAATATTGACACAATTGTGTCAATTTACACAAGAAGCAACCACACCTGTTCAGGGGTTCTAGGGATTTTCCCCTCTAAAGTAACATAGAACGCTACAGGTATTATATTATATGGTCTGTGGCGGTGGGTTACCTTCCAATATTCTGCCATCTTATATAAACACCATCAATCATATTGGCGTTTATTCATCATGGCAATTAGTAATGAACTCTCGATTCTGACTCAGGCAGAACAACGAGACTTGTATTCAGCACCTCAGTTTTCTATTGAGGAACAACGTTTGTATTTTTCGCTAAACGATGTAGAACAGGCCGAATGCCGTACTATCAGGCTTACTAAACATCGTTGTTATTTCGTGGCGCTTCTGGGCTATTTTAAATCTAAGCCAGTGATCATTGCTCCGAGTTTCCGTGATATCAGTATCGACATGCAGTTTATTGCCTCCCAAATTCAAAGAGGTAAAGGGATCAAGCCTTTCAGTGTCAGTAAAATGCAGCGTGACCGTATTTACTCAAGGATACTGCGTCTACTTAATTACAATAAGTGGAATGAAAAACAGCACCTCAATGCTCTGTGCCACCACCTGGTTTACATTGGTCATGCCTGGCTGGAGCCTCGACACCTCTTTGATGCGGCCATTGAATACCTTGCCAGCCATAACATTGCCATTCCTAAGTACTCCGTGCTTCAAAGACTGATAAGCCGCACAATGCAACAGGTCAGAAAAGACCTGACGCTCCAACTGAATCAACTTACCAGTAATGAACTTAACGTCTTTCTGGACAACATAATCACTACTAAAGACGACGGGCTGAGTCTGAGCCATCTCAGGGGTGGTGCCAAAAGTCTGACCGTGCCTGAGCTTAAAAAAGAGCTCGCCATTTACCACCGGTTAGCACCATGGAACACGCAAATAAATGACGTTGTGGACAGGCTCAATCTGTCGCTAAAAAATCGACAACACTTCAGCGGCCTTATTGATTACTACGGCAGTAAAGTGCGGCGCTTCAAACGCTCACAGCAGCACCTGTGGTTACTGTGTCATCTGACAGAGCGCATGCAACTTGCACTGGAGCGCCTGACGGATGGGTTTGTTTACCATATCCGAAAACAACAGGAAGCCGCCAACGCCTTTGCACAACAAGCAGTGTTCCTGTCCTGGCAGTCAGCTGCGGACAATGTCACGAAAGCGGCAGAGCTACTTCACCTGTTTGTTGACGAGAATATTGATGACAATCAG
>NZ_JBQKUJ010000032.1:0-13998 GCF_054968525.1 Alteromonas sp. G5_S2_22_S1 | reverse complement strand
GCTTCAGCAGCAGGCTTCCAATCTAGCAATACAGCGACTATCTCATGCCAAAATGGAAACAGTGCAAACGCGAGGAATATATACCCTAGTGTCATGCTATTTTTTGAAAATTTAATAAGTGTGTTAAACGCTATCTCTTTTGTGATCTGCATATTGATATCCTTAGTTAGTCCTAAAGATATCTAGGCTTGCTAGAGGGAAATTTTTTGCACAAAAGAAAAAGCAGGCATTAAAACGCCTGCTTTCTATTTTTTAGCTCTGCTAGTATCAACCATGATTACAACCAGCGCATTCGTGACTATAACCAAACCAGAGTGCCTAGCCCTGGCTCTTCTACACAGTTAATCTCACGTTACGTGATTTACAGCAACTGCTGGATTTCCTTGTGTGGGCTTCCAATCATTGATCCAGCCGCTAGGACGGCTGGTGATAGCATTTAGCGAAGTGGTCGTGAGCATTCCTCGTCAGTATGATTTAGGCTTCATTATTCAATAGCGTCTAGCCTAGGGAAATATAAAAGTTCCTTTTTCAGAACCATTGCCATTGACTAAAATGGTTACAGATACCATACTATGCAGCAAGTGGATTGAGCATTCTCGGTCGGCGTCAAAACCTCGGTGGATTCATCGGGGTTTTTCGCTTTTTGGACTAGGATAAATTCTCATCCCAACGCCTTTAAAAGCAGTTCCTAAGCTGTCCCTTCCTCCTTCGCAGTAAAACTTTTCTCGAAGAATATCGAAAGCTCTGTTGTTTTGTTCTGGACGAAGTGTATGAAGCCCTATAGGTCGCGCAACTAGGTCTGCTAGTTGTAACCCTGAGGACATAACTTTTTTGTCAGAGAAGATTATTTCATAGGGAAGTTGCAGATTTTGTTTATTGTTACCATCACAGATACGACGAAATTCTAGCTCTAAATCTCGATCCTCTTTATCACCTCTGCATTCAACAACTATGTGTGTTTTCTTTTCGCTCTGGCCTTTCTCCGCAAGAAAACCGTGTAGCGCTTCCATACACATACCCAATGCTATGTGATAAGCATTATCGTCAGGGTTCGAGCGTAACTCTCGTTTATCTATAGTGGCGCTTATCAAGATGAAATTACCGACCTCGATTATTTCAGTCAGCTCGTTCAAAAAATGCTGATGATGCTCTTTGCCTTTAAATATATTGAACGCGCCCTTTCGTCGCCTAATTTCGTTTTCGTGAAGCACCACTTGGTCATGGCCGAAGTGGTTGAACTTAAATTTCTCTAACGCAGGAACAATCACTTCACTGTAGTGGCGTTTGTGAAATACACAAAATGCTAGAACGAAGATGGGATAGTTTTCATCAATACTCTGGAGGCTGTGATCACCACTTTCATCCACGTACACGATATATTTGGAAAAGTCACTTTCATCTAACGATTGGGGGTTGTGACTTTTTAGCTTCTTTAGGTTTTCTTCATCAATCTCAAAAAGCGGCAACTCATGCTGGACGGGCTGTTTTTCATTTGCCATTACCGAGCATCCAGTTCAGTCAACACAAACCATAGACAATTCAGAGCAAGATTGGCGTCTTCTTCGTCTATCGACCTGGTGCTGTGTTTATGGCTTTCATTTGGTTTGCCACGCGAGTGAAGTACGCGAACAATATCAGCATTTTTAGAAATTAAATCCTGACCATCACGTTTTGGGTCATTTACTTTATTGCGTTCAAGGTATTTATTAATTCCTTGGCCTAAATCTAGCGTTAAGTTGTCGGCTAAATCACCAAACACAATACTCAAAGCATCTCGGCACCTATCTACGGTATCTTTTGGCGATAGTTTATTGGCGCTAACTTCAACTTGCTCCAGAGCACGCTTTAATTCTTTTCTTGCAGGCGCAGAGTATTTATTGAAGTTTACGTCCGGTACAACGCCTAAGCTTCTGACTGCTTTAAGCGTTAGCAATAGCGCTTCATCGTATTGTTTTTCAATCGAAAGAATACTCCAGATACTATGATGTGGAGCCTCACCAATTGTGACATTTGGAAACTTTGAAAGTCCTCTTAACTCGTTCAGTGGTGAACGCTGGTAGGTAAAGAGTTCGGTTTCTTGCGCAGCGCCGCTTGCCCAACCAACTAACTTTAAGTCTTTTCTAATTTGATCGTGTACTCGCCAGACCTTTGGCTGCGTTTCAGTGGACAGCTTAACCACTCGGCCACGCCGAATTTTAGTAATAGGGTCGAAGCTGTCTTCTCGAAAGAGTAGAGGAGAGAAACCATCAATGCTGTGAGTAGGAGCATCAATATTTAGTTCGTGAAAGGCTATAGGGAACAGGTTTGAACGACCTTCAACAGGTATGCCTGAACCCGAAATTCCTTCATAAACTCTGCCTGTGTGTTTACAGATCCCAAGCTCACGCATTTAGCGCCTCAACTGAGTTTTCAATTTCGGTGATTTCTGACTCAACAGGTTTTGTTAGTAACTCACCTTTAAATGCTCTAGCGAGTATTGACTGAGTAAGGTTATCTAATCGAGCTTTAGCTGCGTTATATTGATTTTCTACCAAAGAAGCTTCTTCAAAAAGCTTTTCAATTCTCCGAACTATTTCTTTTTGTTCTTTTAATGGAGGTAATGGGAAAGTCAGAGCTTCTACATCGGCAACCCGTAAATGCTTAACACCTGAACCAATCGCCTGCCTGTTCATTCTTTCCTTAAAATCAAGCGATAACGTATTAAAAACAACATACTTTGCTAAGACATATTCAGGTGCAGGCCTCAACAACATCATTCGTTGTCCCATGCACAATCTTGTATCATCAGGCACTACACCCGCCTCCCCCATAGGTGCTTCCCTAGTAAATATGATATCACCTGGCTCCGGAGGACACCTTCTAGCCCAAAATTCATATGTTTCTTGACTAATAAACTTTGCCCCCTTTAAAGAAATGACTCCATCTCTGATATCTGTAGTTCTTATGAGGGGTATCCCACTTTCGATATAGGGAGCCGTTTTGTTGTGACAATCTACAACTTTCAACATGGACGACATAAAAGAAGTCCAAGCCCATCCGTTAGGCAAGCGCGAAGTAGGAAGCACAGGAGAGTGATTTTTTACTTTAGCTGATAAACGCTTAGTTTCTTTGTTACCTCTAGTAATCTCATCAATGTATAAATCTTTTCTCATGTCTTGCAGTTTTGCGAGAAGAGTAATAGCTGTTTCTTCATTAGGTTCATCATCCCTCCACTCCTTCGTCAACTCCCCCGAAGTTGCAGCTGCAAGCACAGACTGGCGGAAGCGTTTCAAGATGGCAGGGATTTTATCGAGGCGGGCCTGTGCGGCTTCGACTTTCGCGAGCACGCTATCGAGTTTGTCTGCGATACGTTTTTGTTCTTCTAGAGAAGGCGCTACTAGCTCGAACGCTTTTAGTTTCTTCTGATTTATGGAGGACTGATTAACAGCATGTTGAGCATTCTTCGAAAACTCACCTAATGCTCGTAGATATTTACAGTAGTAGTTAAAAAATCGAGGATCTACGCTCTTTTCACATTTTAGCCTCAACAAGTTGACTCCATGATATAAAACAATATCAGCAGAGACTAGCGCCGTTTTACCTAAATGGATTGGGCTGTTGATATGACTGAAAAGGATATCTCCTTCTTCAAGGCGATATTTGTCAATTTTGCCTTCATCATATTCAGCGAGAAAGCCTACGCGTGATAAATCGACGCGCTGGTCAGCTATCGTTTCAATTCTGGATAAGGGTATACCATTACCCTCTTTATTTTGCTTGCCATTCATACCATTCGTTATTAACGACAATACTTCTCCAAAAGTTTTTACTGACCAACCTTTCGGCACAAAACTCATAGCACAACCTCTTCCGAAGCCTCTGCCACATCCAACTCAACCAAAATTGACTGCAAATCAGTAATCGCCCCCGCCAACTCTTCAATGGCTTCGTTAATCAGCACATCTGGTTCAGGCAGTTTAGATGCATCTTCAACGCTATCATCACGAATCCAAGCCAAATCTAAAGAGTCTTCTTTCGCTGCGATTTCTTCGCGAGTGAATTTACGGAGGCGACAGGTATCTACATCACCCACATCACTGCCGTTTTGATGATTGTCGATAAACGCTTGTCGCTGTGCCTCATCAACCTGAGTAAGGTCGCTGCCTACTGCCTCATAAAATTCATCGAAATGAGCTTTGGTTAAGACTGTGCGTTTGCCAAACTGCGGCATGTTCGCTCGCATATCGTAAACCCACACATTTTTGGTGTTAGCTGTGTCTTGATTCACATCTTTTGGCTTGTCGAAGAACAGCACGTTGGTTTTTACGCCCGCCGCGTAAAAAATCCCTGTCGGCAAACGAAGGATGGTATGCAGATTACATTTTTCCATCAAATCGTTACGTATCTTGCGCCCTGTAGAGCCTTCAAACAATACGTTATCAGGCAGCACTACTGCTACTCGACCACCAGGCTTAAGCATGGTTTGGTACATGGCATGAAGAAAGGCCAACTGCTTATTACTGGTGTAATGTACCAAGTCGTCACGGGTTGGTACGCCACCGCCCTGCTTTGTGCCAAAAGGCGGATTGGCTAGAATAAGCGAGGCTTTGGGTAAGGCTTTACCTTCGTTTGATAAGGTATCGCCATACAGTACGCCTGCGTTGTCATCGTCAATCGCTAAGTCGTGCAGCATTAGGTTCATCATTGCCAAGCGGCGTGTATCGGGTACTAATTCCATGCCGAAGAAGGTTTTATGCTGGTACTTGTCGTAAGCTGTTTCCGAAAGGCTTGAGATGTCGTTGTGTTCTTCCAAATATTTATGCGCAGCGATGATAAACCCGCCTGTGCCTGCTGTTGGGTCTACAACAACATCATCCAGAGTTGGGCGCATTAGCTCTACCATAGCATCGATAAGCACCCTTGGTGTGAAGTATTGGCCTGCCCCAGACTTCTTCTCACTTGCGTTAATTTCCAGCAAGCCCTCGTACATGTCGCCCAAGCCTTCTACTTTTGCTGAGTACCAGTCAAGCTTGTCGATTTCGGTTACCAACTTATTTAATGTTGCGGGTTTGCGAATACATGTTGCTGCATCAGCAAAAATCGCTTTTGTAATTAACGAGCCATGTGAACCAAGGTGAATAAGTAGCTTTTTGTATTCTTCTAAACGTGTCGCAGCATTGAAGTTTTCAATATCGCTCCAGCGATAATTTTCAGGAATGAGATTATCCTGTCCCGTCTCTTCAACCATTTTCAGGAAAATTAGGTAAGTTAGTTCGTTCAGATACTCATGGTAAGTTACGCCGTCGTCGCGCAATACGTGACAGAGGTTCCATAACTTACTGATTAAATCTTGTGTACTCATACTACTGTCTCTTATTTGGTTCGTTACACAGCCTGAAATTAGGCCGTTGCTTTATCATCTGTGTAGCCGCCGTCATCATCGTTCACCCACAATGCACGATTAAACTGGGAGAGGATGTCGGTAATAGGCTGGTCGAAGAGTTTGTTGGCGCGATTGATTCCACCTAGCCGTTGCTTGAAAATACCTTCATTCAAGTTGGCTTCATCAACGATAATGTTAGCTTTCATTTGTTTGGCAATGGTGCTTAACCAATCCCGCTGCGGTGTTTTCCACGGCTGGCTTGCAAGTATTCTATCTAATGCTCTATCTACTCGTTCTTCGTATGGGATAAGGGCTTCACCTATAGCGGCTTGGCGAATGTAACCAATGATTCTGGCAGCGATATCTTCGTTTCGTACTTCTTTCCATGCCGCCTTAAGATCTTCTTCTCTAAACTCGTTTTTTTCAAGCTCTAATGCTAATTGTTTCAAGCTTTCACGGGTTAATTCCCAAGGGCGTTGAATGACTGTTTGAATAGCAACCATTCTATTGCTATTGGCATTAACGAAGTCGTTAAAAGCAGTTAGGTAGTCTTCTGGCTTCTGGCCGCTGCCATAACCTGTCGAGGTATCGAGCACTTCGTCTTCATGCTCAGAAACCACAATTCGATTAAAACCACCCGTGCCTTTTACTTTCATATCGAGCAGCTCGCCTAAGCCTGGGTTATTTAAAAACCAGTCTGCTACTTCCTGCACTGGCTTTGCTTTTAACTCTTGAGCAAACTCCTGAGGCGGCTTTCCAACAATGCGTTCGAATTCGCTTTGCTGGGTTTCAGTAAGGTAGCGCTTCTTACTTTGAAGCTTACTCAAAAACTGGTCTTTCGCGAGTTCCTGAAGTTTGCTGTCTTTACCCTCTTTAATCTCGCTTTCTAGTTTGCTAAAGGTAATGTCTACGTTCGTGACCACGGGCTTCATGGTGTTCACTTTTTCGAGCTGCTTGTATATGTCTACAGCATCGTAGATTCGAAACCGCTCTTTAGCGATGTCGTCACAGCGACGTGTAGCACGACCCAGCATCTGCTCGTAGAGAATGCGACTATTCACACGGCGCATAAAAACAAGGTTGCAGATAGAGGGTACGTCCACTCCGGTAGTCAGCAGGTCTACCGTGACTACAATATTAGGGAGACGGTCATTCTTATAACGCCGGATAAGCTGGAGAGGTTTATCGGATGCACCTGTTATTTTCATGATAGCGTCATCGTCAACTGCCCCATGATAATGCTCACATGCGTCTTTAAGCGCCTCTACCATCTCATCAGCATGTTTGTCGGTTACACAAAAGATGAGAGTTTTTTCCTGAGAATAAGGGTCGATTGAATCACTTTCTATCAGCCACTTCGCTATCGCCTTGGTAAACTCTGGCGCTATTACTTTTCTGTTGAACTGTGCAACATCAAAATCGAGTTCATCGGGTGTGTGAATAAGTTCAAGTTGATTAGTTTGTGGGTCGTAAACCTGTACTTCCTCATTCACGTTATAGTGAATACCATCGGTGTTGAGTTTGGTATGAATTCTTACAGGGGGAAGATGGTCAACCAGATAGCCATCAATTACCGCTTCGGTATAGCTATAAGAGAATACAGGGTCGCCAAAGATATCGGTAGTATGTATGGCAGGCGTTGCTGTTAACCCAATTTTAAATGCATCGAAGTAGTCTATTACAGCACGGTATTTAGACACGTAGTCTTGCTGGTCTCTAAACTTTACTTCTGTTTCACTCAGCTCTCGGTCTAACAGGTAACCACGGTGGCACTCATCCACAACAATGCAATCATACTGCCCTACTCCTGGCCTAGAGGCATCTTCTGATGGGTACATGATACGCTTAACCAAACCCTGTACTGTAGCCACGTGAACTTTTGTGTCGTCATCTGGCGTTGGTTTGGGATTTTTTTCTGGCTCCATTCCCAGTACGTCAAAGGTATCTGCGAACGTATTAAGGTTTTCCATGCGCACTTCACCAAAATCGACAGTGGCCTGAACGCCCAAAGCGCTACGGTCTACCAAGAATAGAATTCGGCGAAAACGCTCTGCTTTCAAAAGACGGTATACCAGCGCAATACAGGTTTTTGTTTTACCTGTTCCGGTTGCCATCGCTACAAGCGCACGCTCTTTCTCATCTTTAATGGCCTGCTCTACGCTGAGAATGGCCTGCTTCTGATAGTCACGTAACTGAAGTTCGTATTCAAAACCCATGTCATCTAGTTGCGCGTTGGCTTTTTGGGGTGTTTGGCGCAAATACGTTTTGATTTCTTGAGGGGAGTACCAGCCTTTCAACGCTTTGCGGCGATTAGTGGTGTCGCGAACGTCTAAAAACCAGATTCCGCTTTCTTGCTCCAATTGTTTTAAATACGCGCGGCCATTGGTTGCGAAAGTAAGCGGCACCTTAAACTCGCCGTATTCTGTCACTTCAATATCACCAGTTAACGATGCAATACCTTTTGCATAGCGTTTGGCCTGGTCGATAGCGCCATATACGTTCTTCGCATTTTTCTTTGCTTCGACAACAGCTACCAGCGTTGTGCCGATAAAGAGCGCGTAATCAGCTGGCCCAGAATCTGTGGGCCACTCGGCAATAGCACGGTTTTTATTGGGTTCTGGCCGAGCGCCTTTTGAATAGCGTAAGTTCTCTGTATCAGCTTCCCAGCCAGCATCAATAAGTTGCTGGTCAATGATGACACGGGTTTCCGCTTCATCCATTTCAAAGTGGGACTTTTCAATGCGCTGAAGCTCAGCGGCTTGCTGCTCTTTTGGTTGCGCTTTGAAATGGTCAAAGTTGACTTTGTTTTCATGCTCAACTTCAGCGCGATAATTGGCAAGCGCTTCTTCTTGCTCATGCGCCAATTGTTCCCATATCTCACGCTCTTCAGCCATTCGCTCTGCACGAAGGCGTTCAGCCTCGGCTTTTTCATGCTCAATTTGACTAAGCTTTTCAGCAATTTTTATGCGGTCTGATGTGCGTTGAGATTCAATTTTGAGTTGTTCTAATTGCTCTTCTATTTCTCTAACGTAAGCGGAGGGATCTTCAGGTTTTACAAACTTGGAAACTTTAAAGCCTTTGGCCTTGTCTCCCCCAAATGTGCTGTGAAACCACATGGAAAGCGCGTGACCTACCATCATCGACTTCAGGGCGTCGCGGTGGCTGCTACTATCAAACTCGTGGGTTGCTGTATTCCCTAACTTTCTTAAAGTATGAAAAGCGCCTCGAACGTTGTCATCTAATCTAAGTGAGTAATCTATATCGCGAAGTAAATCTACTTGCTTGATATCGTTGCCATACTCAACGCCCACACGGGCTGCAATATTTTGGGCAATGGCTTCGCCGAGTTGGCGCATTTTGATAAGAGTTGTATTAGGATCAGAGGAGAAGTTGCGTTCAGCACTTGCGGCGAGGTTATAAAACCAAACACCGTGTGCTTTAAGAAATTCAAAATTACTCGTAAATACCATACAACTTTCCTTGTCTACCCATCTACTGCTCACACTATATACTAAAGTTTAATCTTGATTAAGATTTTACTGAATACAGTGTGTTCGAATTTAATAATTATATCCGCAAGTTAGCATTACTTTTATTCAACCTCCACGTCACTCATCGCGCCTCTGATTTATGCTCAAAGGTTACCTCGCTCAAATCTTGAAATATGAATAAGGAAAGCCTATAGAATTCTTCACTGGATACTCTTTACTCAGCCTGGATTCATAATGACTAAAAGCTCGAAACTTATTAAATTCGTGAGCTGATAACGCCTTCCTTGTATCAAAAAATATCGATATATCTGTACTGAACAAAAACATGCTCCCAAATTGGAGCAATGGAACTTCGTTTATATGCGGAAGCGCTACTGTATTACTGTTCAATATGGCGTTGAAACTTGAAATTCCGCTATAAGAACAGGGCTTGAAGTTACCCACCAAATATTTAGGCCAAGGCAGCTCCCCCTTTTCAGTCTTTATAAAAGTCTTCACACCTTTAAGTTGTTTGCCATATACGTTATTGAGGTGCTCGATTCTTTTGACAATTTGTAGAGCGTGTTTTGTTTTTCTTATCTTGTAAGCTGCTAGTGCAGCTCTGTCTCTCTGAGAGTGTTGAACAGATTGCTTCTCTGCCAATTCATTTTTTCGAATTAAATCTTCTAGAAAGCAAATAACCTCTTCAATCGAAAATTTAGGAGAACTGAAGTAGGGTTTAAGCTTCGTATTAAGAACAGTCGGCGATAGAAACTTTTGTGACTCACCAAAATTAACTAAGTCACCATCAACAAGTACCTTAAATTGCAAACGCTCAGATTCAGTTAGCGCTTCGAAAAACGTTTCAATCAATCCATCGTAACGATGGTTAAACTGTAATATTGTTTTTTCGGAGAGCGGCTTTACTCGCTTATAAATGTTATTTAAAGCGCTTATCTTGCTGTCTGCATCGATAATTTTTTGCTCTAATTCTTCGTACTCAGCATGTACGACACGCCCTATTCGACGTCCCAAGCTCCTTTTTATTTCTCTCTGTTTTTTGATAATTGCCCTTCTGTCCTCACTAGATAAAACACTATCTTCAATCCATTTATTGTTTTCTATTTGGGTAATTTTACGGACATCGCTTGCCACAACGTAACTTTCATCGACGAAAGCTAACTTTTGTTTAAGTGCGGACATCTCTACATTTGTGGATTTTTTGTAGACCAACTTATTCCATCCGATTGATTTTAAAGCCCAAGCACAAATTACACCTTTTTTAGCAACGCCGCCGCAAGAGTATTTAAATACCAATATCAACACAACACATAAGCAGGAACTAAAAATGAACATACTTATTACTCTTACACGAGGCGCTATCAAAAACGGCTACATAAACCTAAGAGGCAATCTAGACAAATTTGAGAGTCGGTATATTGGCGCAAGTGGTGAGGATCAGCATGGACATATGTTGCTGCTTGATATAGGTGATGGCGAAACCTTCGATAGCGATGTATGCAGTACGTATCACCGTTTTCGCAATAGGACTGCCCTAAAAGCACTTGTACAGAAATATGGGGTTAAAGCGGGAGACACAATATCTCTTAAAAAGCTATCAACCAGTCATTGGTCAATTTCAAAAATGTAGTCATAACCCCAGCGGGCGGTGGGTTTGGTAACACCCGCAACCAGGCTTTAATCTTCACTCCCCGATACAATCGGTTCGAAGATATTGGCTTTTTACAAGGATATTAATGCGATTAGGGGTATTGATAGAGAGGTAAAATCCAAAAGTGACTGGCTGACAGCGGGAAAGACCGCGATATTCCGAGTGCCTTGTATTTGAAAAAGCCTCCGCAAGGAGGCTATTAGTATTTAAGAGTAAGTTTTCTCCACCGAGCTTTACACGCAATCATCCACGTTTCAGCATCGATACCAAAAACTGACTCTATTTCATCCGAGAAGTGTTTAAGAAAGGCACGAATCTCTTCGTGATATCTCAGTAGAACAGTCAGCGCTTCGCGGTGATTTCGGTATTTACCTTTGTCATCAGATAATTCATCAATTAACGAAGAACTTAGCGATATCCCCAGCCATTGGCCTGTTTCACTGCGATGTAAGTAAATATATCGCTGGAAATCAAGCCGTAAGTCCTCATCTTCAATTTCTAAATTTGCTAAAAGCAATATAGTTGAATCATCACCTGCAAAAGGAGATCTCGACTGCCTCTTATATTTTCGAATGATACTTGGCTTTTTGTCTTGCATATTGTTACTCCTATTTGTACTCAGAAGTAACTAAGCTCCTAGTCGGGAAAATCTTCGCTAATGTCGTCGAAGTCAAACTTCATTTGTTCTGAAAAGAATTCGAAATCGTCCTCTGTCCACTCTGCATATAACAAAGGTTCACTCACTACTACACCAACAAGCTCTCGAATCAAAGGCAAATACGAAGGGTCAGTAATCACCTGATTTTGCAATACTACTTTCATTATCGAATCTTCGATGTGTTGGTTATTTCTATACTGCGCACCGTCTATTTCATCTCTAAACAAGAGAAACGCGTTAGCTAGTGAGCCAAAAATGTCAGAGATAACAGCGGAGCACAGGTAAGTGTTATTGGTTGTCATAAAATTCCTTAATTTAATAGGTTTCATGACTAAGTAGTTCGCGTAAACGAAAAATTTCCGTGCGCGTAGCTTATTTCCCTATAAGACTTAAATGATGGAGATAGGACATGACAAACTTGAAAGTGGTTGAAAGGTCTACGCACTTTTTCTCAGATGATGAAGACTGTATTGCACTATATGAGAATAATGACTCATATATTTACTATGTTCGAAATTACGTATCACAAACTGAGTTTATCATCATAAGCCATGCCCTTATGGATACACTCCCAGAGGAGGCCAAAACTTTAACTGGTGTGTACGTAACAATGCATTTTGGCGTGTTGAAGTATTTTCAAGACGAAGTAACGCACCACGTGATGACAAAAGGCTTGCTAGCGCACTTTCACTATCTTTTTAACTGCACAGTTTCACGTTTTATTGAACAACTGTAGCAATACTGAGCCAACTGAAAAGTTGGCTCTTTTTTTCGCCTAGAGCTACAGACAAAAAATTTACGTGCTTTTGGAAATTCTACATCGATTACACTGCTATCAAATCATGAATTAGGTAGCAACATTGTTTCAATCGCAACAGTCTCACAAGCCGGAAACACTTGGGTATATCCCGAGTGTTGCTGCTGGTGCTGTTCGACAAGAAATACCTAAGACAACAGTCGCAGATGCTTCAATTCGTCCAATGGGCCTCAAAGAGGCTGCGCAGTTTCTCTTACTTTCAGAACATGAAGTGATTGCGTTAGCTAACGATGGTTTAATAGCTCATCGATACTCAAAGAGTCTCAACAAATATTTCTTCAACTTGCGTGGCTTATCTTCGTTTTGCGAATCGCTCGACAATTGCGAGCATCTTCAGGAAAGTAAAAGTGATAATCACGTAGCTGAGACCTCAACAGTTGATTGTATTTCCAGCGCCGATAATAGCTCACACAACAAAATAGACGACTCAAATAAGGCAGCGGAGTTCTCAGAAGTAGCGTTTGAACCAAAAGAAGCGTCCCAACTACCTACTCCTCTACCAGGACGTATAAAGCAATTTCAGTTTACTGATACAAACAATAAGCGAGCTTTTTCACGCTTGAATCATTTGCTTGCACGTAATAAAGAGGAGCTTTCATCTCTTTTAGATGAATGGTCTTTGTCAGATAAAGAATTTTGCTTGGCGAGAAGTTTCATCGAATATTTTAAAGTGAACGTAGTCAACGTAAATAATAAAGATCCTCAAAAGAAGAGAATGGATTTGAGGAGTGCGGATGAGCTTGCTAACTTGTTTAGGGAAAATAAGTTCAACTTGCGAGAAAGGCTGAACAGCAGCGACCACAAAGAAGCGGTCAAACTCGCAGCAGCAAGTTTGAAAGAGAAGTTATCTCTGCTAGATATCGACTTCTCTTATCTCGAACACTTTCAAGAGCAGAATTTTGATTTGTGGAATGAGGTTTATCGAAAGGCCAAAAGAGCAGTTCGTGATAAGAAGTCGTCTACTAAACAAGTTGAGCAAAGATCAAGAAAACTCGCTTTTTTTAACTACATGTTCGCTACCACCGATCTCCGAAATTTTTCCCAAGAATTAGTCGAAGAGATTAACGATGCAATTGTTTTGAACGGTAAGCAAGACAGTACCAGAAACAAGTATTTAATCGAATTAAGAGCTGTATATGACGAACTATTTGCGAAGCGTCTTATAAATGAAAATATCAAAGTGTGTTCTTTCCAATCAGGTAAACGTGAGTTAATTGAATTGTCTACTGAGCAATTTACTAACTTCCGCGACGAATATGCTCGATGCGCTACTGAAGCAAACCTACTCACTTTTGCGTTTTACTCTGGTGCAAGGAAAGGCAATACACTCAACCATATTTGTACTTCGAGTATGAAGCTCAGCGATATTGAAGACTCAACAATAAGGAACAGCAGCTTCATAAAAATTCCTGCTCGTCACGCCAAAGGAAGCAGGCTCATCACGATTCATGTAACGAAAGCCCTTAGGGAGGTTATAGAGCGCCAGTTAGAATATCGTAGGAAAAACAATATTACGCATGACAATTTGTTTGCGCTGGATAATACAGGAGCAACAATTGAGTTTGATATGACGAGATGGGAGGCCGCTTTGGAAAAGGCAGGGATTGATAAGACCTTTAGATTTCATCATTTCCGTCACAATCGAGCCTATCAGATTCTACTTGAGGGCGGAAAATTTGAAGATATTCAGCAGCTTTTTGGCTTAGCGAGCACTAAAATGGCCGCTACAGTTTATGGGCACCTAGACATCACTCAAGGTGCGCTGAACGTGAATGAAAAGGCGGCAGCGAACTAGTTCTATTATTTAGCTTTTAAATCATTAATGTTGATATTTTTAGAGGAGCAATGTTGATGGTTTATAAAAAGAGTAATTCCAAATTCTGGTTTACGAAGTTTCAGGTTTCATTTGCTGACAAGGTTAAGCGTGTTCATTGCAGCACCAAGGAAACTGTGAAAAGCCGTGCAGAGCACTTTGAACACCGCCTTCGCGATGAAACGTTAGCTATACTGATGCGTAAC
>NZ_JBQKUJ010000031.1:0-14584 GCF_054968525.1 Alteromonas sp. G5_S2_22_S1 | reverse complement strand
GCTTTATTCTACTCTTACTTAACTTGTAAAAGGCTCCAACGTTAAGTGAGGAACATTTCATTTTTTATCATCTCTGCTCTTTGAGAAACTGTGTATAGATCGTATGTACAGTAACTTTTATCTACAAGTAAATATTCTACCGCTGACCGTAGGTTGGAATTATATTGTTCATTTACTCTCTAATAAGGGATCGGCTAACTTCACTTCGTCACGTGCGATCGCAAAAATTCATTTTTTTCTAAACCATTTCAGGGGCGAGTGCTGTAACTAGTATTATGAAATAAATGTAAGGTTGCTCATGCTCTGGCTTTTAGGTCTTCACATCTTCGGTCTTCTGATCTGGTTGGCAACCGTGTTGTATTTGCCAATCTTAATTGCTACTGAGTCGAAAATGCGCGAAGACTTTATCGATATTCCATTTGGAATGGGGTCGGTAGCGCGGCTGATATTCGCGTATGTGGCTTCGCCCGCGGCTATCATTTCTATTATTGCGGGAACATTGGTCTTTGTAATAAACGACACCCTTACTTTCTGGCTGATGGTGAAACTAACCATTGTGACGATACTGGTGATATTGCACGCGAGCCTTGGGCTACTGATAACGCGCCTTGAACGCCAGGAAATGCGTTATCTGGCAGGCTTTAGCTGGTACTTTCTGATAGCGATATTTTGCTGCGTCGGAAGCATACTGTTTGTGGTCCTGGCAAAACCTGCTGCACCTGGTTTTGTGCCATGGCCAATCTAGGGCTCAACTTAGCGTTCACTATTTTGAGGCTCGTTAACACCTACGCCGTAAGCAAAAACCAGTTGAGCGCCCAAAAAACCAGTAATACCGATAAGGATGCCAGCTAGAACGCTGACATAGATTCCCCAGGGATTAATAAGTTCGCCGGGGTTATCGCCTAAGCGTAAGGTAAGGTTAAATGTGGTCAGCGATAGCGTCATTACTGCTAGAACGGCGTGAGCCCAGGCTGCGACAATATGGCGAATAATATGTACAGTAAAAACATCAATGGCACCGGCAAGGCTGGCCAAAACACCAAATGCCAGTCCAGCAGCAGTAAGCCAAAAACTGGCTTCAGCCCAGAAAGGATCGCTGGTAAGGATAAATACAGTATCTGTGACAATGAGTATGAGCAAAAACGCGATGGGAAAATGGATCAGGGCTGGATGTAGTGCATGCCCCCTAAGTGAAGCGCGGCTGCTGATTATTGAATTCGACATAGAAGCATCAGATCCTAAATACCGTTTAAGGAGTGAGTTTGGTAAATAGAGTAACAGAATATCTTTTCACTGCCAGTGCCTTATTGTTGGCAGGTTGCAGTGAGCCGTATTCCATTCTCGCCCCTGCAGGTCCGTCAGCCAAGGCGGTTACCACAATCTGGTGGGGCATGCTCACGGTTGGAGTCGTGGTATTACTGGGGATTTGCTCACTCTGGTGGTATGCCAGCTTCCGACGCAATCGTAAATATAGCGATGCAGATGTAAAACGCGTTCTTACTCGTATGGTTTTGTGGGGCGGTATTGTGTTACCCACGGTGGGCATAACCGTATTGCTCATTTTTGGTATTCCAGCCGGGAATATTATGCTGCCTTGGGCAGATGAGCGCGCTGTGCGAATTGATGTGCATGCCAGACAATGGGCGTGGGATGTAACCTATCCGCAACATGATATTGAACTAACAGATGAAATTCATATTCCTGTCGATACGCCAATTGATATTCATGTGACTAGTGCGGACGTGATTCATGGCTTCTGGGTGCCACGGCTAGGGGGAAAGATTGATGCGATCCCGGGGCACACGAACATCGTGCGTTTGCAAGCCGATGAAGTAGGTGAGTTCGGTGGCCAATGCGCCGAATATTGCGGCCTTTCTCACGCTAAAATGCATTTTAAAGTCATTGCTCATTCTGCTGAGAAGTTTGATGCATGGCTCGTCCAACAAGGTAAAACACAATGAATGGCAAATCAGAACTACACAAAAATTTTGCCAAGTTGTGGGATAACCTACCTGGGTGGGGCAATCTTGCAGCGGTAAACCATACTTCTATCAGTCAGCGATTCATGCTAACCGGGGTGATCTTTTTTCTCGTAGGCATTTTGCTGGCAATGCTGATCCGCTCGCAATTGGCGTTGCCAGGTCAGACACTCATTACTGCCGACCTGTATTCACAGGTTTTTACTATGCACGGCACTATTATGATGTTCTTGTTTGCCATTCCGGTTCTGGAAGGCGCGGCGATGTATCTTATTCCAAAGATGATCGGCACGCGCGATCTAGTCTTTCCCCGTTTGAGCGCCTTAGGCTATTACTGTTACCTCTTTGGAGGGTTGATTTTGCTGTCAAGTCTGGTGCTAGGCATCGCGCCTAATTCGGGCTGGTTTATGTACACACCCTTATCCAGCGACGACTATTCCGCCGGCGCGGGCTCAGACTTCTGGCTACTCGGAGTGACTTTTGTGGAAATATCTGCAGTATCGGCAGGTATTGAGCTTACCGTCTCGATTTTGCGTACGAGAGCGCCGGGCATGAGTTTGAGCAAAATGCCTATTTTCTGCTGGTATATTCTCGCGATGGCGTTAATGATCGTGTTCGGTTTTCCTCCGCTGATTCTGGCTAGCATTCTGTTAGAGCTTGAGCGGGCAGCGCAAATGCCTTTTTTTGATCCTAACGCTGGTGGTGACCCTATTTTATGGCAGCATTTGTTCTGGTTATTCGGCCATCCTGAGGTTTACATTATTTTTCTGCCGGCAGCGGGTATGGTCTCCACTATATTGCCAGTGTTCGCGGGTCGACCTCTGGTGGGATATCGTTGGGTTGTGTTATCAGTAATCATCACTGGGTTTATCAGTTTTGGCTTATGGGTACACCACATGTTTACCGTTGGGATCCCTCATTTGGCCCAGGCATTTTTTTCCATTGCCAGCATGCTGGTGGCGATTCCCACAGGCATTCAGATTTTCGTTTGGTTAACGACATTGTGGGTAGGCCGTGTGCGGTTTGAACTGCCGATGCTATGGATTTTTGGCTTTTTGTTTATCTTCGTTTGCGGTGGGTTGACAGGTGTGATGCTAGCACTGGTGCCCTTTGACTGGCAGGTGCACGATACGCACTTTGTAGTGGCACATTTTCATTATGTGCTTATTGGCGGTATGTTCTTTCCGCTGATCGCCGCCCTATATTACTGGTTGCCCCATTTTTCCGGACGAATGCCGTCTATGAGAATGGGACGCTGGGCGTTTGGCTTGGTGTTTGTCGGATTTAATTCAACGTTTCTGATCATGCACCTAACTGGTCTGTTGGGCATGCCACGCCGAGTGTTTACTTACGAAAGTGGCCTGGGCTGGGATTGGTTAAATCTGAGTTCTTCCATTGGTGGCTTCGTGCTCGCGATTGGTATTTTAATGCTCGTCTTAGATGTGACGCTACATTTTCGATATGGTCGAAAGGCTTCATCTAATCCTTGGCAAGCTGATACATTGGAATGGGCCACGGGCATGCCGCCGGTATCTTACAATTTTGCCAGTATCCCTGAGGTAAAATCACGTCATCCACTATGGGACGACCCGTCGTTGATTAATAGCATTCCAGCTGGCGAACATGGCTTAAAAAGTATTAAGCACGGGCGACGGGAACTGTATGGAACAGATGCGATTAGTGGCAAGCTAAAAGAAGTTATTCATATTCCCAGCCATTCGTGGTGGCCTCTAATTTGTGCGGCTACCCTGGCGGGGTTGTGCATCAGCCTGGTGTCTAAAGCGTATATGGTCGGCATCTTTTTCGCCATATTGGGTCTAGGCTTCTTTTTACGCTGGAGTTGGGAGAACGGCACGCACAAGACGATGGCACCACTGACGGATGAAGAAGCGAGCCGGGGAGAGCCGCCTCTGCACTCGCGCACCTTTGACGGGCCAGGGTTATGGGGTATGTGTGTGACTCTGTTAGCTGACGGCACCTTATATTTGTCGCTGCTTTTCGGTTGGTTATATTTGTGGACAGTTTCACCAAATAAAACCTTACCTGACGTGTCGGCAATTTCGCCGGTTTTAATGGGGCTAAGTGGTGCGTTACTGACCATTGCAGTGACTTTGTATCGCCGTCTGAATCGCTATTTGCGCTGTGAGCAAGAGAAGTCGCTCGCTAAGTGGCTTTGGCTCGTTTCAGTCTGTGGAATGGGTCATGTTGGACTATTGGCTTTCATCACTGTTTCGAGTGACCTGCAATTTACGACTAATGCGTATGATGCCGTATTGTTGGTGATGCTGGCCTTTTTGCTTTTCCACAGTATCATCAGCGTGATCACCACTACGCTCCAGGCACTGCGGGTTAGTTATGATTACATCAGTACAAAGCTGTCCTATGAAATTGTCGTAATGAGCCCCATGTGGTTGTTTACACTTGTTATTTTTTGGCTAAGCTTCGCAAGCTTTTTGATCTTACCAACAATATGGGAGGCTAAATGAAAGTTTCCCGCGCGCACCCTTGGCATCTTGTGGCCGGGTTTGTGATTTGGGCGCTCTGGTTTGTATTTACATATGGCGGTGTCGCGGTGGCTTGTCAGCTGGCTAAACCTGCGGCCGAGGCGGGCCCATTTAATTGGATAAACCTTAGTTTTTTAATTCCTACGTTTCTTATTGTTATCTATTTGGGAATTTGCGCCTTTAAGTCGTGGCACGTAGCGGCAAATGCAGAAAATGAGTCGCGCTTTTTACTGCGTGTAGCGGCGACAAGTTATCTTGCTTCGGCCATTTCGACGCTGGCTGTTGGCATTCCTCTTTTGGCGATGGCACCATGTATTTAATTATTCTCGTAGCAACGTTATTGTTTTGGTCAACCGGTGCATGGGCGCACAACCCCTTTACCAGTGGTGGCCAGGACGCGTTTTCCGCTAGCCTTACGGCGGTGATAGTACTGATATTCTGGATAATCTATGTATGGGGCTGCCGCTACGCTACCGCAGTTGCATGGCGGAGATGGCTATTTCATATCACCATTTTGATCACCTTTTTTACCATTTTGGGTCCGTTGGACGAATGGGCTGAACATAGCTCTGCTGCGCATATGACCCAGCATATGTTTATGATGGTAATAATAGCGCCAGCTTTCGCTTTGGCTCGGCCATTGCCACAGTTCTACAGGGCTTGTGGAGCATATGGGGAAAGATTATGGAAATATGCATTTAAAATCACTCAATATCCGATGGTATGCACCTACTTTCACGGTATGATGATCTGGTTCTGGCACATCCCGAAATTTTATATGTTGGCGTTGGAGAATCCCTGGATTCACGTATTCGAACACGCCTGCTTTCTGATATCGGCGGTATGGTTTTGGTGGGCCTGCTTACATGCCTTTACCCGTAATGTTCCCTATGCGTTGCTGGCACTGTTGGTGACGCTAATGCACACGGGCTTTTTAGGTGCGTTTCTTACCTTTGGCAGCACTCCTTTTTACGGTGAATCCCGCAACCTTGCCGATCAGCAATTAGCGGGACTTATCATGTGGGTAGTAGGCGGAGTGCCCTACATCACCGCAGCATTTTGGGTGGGGCATCGCTGGTATAGACAGCTACAACGAAAATCGCTGACTGTTTAATCAGAAGGATTTGTACGTGAGGACTACCGGCCTCGGAGAATAGTTAGCAATCTTGTCATAGAAAGCGCGCCATTACGCGCTTTCTCGTCACCAAATCAAAGCTTGTTAATTAAGCAGCTTCAAGTACAGCTTTTAGCGATGACAGCGCAACATGGTCGTCCATCTCAATCACCATTTTTGCTGTCAGCTGAGGATAACCTTTAGCCAGAACGGCGATTTCCTTACCATCTTTGCGAAAAACAGCGAGGTATTGTTCATCTTCCGGTGTGCCCACCGCTTCGATTTCGTCCCACTCTTTTGCATGACCTACGTATTCAAACTTTACATCAAATTGCTGTGTCCAGAAATAAGGGGTGCGATCAAATGCTTTACGTTCGGCAGGGTAGGCTAGGCTCGCGAGTATATTTTCTGCTGCGCAACGACCATGCTGCTGGGCTAGTCGCCAGTGCTCAATGTGCATTTCTTCGCCATTATACGGATAGCTGGTAATATCACCCACCGCATAGACATCTTCAGCAGCTTCAAGGAATTCGTTCACTTTCACCAATCCCTGGTGCGTTAATGTAAAGCTATTGAGTAAATCTTTATCAGTCGTTATGCCGGTAGCTAGCAGCACCAGATTGGTTTCCAACATTTCGCCACTTTCCAGCTTCACTGCGGCTACTTTTTCAGTACCATGAAATCCACTTACTGTGCCCTCGACAAACTCGACGTCATGCTTCTCGTGTAAATCACGGAAATACTGCCCGATTTGGGTTCCAAATTGTTTTTCAAACGGTACCGCATCAGGTGCGATAACCTTTACCCGTATATTGTCGCTACGCTGCTTTAATGAAGCGGCCACTTCCAGACTAATAAAACTGTTGCCAACAATGGTAATATTGTTCGTGTTTTCAACGTCAGCTAATAGACTTTCCACATGCTCAATATTTCGAAGCGTATGGATCCCCAACAAATTAACGCCGGGTAAATCCGGCCGGACGGGGATCCCGCCTGTGGCAATAAGTAATCGATCGTATGCCAACGATTGACCATCATATAGCTCAATTTGATGGGCGGCAGTATCAATTCCGGATACTTTAGCCACTAGGCGTGTAACTTCTGTGATATCCATGTCGTCTTGATTAACAAGGGGGTCTACCTCATCAGGTTCCATGTCGCCCGCTGTCACAGCTTTGGTAAGCAGTGTTCGGTCATAAGGTGCATCTGCTTCTGGATCAACAACAGTGATCCGACCGTGGTAACGATTGTTCACCAGACTTTGCAGAGCGGCAGCGCCTGCTGCGCCAGCGCCGACAATCACAATATGAGAATGTGCGTTAACTGCAGTTAATCGGTTTTGTCGTTTATCGGTGCTGTCGGTGGCCTGTTCGGGATCCACAAGTACCTCGCCGTCACGTATTTCAACCGCATACCGAGATAATCCTGTTAGTGCAGGTGGCTCGCATACATCAGCAGAGGCGATATCAAAAGTGCCTTTATGCCATGGGCAAACCAACTTGCCTGGACATACTGCACCATCTTCAAGAGGCGCACCTTTATGAGGGCAATCGGCGCTGCTGGCATAAACGTTTTCACCGTCACGAATGAGAAGAATTTCTGTATCGTTAAGGGTAACGCGTTTAGGTTTGAGGTTTTCAAGGCGGTCTGCAGGACCGGCTGAGATAAATGACATGAGAGGCTCCTTATCCAAATGGGCGCCGACACCGTGTGCCAGCAAGGAAGTATTGCGAGACTCTAAACCATCAAGTTTTATTCCTATTCGCGCATTGAAAACATTAAATTTCATTTTGCGGTCGTGCAATCTTACTTATTCAATTAAAATCATTAGTCTATGGCATTTATTAACCAACGCGGTGTGGCAGCAAAGGCTCCTTGCATGATGGCTCCCCAAACCAATCGTGTTTTTACTACAAAGTATATTCCTGTCGTTCGCAAGTTTTACACTGTCCCGCCGCATTATCGATTATCAAGCAGACGCGGCGCGTTTCCCTAAATTGCCGAAGTTGATTAGATTTTGTCTATTTTCATCGTTTTCTCTCTGTCAATGACCCGAAACGCGGGTTGATTCGTTACTAAATAGTAACCCTCTTAATTTTAGGTTTCAGGCAAGGACTTATTGATGGCACAACAAGCAGCAGAAAAGCGGATTGTTCTGATAACTGGTGCATCTGGCGGCGTAGGCAGTGCACTTTGTGAGGTGCTGAAAAAAGATTATCACCTTATTGGGTTGGATTTGACACCTTGCGAAAGTGCCGATGAAAGTTACAAGTGCGATTTTACCTCCAAAGACTCCATTTCCCTTGCGCTGTATAAAATTCATGAAAAACATGGCAGTCATATTGCCTGCGTGATTCACCTTGCCGCCTATTATGATTTCTCGGGCGAAGACAACCCATTGTATGAGGCTCTCAATGTAAAGGGGACGGCGGATTTTCTAACCGAACTGCAGCGCTTTGATGTGGATCATTTCATCTATTCCTCCACCATGCTCATTCATCGGGCAGGGGTCCCTGGAGAAAAAATTATCGAGGATACGCCCATTGAGCCCGGCTGGACCTATCCGCAGTCTAAAGCCGATGCCGAAGAAGCCATTCGCAGCCATCATGGCAAAATTCCCTATACCCTGTTACGAATGGCAGGCTTGTACGATGACCACACCGCTGTTCCCACTTTAAGCTATCAGATCGCCCGCATTTACGAGCGGCAATTTAAGAGTTGGGTGTACTCGGGCGATAAAATGGCCGGACAAGCTTTTTTGCATAAAGACGATATGGTGTCATTGTTTACCGAGCTGGTTAAAAAGCGCCATGAAGTGCCCAAAGAAAATGTACTATTGGCCGGCGAAGACAGCGTAATGGGTTATCAGGCGCTGCAAAATCGAATTGGTCATTTGATTTATGGTGAACGAGAGTGGAACACCATCGAAATACCGGAGTATGTTGCTAAACCTGGAGCTTGGCTGGAAGAAAAAACCGAGCCGGTGGTACCTGACGCCTTTGATCATGGTGAAAAGCCGTTCATCAAACCATTCATGATTGATTTATCAAGTGATCATTATGACCTTAATCTCAGCCGGGTAAAGGAACAGTTAAATTGGCGACCACAGCACCACATTTATGATGCACTGGAACGGTTAATTGACAATCTGAAAAAAGATCCGCCAGGTTGGTATAAAGCCAATGGCATCACTTTGCCAGACTGGATGCAAACGGCGAAGGAAAAAGAAGTTAACGCCAACGCAATTCGTGAAAAGCACGAAGATCATTATCGTGACGCCCATAGCAACTTTATTTGGGCCCACTTTATGAATATCGGGTTGGCGTTCTGGTTGTTAACCGCGCCATTTTTGTTGGGGTATGAAAGCCGCGCAATGACGATTAGTGACATGGGGTCGGGTCTGGCACTGCTGGTGTTTGCCGGTTTAAGTCTGTCATGGCGAATGAGCCAGGCTCGCTGGGCCGCGGGAATTGTCGGATTTTGGGTGCTCTCGGCACCGTTGGTGTTCTGGGCTCCTACGGCGGGGGCCTATCTGAACGGCACGTTAGTGGGCATGCTGATTATTGCTTTTGCCGTGTGCTCGCGGCCAACGCCCGGTGTATCACTAATAGCGGCGGAGACCGGCCCCAATATTCCGCCCGGTTGGGAGTTTAATCCGTCAAGCTGGGTGCAACGGATGCCTATTATTTTGCTCGCATTTGTAGGTTTTTTTATTTCACGCTATTTGTGTGCCTTCCAGTTAGGACATATAGACGCGGTATGGGAACCGTTTTTTGCAGGCGGGGGCGGTGACCCGAAAAATGGCACCGAAGAAATTATCACATCTGAGGTATCTGAGGCGTGGCCGGTTCCCGACGCCGGGTTAGGTGCTATGACTTATGCGCTGGAAATTCTTACCGGCCTGATGGGGTCAACCCGCCGCTGGCGCACCATGCCCTGGTTGGTAATGCTGTTCGGCATCATGATTGTGCCATTAGGCGTGGTGTCGATTTTCTTCATTATTATTCAGCCCATCGTTATTGGAACCTGGTGTACACTTTGCCTGATTGGTGCAGCAGCCATGCTGATTCAAATTCCTTATTCGCTGGATGAACTGGTGGCAACTGCTGAATTCTTATGGCGTCGTAAAAAGCAAGGTCGCCCATTGCTACGTATTTTCTTTACCGGCGATACTGATACAGGAGCCTGGAAGGGTGATGAAAGAGAGTTTGAACGGGGCCCCATCACGGTATTTAAAGACATGATTGGTGGTGGCGTTACTTTACCCTGGAATCTTGCGCTTTGCATTCCTATCGGAGTTTGGCTGATGTTCACCCGTCTGACGCTGGGGGCAGAGGGCAGCATGGCCAATGCTGATCATGTGGTGGGCGCTCTGGTCCTGACAGTCGTTGTTACTGCTACTGCCGAGTCTGGGCGCATGGTACGTTATGCGCTTGTTCCTCTAGGCCTGGCATTATTTACCACGCCATTTCTGCTCGGTGCCCCTCTGGTTTCAGTTGTTTCAAGCTTGCTATGTGGCGCATTGCTAATTGGGTTGAGTTTACGAAAAGGTCATATTAGAGCAAGCTACGGGAAATGGGATAAATTCATTGTTTAGGAAAATAAGAGGGCTTCTTCAATCAGGTTATCCCTCTTGTCGGCAAAAAGCATGGATAATAAGCTGCTCCCACAGCCCTGCTAGTGGCGTTCAAGTCATTCGCCTTTCATTTGCTTCTGGGTTGGCTAGTTTATCTCGTTTTGCATCATTTTTTTCTGATATATTAGCCCTTTATGAAGTCTACAGTTTTCATATGGTGACGTTTTTTGTTCAGTCTCCGACATCGCCCATTTTAATTGCTCCAATTGTGGCAATGTTTAGACTACTAAAGTATATTTTTCTTCAGAAAAAGTGCAATTTTAGGCATGGGAAATAAGCGCCATTGGCGCTTTTTTTGTCTAAACAATTTAAAGTACCAACAAAGTTGCAACGTTGGCTGATTGTGTTAATGTATAAACATTGTTGGTACGTGGGGGGGTTGTTATGGAAACTGTAATTCGCAAGTATGGTAATTCAAAAGGGGTAATTATTCCTGCTGCGTTGCTGAAGGAATTGGATCTTGACGTTAACGAAAAGATTGACGTTAAAACAGAAAATGGGCGGATTATCATTGAGCCTATGCGTCAGCTAGAGTATTCCCTTGATGAGCTGCTGGCTCAGTGCAGTCCCGAGACAATGACTTTGGATGATGATGATAAGGCGTGGTTGAACGATTCGCCCGTTGGCAAAGAGGCGCTGTAGTGGTTAAGAAGTATATTCCTGTTCGCGGTGACATTGTTTTCACTGATTTCGATCCATCTGCTGGTCATGAGCAAGCGCATAAAAGGCCAGCTTTGGTGTTGTCACCGGAGCCATTTAACAAGCAGATCCAACTTGCTCTGGTTGCACCAATTACATCGACGGTAAGAGGGCATGGCTTTGAAGTTAATTTGGGCGATAAAACGCAAACAAAAGGGGTTGTTCTATGCCAACAGGTAAAGACAATTGACTATGACTATCGAGGCATCAAGTTTATCGAAAAAGCGCCCCAGAACGTGATTAGTGAAGCTTTAGCGCGTGTTCGTGCGTTAGTAAGCTGATATAGGAAACACAATGGAAATCAATACCTCTTTGTCATCTAGCCAAGCTAGATTCGCCACATGGATTGAAGAAGAAATGCCTTATCTATGGCCGTTGTTTGACTTCAGCAAGAGGGAGCTTATTTCAAGCAGTGTTGATGAGTACTGTGAAGTTGCATCGAGAGGTGAGCAAATAATGGCAAGGTTTGCTGCGGGTGTATGGTGCGGTAACAATCAATTTAATTTTGACTTCATCGAAGCAGCTGCTCACTTGGATGAAAAGCAGATGAGCGTTGTAACTGACTGGCTGAAAAGTCCGTTTTGGCCTTAATTAACGATATTGGAAACAGAGACATGGCACCGAATATAAATGGCAAGGAAATTATTACTGATTACGGCTCTGCTGTAATCGTTGAGTATGATCAGTCAAAGGAAAAGTTTCTTGTTGAGTACACTGGTCAAGACGCAATTGGATGGCTTACCAAAAGTCAATTTTTACTGAAATAGGCAAATGGGAAACACGAGGCAGCAATGAACACATTCACGTACATCGATAAGCGCTTAATCGACTTAGGCCAAGAACAAAAAGCAAAGCTTGTTCACGCTTTAAATGATAAAGAAAAAGCGTTGGTAAACGCGTTTTACACTGGTGCAAAAAATGAACTTGCGTCGCTGCGTGATGAATTAATGCGTGATGTGTCACCTGTTGATGACGAATTACCTAAAAATCACATCGTTAATCACGCAGAAATGCGTGAATCGAGCTAATGGAAAATAATAAAAATACACACAATGTCCAGTTTTACATATTCCGCAGTCTTTTTAATTGAAGTAATCCCTGACTGAGGAATTTATGAAAGAATATTTGGTAATGATGTTTGTGTTTATGGTAGCTTTTTTCCTGTATGGGTATTTGTTTGGACCATTACTTATCTCATGGCTCATTGTAGGCCGCGCAACTTTGTACAATAAAGGCGTTAACCTTTCCAATGATGGCATAGCTTGTTATTTATTTTACTTTGCTTGGCCTCTCTATCGAAACCGGTAAGGATTTATTCAAAAAATATGGTTAACGAAGATTTTGAAGAGTTAAAGAAGCGTTTAGGCTCAGCTTCGGGCACCGAATGGATCGCAGTGATGATTGATTCTACCAGTGATACAGGAGCTTATAGCATTGAAGAAATTTATGTTATAGCAGAGCAATACTTCATCTGGGGGGAAGGTGAGTTCATGGATAAGAAATTTTGGCAGATGATATCGAACGCTACCAATGTGAAAAATCAGAGTGAATTCTTTTCTAAGTATAAACGTGTATTTGATGAAACGAAGATGGATGCAAGCAAGCTAAACATGGCGAAAGCTGCATTTGCTGAGTTGAAACGAGACGCAATGCTTTATGCTCAGGGCCTTGATAAGGACAGCGAGGATTTTAAATTTGAAGCTTAAAATAAAAAAGTGATACGAATCTGCAAACTATGGGCACCCTTAACCCCCGTAGAAGTTAAAAAACAGAGCGCGTGTACTCAAAACTTTGGCATTGATTGCATAGGTTTGATTTCCCCTCCCAGCTCTGTTCGCACTTTATGCAAAGGTGGAGCATAGATTCTCTGAAGTCAGTGTATTTTCCCATGGTATTTTCACGAAATCCTTCACCGTTTTCATAGGAAGCTTTGTGACTACCTAATAACACGTAAACGGATTCGGACCCTTTTTCGAGCGCATAAATGCGTGATTGTTGTTTTGAAGTACTTAAGGTTTTTGGGGAGGCGTTCGCGATTTCTGTCGTGTTAGTATGAGTCGCAGGCCCTGTATAAATGTTCGTGTTCTGATATATGCCTCTTGGAGTGTCGATATCAGCTAGTAATGTTTCTTTATTTTCACAAACAAACTCATCGTGGCGTTGCTGAAATCGTACTTCTCTAGGGTGATAGTGCCAATATTTACCGGTGTGCGAACGCGCTAGGAACTCAATGAGAGCGTCTTTATATTGACCAGACTTGGTTTCTTCAAAAGCCTGCATTAAAGACATTACATTAAACTCTATTACCCCAGAATTGTTTTCTGGGCTTTTGAGTTGTTCTGGTATACGTCGACCATCATACGTAATGTACACAACCAGTTCGAACGAACCAATCTTAAGAACAAGATCTACCATTACGCCATTGCGCATCAGTTCTGATTCCACAATGTCGAACTGAACCACTTTTTCCTCAGTCAAAGTGTATCGATGTGAGTATGGGTGCTCCGACCCCGGAATGGTGGAAGATAAGCTTTTTAAATAGGCAGGTAGACAAAGCATCGCGCCTTCTTCAAATAACTGTTTCATCATTAACCTTACCGATACAGCAAAGGAATAATCACAGGGTTTTACTGTTTTCTTTTTTACGTCTCTTGATTGGTGAGCAAAGTGCCACTCTTTGATGGAACCATGTCGCGCTATTAAAGGTGTTTTGCAGGATGGGCATATACAGTCGCACTTAATTCCGTTTTGAACGCTGCCAACATCTACTACCTGATTGCTTTTCAGGTGTAATCCAAATGGTATGAGAGTAAAAGCGCCCATTGTCATTCCTTTGCTTAATCGAATACGGCTATGCGCTACCTAGATAGAAATAATATTTGTTTTATTCTGACTTTGATAGTGCGACGTTAAAAGTATGAGTTTTTTATATCTGTATTAGTTACTGAATTAGGGGAAATATCGTGCTGGTGGTATTTACCTTCGCCGCAGGTTCGTCTAAACTTTAATCAACAAAACACTTCTGTTAGCACTTTTTTTATGGCCATTATGGTCATTTAACTCCCGCGCAGAAGTCACTTGTGTCTCAACTACATTGTGCATTGTACAAAATAGTAGAGACTTTAACGGAGAAAACCTTAAACCGAAGCTTCGTTCTTCGTCAGCTTTATGCAAAACGAAACCCTGTTTGGGACACACCAAACAGGTGAGTCCTATATGTTTTTTCTTACACAATAGGACTAATGATATGGCTTATTCTTGCTATTTAGTGAAACCCGAACAAATCAAGCGCATTGCTTCACCAGTTCACTGTAATCACTTTATGCACCATATAACCGTAGATTTTGGTATTCCTAATAATTCCCCTTTACCTTCCAATCCCAATAATGTCCAAGTTATCGGTGTTGCTTCTGACGATAAAGCGCAAGCTTTAGTTGTTTCAGTTGATGGTAAAAAAGAACGGTCTAATGGACAGGTATTTCATATCACAGTTTCTACTGCTGATAATGTAAAGCCCGTCTATTCTAATCGCCTGTTGGAATCTGGATATACCCCCATTAATCCAATTAACATTGATGTAGAACCATCGTTCGTTAACTGGTAATCGCAAGATTATTTAAACCCATCAGGGACAAAACATTGTCCTTATGGG
>NZ_JBQKUJ010000030.1:0-25689 GCF_054968525.1 Alteromonas sp. G5_S2_22_S1 | reverse complement strand
GAACCCGCCTAACGGCGGGTTTTTTGTGTTTGGCAGAAAGAATAAATTGGGGCCAGAGTACTTTATTACTTTAAATATCAGAACATAGTTATACCCTTATCCCCAGTGCTGTTAAATCAGAGAAATGTACTCTGACCCCGCTACTTACTGTGTGTCCTCCTTGCGGGCTACTATAGTAAAAGCAGCGCGACAAAGAGCGTCACGATTTTGCACTACTAAACTCGCCTAACGGCGGGATTTTTTGCTTAATGTACTCTGATCCCATAATCGTGAGGATACTGTAGTGTTAAAAAATTACCGTGGGCAGAGCTTTCGATAGACTTCCTAAAGTAAAAAAACACATTATAAACATAAGCTTACAATAGAAGGTGTTCGGAAGGTATAAATGTGTAGATGCCGTTAGTCTTATATGCAAATCAACGCCTATTGGAGGCAGCTTGGAATGCAGTCATCTATGTTAAGCAAAAATAAAACCGTAAATTCTCCTCTTAAATTATTCAATTTCTACAAAGACAGCTCATTGGGCAGGATGATTAATTTTATAAACGAAGCGGTTATAGTAGTAAACGCCAATGGCACAATTGAGATGGTGAACACAAATGCGTCCGCGCTAATAGGTCAGACACGTGAAGTATTACTAAGTGAAAACTTGCTGAGCTTTTTTTCTGATGACACAGGCAAAGTGCAAAGCCACGTGATTCAGTGTTTAGATAGTTCTGAGAGCGGAACTATAGAGTCACCGCCATTTGAAGTTGTTATCAAACAACAAAATAAACCGTACCATAATGTCAGTGTTGAGATTTCAATTTCCTCTCTTCCGGAAGAGCTTTCAGCCAACAACTCTTTATTCATTTGTATCTTACGAGACTTGACGCTACATAAAGCCGAGTATGCAACGTTAAAGAAAAAAGCGGAAACTGATTTTTTGACTGGCCTAGCAAATCGCCATAAGTTTTCAGAATACCTAACTGGTCAGTGGATTCTATGCAATAGTAATAATTTACCGATAAGTCTTATTCTTATTGATATAGATCACTTTAAGTTGTTCAACGATGAGTATGGGCATATTGCTGGAGACCGTTGTCTAAAACGAATAGGTGATCTACTTGACTTAAGCATGCCAAATCGAGATACGCTTGCGGCTCGTTATGGTGGTGAAGAGTTTGCAATAGTACTGCCGAATTGTTCTGCCCAAACGGCGCAACTTTTAGCAATAAGGATTAAAAGGCATTTGGCGCAATTAAGTTCAAGACACTTTGTTTTCTCATCGAATAATAGGCTTACTGTTAGTATGGGCGTAGCGACTAATGAAAATCACCGCTATGAAAGTAAAGAGTCACTGTTAAACGCAGCGGATACGCTTCTTTATCAAGCAAAAGCGCAGGGGAGAGATCAAATTTGTTACCTCTAGGTCCTAACACGTATGCTTACTGAAGGCCTAGAGAAACAAGGGGTGTTCAAGTTTTATTTTTGTTAATGACTTCAGGGTCTGCACTCGTGTAGACCATTCCGCGAGGCGCTGTAACAAGCTTAATGCAAATATTACCAATCGTTGCGTCTGAATCCACGAGGATCAAGCTACTACCATTGTTAGCGATACTAAAACTGATGTTATTGCCAACATCACCACTAATATCCGGCCCTACAAACTGTAAGTGAGCAGAGTCCTCATTTAGTGTGTAGATAATGGTTGTATTGGGTTCGTTGACGCTTACGCTACCTGATGATGGCTTACCATCTTTGGTTGTAATTACATAAGTTGGAGAGCTTTTTTCATTCTCGACAGATACGTTAAATTCGTAAACCGGAACTTGTCCCGCCATTTTTAATTTCCTTTTTGTAATTGAGAGTATTTTATTGGTGTTAGCTGTGAGATATATTTATCTACAGACATCTTTGGGTTCTCATCTATCTGACGACAGCGTTTTGTGTAATTAAACGCTAATATGATATCTGGATGTTTTGACATCCGAATAAGTTCGTTTGCTCGCTGAGCGGCTTTTTGGCAGTAGGTTAAAGCGAGTTGCTTATCGTTAGATTCGTTTTTTTGCCTATGAATAAGAAGTAAGCTTTTTAGCGTTACTATCGCATTTTCTAAATGAGTTATGTCGTTGCTTATTCCGTCGTCAGAAAATGAAGTAATAATATAGTCGATTGACGGTTTGGCCTTTTGCCAGTGACCATCCATTTGTAAGGTTTCCGCTACTCTATTGGTTACCCATGGGATGTCCAGTGATATCGATTGGCTAAGTAGCGCATCAATGTCAACTGACGCTTTCAAAGGTAATTCACTCTGTATCAAATAAGACTCAACGGTCGCTTTGTCTTTCTGCCAAGCGCTATTTTCAGGGTCTTGTGCAAGGGCGCGTAAAATCGAGGCGTACGCTTGAGATAAGCTTTGCTCATAGGCTTGTTTAAGGCCTAAGAACTTCTCTAAGTTGGCCTTTTGAATTAAAATCGCAACGTGATTTTCGATAATCGAGCCATTGGCAGAATCAGATTGTCCTATTTCATTTAACACTGTTTCTGCTTGGCTAAAGATGGTGTAGGCGTCTTTGTATCTCCCTAAATGTATGTTAGCAGACGCTATCCATGAAAGAGAATTGGTCGCGTACAGCTTAGCGTCTTCACTATTTTCAGTGCCTTCAGATACCTCTTTTTTAAGTGCCAGAGATGCTTTAAAAAGCGAGGATGCCTGCTCAAATTGATACCTATCGTAGGCTAAACTCCCCAATGAGCTTTTAGCATAAGCAACTTCAAGTTTTGCTGTACTGTCACTTGGTTTAACAAAAAGCATGGTTTCGCTATGTTTGAGGTATCGCTCAAAATAAGACTGCGCTGAGTCAACATCGTTGTTATGCGTATTGTGTATATGGCCAATCCAAAATGCGTTTGCGCCTGCCGCTTTTAACAATTCGAAGTGCTGTTCCGCTTCTTCGAGAAGTTCTAATAAACGTGTATCGGCCTCTTCGTATAGCATTAAAGCTTGCTCAGTATCGTCACGGTAAAAACGTACTTCTGCCATAGCCTGCAGCGAAAGCGCGTGTTGAAATCGAAGCTCAAAACTCGGTTTTGGGGACGTGCTATTAAGCCAGCCAGCGCTATTTTCCTGTGCTTCAGCTACATATTTTAAAGCATGCTGACTGACGCCCTCGAGTAAATCCATTCTCTTAACCCGTCGTAAGGTATCCGCGAAGTCGCCGATCATGAACCCCATTAGATTTTCGGCTTCTAACCGCTTTCGTTCAGCTAACGCTTGAGACTGTTGACTGTGCAGCATTGCGGCAAACGATAACACCGCTAATGTAGCTAATAGCGCGGCGGTTAACCCTTTAAATAGGTTTCGCGTTCTTACCTTTCGCTGGCTGTGTTTTATAAGCTTTTTTTCTTCGTTGGTTAAGCGAATATAGTTTGCAGTTAAAAGTGCACTGGCGTCTAGAAGCGGTTTTCCTGCTGGAATGAGGTAAGCCTCTGCAAAACTATTTTCTATCCATAGTTGGGTCTGTTGATTAAGTGCCGCTTTAGCTGATAGCGCGCTTTGATGCTCCATTATCCATTGCTGTACCCGCTCCCACTTACTCAATACTGCTTCGTGAGCCACTTTGAAGCAGGCGCGCCCTTGATTTAAGAAAGAAACGAACAATCTCTGTTCCACCATAAGCTCAACAAAGCAGCGTTCATTTTCGTTGTCTAAACTTTCCCACGGGGCTGTTTTACTGGTAATGGTGTTGCTACCAGACAAATTGATGATAAGCGGGAGTATTGAGCTCAATGCGTTTTGAACGGCGTGGGGCATTTTTATAAATGTTGATTCTGCCTTGAATCCGATGGCGCCATCAATTTTACCCAATGCTTGGTATGTCTTGTTCTTTAGTACTTTACCTTCGCGCTGCCAATAGAGTTCTTGTAGTGTGTACTGTAGCAATGGCAGGCAGTTTGGCGCTAATGCGGCATCGCCTAAAATGATATCGTCTAATGTAGCGTTTGTTGCTTCATCTTTCTCCCACGATAGGTCGGCGGCGATAGCGGGCAGTTTTATGACTTGACCAAGTTCGCTTACAGAAGGAGGGGAAACATCTATGTGAGCGCCGCGCCCTTTGTTTTTCATTAAAATATCAAACGTTGATATCTGGGGGTAGAAATCGTTTCTACTTATCAGTACAACCAAAAATAGGTTGCTCTCGCTAAGTGCTTCGAGAAGATTAAAAATAGTGCGTTTATCTTTTTCATCTATCGTTGTATCAGCGAGAAATACTTCTAACCTGTCAATTACGATAACGAAACAAGAGTAAGAGTTGGTGGTATTAGGTTCATACACGTCAAGCCAGCTTTTGACTCTGTCGATTATTTGCTGGGGGGAGGAAAGCAGTTTTTCCGCAAGTATTGAAGCACTGAACCCATCAAATAGCCCCGTTTCGTTGTTGCCCCAATCAAGCATACGAATGGCTATTTCTTCAACGATAGTAAATGCACTGGTATCGATATTAATATCAGCTAAATCAAAACTAAGATGATCAGAGGCATAAATACCGTTTATGCCTTTTTTACTCAACAGTTTGGGCAAGAAACCTGCGTGAATAAGCGAACTTTTCCCAGAGCCGCTTGGCCCCAGCACTAGCATAAATGGCCGCTGGCGATTGAAAAGCTCAGCGGCTTTAGAAATTAAATCGCGGACCAGGGCGTCTCTTCCAAAGAATACCTGACTTTCATTAGAAGAAAACGCGCTCAACCCAACAAAGGGGGAGGTATCTACCCATTTGCCTTCGACGGCTTTTGATTGCTCATCATCAATAAACTGTACTTCTGCAACAACGCGGTAACCACGTTTTCTGATTGTTTCAATGTAGGAGGGGGCTGCCGCTTTATCGCCTAACGCACGGCGAAGGTTAGTAATTGCTTTATGTACCGGGTTGTCGCCGATAGGCGCGTTCGGCCAACATTGGGCGACTATTTCATCGGCGGAGACAACAAGTCCCTTTTGTTGGCACAGTAACAATAAAACATCCATTGCTTTAGGCTCAATGCTCTTTTTCGTTTTGCCTTGAGATAACGTGTTGCTTGAAACATCAACACGCCATTGGCCTAAATAAAATTGCTGCTTCACTATTACGACCCTGTACTTTTCGCTACCACTGTACTTTACTTTTTTAATAAAATGTAAATTAACATACGGAAATGCATTATTGCTAATGTAAAACCCATTTATATCAATGTGATAAAATATAGCTGTAAAAAAAATAATATTTTATGAAATATCCTTTGATCCAGCAGGGTCTCTTTAAGTACACGTGCTTACCGTACGTCAAACATGACTAAAATTATTGAGGGTACATCAATGAAACAAATCAAAAAATCATCAGTAGCAACAGCATTAGGTGCAGTTGTAATTGGCTCTTTGGCGTCAACAGTTGCAGTAGCAGACGCTAATCCATTTGGTATGCAAGCACTAGAGTCGGGCTATAGTCAGTTCGCAGCAGAAGGTAAATGTGGTGGCGATAAAGCTGAAAAAGAAGGCAAGTGCGGCGAAGGAAAGTGCGGCGGTGACAAAAAAGCCGAAAAAGAAGGTAAGTGCGGCGAAGGCAAATGTGGCGGCGACAAGAAAGCCGAAAAAGAAGGTAAGTGCGGCGAAGGCAAATGTGGCGGCGACAAAAAAGCCGATAAAGAAGGTAAGTGCGGCGAAGGCAAATGTGGCGGCGATAAGAAAGCTGGCAAAGAAGGTAAGTGTGGCGAAGGTAAATGCGGTAGCATGTAATCGCCACTCAAATAACATCGTGCAGCGCGAAATAGAATGATGTAACGCTGTACGAGTTACGCTTAGCAAAAAATGGCTGTCGAATGATGGCCATTTTTGTTTAATAACGTATGTTGCTATTTTGCAATCCCACGCGGTTTAAGGGGAAGATATGAAAAACATCTATGGCGCAGGTCTTGGGTTTCGTCGAGAAATGCTAAAAGAGTTGTTACCTACGTTGCCATCTGAGGTTGATTTCTGGGAAGTTGCACCAGAGAACTGGATCCCGCTTGGCGGCAGGTATCAAGAACAATTTAAACAAGCTTCGTCACAGGCACCTTTCACTACCCATGGCTTGTCTTTATCTATAGGAAGTAGCGACAAACTAGATGTGGAGTTTGTAAAAACCGTTAAGCGCTTCTTAGATGCGAATAATATCGACCTTTACAGTGAGCACTTAAGTTTTTGCTCTGGTAACGGTCACATGTACGATTTAATGCCAATTCCCTTTACTGAGGACGCTATTAATCACGTTGTATCTCGTATTATCCAAGTTCAAGATATTATTGAACGACCGTTAGTGTTAGAAAATGTCTCTTATTATATTGCGCCTGGCCAAGAAATGGACGAGCTAGAATTTACTTCGAGTATCTTAAAAGAGTCTGGGTGTCAGATGCTTCTCGATGTAAACAATGTTTACGTGAACAGCATTAACCACAAATACGATGCAAAGACATTTATAAAGGGTTTGCCGTCAGACAAGATTGTATATGGTCATATTGCTGGTCATTATGATGAAGCTGAAGATTTAAAGGTTGATACACACGGGGCAGATGTCATTGAGCCAGTTTGGGAACTATTGGAGTATGCTTACCTTACCCATGGTGTATTTCCGACGTTGCTAGAGCGTGATTTTAACATTCCGCCCCTAAGCGCGTTGCTGACAGAAGTGAAAAAGATTAAGCAAATTCAATCAAGGTGTGAAGCCGCACGTATAGCAGATGCGAAAGGGAGTGTAGCGTGACGCGATCATTTCTGACAACGCAAAATACATTCGTAAATGCGATCAAAGACCCTCGCACATTTAACAGCAGCGATGCAGACCATACCCGGCGGATGAAGATCTATCAGTCATTATTTTTTAATAATATCGACAATTTCGTTAGTACCGGGTTTCCGGTTTTAAAATCTATCGTATTAAAGCTGTATGGCGAGAAAGGATGGGAGGGCATTGTGCGTCAATTTTTTATTGAGCACGAGTGTCGTTCGCCGTATTTCGCGGAAATCAGTAAAGAGTTTGTTGAGTATCTTTCAACCGAGCCTAGCTTTGATATTGCTTTACCTACTTTTGCTGCAGAACTTGCTCATTACGAATGGTTAGAGCTTGATGTCAGCATAAGGAAAAATCAAAAAAACGCCGATTTTTATAATCAAGACGACGTTGTTGCAGCTGTCAGGGTTTCGCCTTATGCCTCGCTAGCAGCGTACCATTTTGAGGTTCATCTTATAGGTGAAGATTACATTCCCGAGCAACCGGCTCAAGAACAACAATTTTATGTCGTTTATAGAGACCGTAACTGTAACGTGCAATTTGCCCATGTTAATCCGGTCACCGCTATTTTAGTCAATACGCTGGAACAAAATGAACAGGGAATGAAAACAGACCAATTAGCTAACGCGTTATCCCAGCAACTTCCGCAAATACCTTCAAACGTGCTTGAAAATGGTATGAATGAGACACTCACAGACATGCTAAATAAAGGCATACTACTTCCCGTTTTCTAGCTGATAAGCAAAATTTTCCTGCTTTACATTAAACTTTCGCTAGGATCTGGTGTGAAAGTGAGCGATCGATCATATTAGCGCTGTCAATCACGCTTGCTTTCGATTAACATTTAGCACCATTTTTTTGTTCACAAAAATTGTTTAGGTAGTGCAAATGGCTAACAATTCAGATTTCAAAGAAGTCTATAACAAGTGGTACTTTCTAGCATCGCTAGTAACTCTAATCGCGTTCCCGTTGATGCATATCATCGCCGGCTGGTTCACCTTCTGGTTATAACGCAGACATTCAAGGCATAATTGTGACTGCAGAATATATTAAATCAGTAGTGAAAACCGTACCTGACTATCCAAAGCCAGGTATTTTATTTAGAGATGTGACCAGCGTTTTAGAAGATCACAAAGCATTCAGTAGCTGTATCTCCTTACTTGTAGAAAAGTATCAGGGCATGGGTTTTACCAAGATCGCAGGTACCGAAGCACGCGGGTTCCTTTTTGGTGCGCCATTGGCCATCGAAATGGGCATTGGTTTTGTACCAGTAAGGAAACCCAATAAACTTCCACGTGAAGTAGTAAGCGAAAGCTACGAACTGGAATATGGTATGGATACATTGGAAATCCATAAAGACGCCATAGAACCGGGTGATAAAGTACTTCTTATCGACGACTTGCTTGCAACGGGCGGAACTATCGCTGCCTCTGCCAAGTTAATTCGCTCGTTAGGTGGCGAGATCAATCATGCAGGTTTTGTTATTAACCTTCCTGATTTAGGCGGTAAGCAAAAGCTTTCAGCGCTTGATATAGAAAGTTATTCTATTTGCGAGTTTGAAGGCGAATAAACGTCAATAAGCAAAAACAGCAACAAGGGCGAAATACGTAATAATGAGTTATCAGGTACTGGCAAGGAAGTGGCGACCAGGCAAGTTCAGTGAACTTGTAGGTCAAGAGCACGTAGTGTCTGCTATTTCAAATGCGCTCGATAACGACCGTTTACACCATGCTTATCTTTTTACAGGTACGCGTGGTGTTGGTAAAACGACCATTGCTCGTATTTTTTCAAAAAGCCTTAACTGTGAGGAAGGGCAAGGGGCAAACCCTTGCGGTCAATGCAATACCTGTAAAGAAATAGAGCAGGGTAATTACGTTGACTTGCTTGAAATTGACGCGGCATCAAGAACCAAAGTGGAAGACACTCGAGAGCTTCTTGATAACGTACAATACAAGCCAACCCGCGGGCGCTACAAAGTGTACCTTATCGATGAGGTACACATGCTTTCTAAACATAGCTTTAATGCGCTGTTAAAAACGCTAGAAGAGCCGCCTCCGCATGTAAAGTTCTTATTGGCGACAACAGATCCACAAAAACTCCCCATCACCATTTTATCGCGATGCTTGCAGTTTAACCTGAAAGCGATGTCGCGAGAGCAAATAGTCGGTCAGCTTACTCATATACTTCAGCAAGAGCAGCTTGCTTTTGAGGCGCCTGCTTTGGCTTTGCTGGCTAGGGCGGCACAGGGCAGTATGCGTGATGCGCTGAGTTTAACCGACCAAGCAATTGCTCAGGGTGGGAATCAAGTAATGGCGTCGGTTGTTACCGACATGCTTGGCCTGATGGACAAAAACCAGCTTTTGAAAGTAATTCATGCGGTGGTGAATAAAAGCCCTGCCGAGGTTTTACAGTTGGTTAACGACATTGCTGAACAAGCACCTGATTATGACAATGTGCATAGTGAGTTGGCGAGCTTGCTTCACCAAATTGCGTTGACGCAATGGGTGCCAGAAGCCTGCAAGCTTGAAACCACGTCGGCAAAAGCGATATTTCAATTAGCCAAAACTATTTCTGCAGAACAAGTACAGCTACTTTATCAAATTGCATTGCAAGGCAGAAAAGATTTACCTTTTGCTGCCGATGGTAAAAGCGCGTTTGAAATGACGCTAATGCGTATGATGGCCTTTGCACCAAACGCGCCAATAGCTGAAACCGTAGACGAGATAGAAAACGGGAGGAGTGAGCATAATTTACCTGTAAACCATGCTTCTCCCAGTGGTGGCCCGGGAAACGTTAGTAAGCAGGAGGAACCGCCTTTAAGCGAAACTTCTGCAACGATAGACCAAGGCGAAGCGCAAATTGAAGCGCAGCCAGAGCATAAACCTACTTCACCTAAGACACCGCCACAGAGTCCTATAGCTGATGCGTCGACGGATCTCCCGTCATCAGCTCCCGCTGAAACCGTAGCGAACGAAGAAGAGCCCACCGCGGTTTCTAATACGCAAACAAATACGGCCGCTGAAACTGATATAGCGTTTGAAGCGAATCTTTCCAGCGCCAGTGCATCTGAGGCACAAGAGCCTCAGAGCAATGCATCAGTTGAAGACGAAGAAGCAAGCCCTGTTGCTCAATATTTTGATGAACCACCGCTAGACGCTTATATGGATGACATGCCACCTCTACAGGATGAGAGTGGCCATTACGAATTGGACACGCCCGAAAGCGAGCGTATAGTTGAGCCATCGCCGTCAGCAGAAGAACAGTTAACCTCTACCGCCGATATGCTGGCATTGCGCCAAAAACTCAAACAAAAAAAAGCGCAAGACGCTGACGCAAAAAGTAGTAGTGCGGCTAATGCTAAAACGCAAAGCGCTAGTGAAATACAAGCGCGGTTTACTAGAAGTAAAACGGACGCTGTTAGCACAGTGGCTGATGAAAAGAACAGCCCTGAGCCGATTAACAGCCCTGAGCTAAGTAACAGCCCTGAGCTAAGTAACAGTCCTGAACCCATTAACAGTCCAGCGCTTGAAGCCGCTCCAGAGTCCGAACAAAGCCAAGACAGTATAACTGCCCATCAGAGTGCCAATGCGCTTAACGACGGTAGCGATACACAATTACTTGGTGGTAGTGAACAGGCAAGCACAAATGCTGACTTTGCAGATAACAATGATTCCGGTCATGATGCCTTTGCCCTAGATGATTTTGAAGAGGATATGCCTTTTTCAAATGATGAGAGTGACGCAAATTATAACCCTAACCCGCAGGTAGAAGATGCTCCGCCTTGGGATACAGGGAAGTCAGTTCAAGACGGGCATTCAGTTGAGCCGTCACTTACGCCTGTTCCTCGCGCCAATGAACTCGAGAGCAAGGAACACGGCTTTTATGAGCGTGGTGAAAATGCCGGTGAACGTTCATTTACTAGGGACGCATTAGATTTTGATACGCCCTTAAGTACAACTTATGAGGGTAGTTTACACGCTTATCTTTCCGATGGAAGTAAGCTGACTCACGCCAGTCAAATTGATGACTGGAGCAACTTGGTTGAGCAAATGCCGGTAGCAGGCTTGCTTAAGCAGTTGGTATTACATGCGGCATTTTCGCGAAATGGCAATCACGTGTCCCTTGAAATTCACCATAGTCAGACGCATTTATTAAAAGACAGTGCTAAAAAGCAGTTAATTGATGCAATTCATCACGGCCTGGGTGAAAACGTAGAAGTTAGTATTACGTTGGGTGAACCGTTATCCACGCCGTTTGCATTACAGCAAGAAATTCATGCCATGCGACACGCGCATGCGCACTCGGTTATTAAAACCGATGAGACGATTCAAGCATTGCTATCGACTTTCGATGGGTCAGTGCTAACCGATACGGTTAAAGCGCGATAGCATAATTATTAACACCAAAACGAAGCGAGACAAACATTATGTTTAAAGGTGGAATGGGCAATATCATGAAGCAGGCGCAGCAAATGCAAGAGCGCATGCAGAAAGTACAAGACGACTTAGCTAATCTAGAAGTTACTGGTGAAGCTGGCGCGGGCATGGTTAAAGTAACGATGACGTGTAACCACAATGTTCGTCGCGTTGATATCGATGAGTCGTTGATGGACGACGACAAAGATATGGTTGAAGACTTGGTTGCGGCAGCGTTCAACGATGCTGTTCGTCGTGTTCAAGAGACCAGCAAAGAGAAGATGGGTGATGTCACTGGCGGAATGCCACTTCCTCCTGGCTTCAAAATGCCGTTTTAGGCTAAAAGCCGCCGTTTTGTTGGCTTTTAGTCACATACAAAGTGATGGGGCCAAATAGGGCCTAACTCCCGCTAAAAAGCTCTGGTTTTTACCAGGGCTTTTTTAGTTTTTAGGCATGCGCCGCTTCATTTTAATGAGCCTTTTTAGCTTAAATTATTTTAATTCAATACCACTTCACCTCATTGCAGAAGCCTAAATTTCAAGCCATACCTGAGGTGTGTCTACGTAAGTAAACAAGCTTTACAAAAGCATATAGATAAAATCGCATAAGCCGTATTATTACGCTTAAAAATAGTCTATGTTTTAAATAGTAGGTATTTTTGCGAGGTTTACACGCACTTTACTTCAAGGTTTATTTTCGCCATAGGATTTAGGTATGCTGAGGTATTGTTAAACCTAGGCAAATAATTTCACAAGTATTCAAAACAGTTGAGTAATTATGAGTAGCGATCCCGACGAACTATCTTCATTGGTCACTGAGTGTGATAAAGAGCCAATCCACCTATTGGGGAAAATCCAAAATCATGGCTTTATGGTTATACTAGATAGCGCTGGCGTGGTTACCTATCTGTCTAAAAATGCTTCTCATTATCTAAATGATTCAGCCACTCATGAAATGATTACTAACGCCGCGAAATACGGTGCACTGAGTGCGACAAATAACGATGGATGTGTATCAATAACGTGGGAACTCGATGATAAGGGATGTACCATCTCATGGAAAGAACGTGGCGGGCCGCCATTGCAATGGCTCGGGGACGACAGTTTCGGCATGACGGTAATTAAATCTGTTATTCCTCATGAACTCAACGGCCAAGCGGAGTTAAAACCTGAAATTACGGGGCTGACAGCAGAGTTTGTGATCCCTCGACAGTATATCGAAATAGGGGCTGCTAGTGATCCTAAGCAAACGCTTAGCAACAAGAGAATCTTGCAGGAGGGGAGTACTGTTAAAGAAAATGTGCCGCTCACTACGGCCTACATTGTTGAAGATAACTTGCTTATCTCTTTAGATATTAAAAAGCATTTACAGCAACTGGGCATTGAGGGAATTGAAATATTTGGCGACGTCAGTTCGGCTAGGGCGGCACTGGCAAAAAATAAGCCTTCCATGATGTTTTTGGACGTGCATCTTGGTCATGAAAATACCTTTCAGCTCGGCGTTGAAATCGAAAAACAGTCGATTCCTTTTGTTTTTATCACCGGCTACGGCGCGGCAATTAAGCTACCTGAAGAGCTCCTTCATGTTGATATTCTAACCAAGCCCGTCGATACGAAACTACTTAAGCAGTCTATTCGGTCTTTTGGCTTTAAGGTTTAAGGTAATGTATGGGGCCGGTGAGCCCAAATAGTATGCGTAGATTTAGCTTTCGGGGAGGGCGCCTAGCACTAGTGTAGGTGTTTAAATATTACACGCTTTCATTATGTTCAATAATTGTATCGACGCAACGATACCTATCGCACTAAAATGCGCTTCGTGTGAAAATGGTCTTTATTATCACATGGTTCGTTATATTATTTACTTCCTATCCCTAGCTTACTTTTCAACTAACACTATTTTTGAGCGCAGGGAAAACGTTAACTCAATTATTATCTAGAGGCTTTTGTAGTGCTAAGGAAAGGCTTAGTTATCACCACGGTCATACTACTTCCCGTTGCTGCCGTGCTATTTTTCATGAGTATTCACGAACTGTTCAGAATGAAAACAGTGACGGTCGACCCAAAGCTTAAAGAGATTTCCGGTATTGAATTCGACAAATACAAAAGACTTTGGGCAATAAACGACAGTGGCGACGGCCCCGTCTTATACATGCTTAACAAAGACGGCACGATTGAAAGAGAAGTGACTGTGACAAATGCTAAAAATGTGGATTGGGAGGACATGACGCAAAATAGTTTTGGCCACTTTTTTCTCGGTGATTTTGGTAATAACGACAACAAGCGCCGCTGGCTTACTATTTACAAAATAGAAAACCCAATCGATATTAAAACCGACACCACGGAAGCGGAGATTATTAAGTTTACTTACCCCGAAATGGGTGATGGGAAAGTTAAACCTGAAGATAAAAATTACGATTTAGAGGCGTTTGTTGAATATAAACGCAACCTTTATTTGTTCACGAAAAACAGAACACAGCCCTTTGACGGCATTACCAAGCTTTATAAAGTTGGTGATCACGCCGCTAATTTCGATGCCCAGCTCATCGGGGAATTCAAAACCTGTACCACGCTAGAAAAGTTATGTTGGATAACCTCAGCGGCAATAAGCCCAGATAGAACTAAGCTGGTACTTCTTGACTCAACCAGTTTATGGTTATTTGAGAACTTTGACGGTGATAATTTCTTCAGTGGCGATGTATCACGCATAGACCTTGGTGTGGTGACGCAAAAAGAAGCAGTAACATTCTATGATGACAATACTCTGGTGTTCACCGATGAAGAGTACAAAGGGTTATTTGGTGGTAATATTTACGAAGTTAAACTCGACCAAGCAAAGCGGAACGTGATTAAATACCGCGAAAGCCCACAAAGCGTCAAAGAAGCACCTAAGCAGTAGAAAATATGAAGTTTAGCCCGTTACTATCAGAATTAATCCAGGCACTAACCTGCCTCCCTGGCGTTGGGAATAAAAGCGCCCAAAGAATGGCGTTCCACCTTTTGGAACGAAACCGTACAGGTGCTATCGATCTCAGTAACGTTTTGCACAATGCCATGGAGCACATACATCACTGTAAACGCTGTAGAACGTTTACCGAAGATGAACTTTGCGAGATATGCCGTCACCCAGAGAGAGAGGCTAGTGGCTTACTGTGTATCGTGGAAAGCCCTCAAGATGTGTTAGCTATCGAGCAAACGTTGAGCTACAAAGGCCAGTATTTCGTGCTGATGGGGCATCTATCGCCTATCGATGGCGTGGGGCCTGAAGAAATAGGATTAACTGAACTTGAAGCGCGCCTTAGCGCGGGTGGCATTAACGAGGTCATTCTTGCTACAAACCCAACGGTTGAGGGAGAAGCCACGGCGCATTATATTGCCCAGTTGTGCGCCAGTCACAACGTGGATGCCTCTCGTATAGCCCACGGTGTGCCTGTTGGGGGGGAGTTAGAGTATATCGATGGCAATACCCTTACTCATGCATTTTCAGGCCGTCGCAAATTATAATTTGTTGCGCATGGTTTTCGCGTAATTAGCACCTCAGTAACAGTAACGTATCAAGCTCTTAATTGCGGTGTATTACTTCTGCGCCGCCTCGTTACCTTCAAAAAAACGCTCTCATATAAAATAAATTTTCGCTCTAAACGTTGAAAAATGCGCTGAGCGTCCTTACCTGTTTATCAGTTAACGTGATCCATTCAACGAGGAGATATTGGATTATGGCTGAAGCAGCCCACAAAGAAACTCACGGTTTTCAAACAGAAGTAAAACAGCTTCTTCATCTGATGATTCACTCTTTGTATTCAAACAAAGAAATTTTTCTACGTGAACTCGTGTCAAATGCGGCAGATGCAGCAGATAAGCTTCGCTTTCGCGCGCTAGAAAACGATAGCCTGTACGAAAATGATGGCGACCTATGCGTTAAGTTAAGCGTAGATAAAGAAGCTAACACAGTGACCATTACAGACAACGGTATTGGTATGACTCGCGATGAAGTCATTGCCAACCTTGGTACCATTGCAAAATCGGGCACTAAAGACTTCTTTAGCAAACTTTCTGGCGATAGTGCGAAAGACTCGCAGCTTATCGGTCAGTTCGGTGTAGGTTTCTACTCAGCGTTTATCGTTGCAGATAAAGTGACCGTGCGCACCCGTGCGGCGGGCGCTGACGCAGCGGCTGGCGTAGAATGGATTTCAGACGGTGAAGGTGAATTCACTATTGCTGAGATCAACAAGCCTACTCGCGGTACCGAGATTACGCTTCATCTACGCGAGGATGAAAAAGAATTTGCCGATACATGGCGTCTGCGCTCTATTGTAAGCAAGTACTCAGACCACATCAGCATTCCTGTACAAATGTGGAAAGATGAGGTGCCTGAAAGTGAAGGCCCAGATGGCGAGAAAATTGAAGCGCAGCCTGGCGAGTGGGAAGTGGTTAACAAGGCTACCGCACTATGGACTCGTGAAAAGTCAGAGATTACTGATGAAGAGTACAATGAGTTTTACAAGCATATTTCTCACGACTTTGCAGACCCGCTAGCATGGGCACATAATAAAGTAGAAGGTAAAACCGAGTACACTAGCTTATTGTACATCCCTTCTAAAGCGCCATTTGACATGTGGAACCGCGATCAAAACCACGGTCTTAAGCTTTACGTTCAGCGCGTTTTCATTATGGATGACGCAGAGCAGTTCATGCCAACCTACCTGCGCTTTGTAAAAGGTTTACTAGACAGCAACGACCTTCCACTTAACGTGTCTCGTGAAATTCTTCAAGATAACAAGATCACGCAAGCGCTGCGTCAAGGTTGCACTAAGCGTGTGCTACAAATGCTTGAGAAAATGGCGAAGAACGACAGCGACAAGTATCAGTCGTTCTGGAACGAGTTTGGTAACGTGCTTAAGGAAGGTCCAGCAGAAGACTTTAGTAATCGCGAAAAAATTGCGGGCCTACTGCGTTTCTCATCGACCCACGATGAGTCTGACGCTCAAACCGTTTCACTCGCCGATTACATCGAGCGGATGAAAGAGGGTCAGGACAAGATTTACTATGTAACTGCAGACAGTCTGCAGGCCGCTAAATCTAGCCCGCACCTTGAAATTTTCCGCAAGAAAGGAATTGAAGTACTGCTAATGGGCGAGCGCATTGACGAATGGTTAATGTCTCACCTGACTGAATTTAACGAGAAGCAATTTGTTTCAATTGCGAAAGGAAACCTAGATTTAGGCGACTTAGAGGACGAAGAGTCTAAGAAAGCGCAAGAAGAAGCAGAAAAAGAAGTAGAAGGCGTACTTGAAAGAGCGAAAGCTGCGCTAGGTGATAAGGTAGTTGACGTGAAGTTCACGCACCGCCTAACAGATTCTCCGGCGGTTATTGTTGCCGATGATAACGGCATGACAACGCAGATGATGAAGCTTATGCAAGCTGCGGGTCAGACTGTGCCAGAAGTGAAGTATCACTTTGAACTTAACCCTGAGCACAGCTTAGTTAAATTGCTAGCAGATACCCAAGATGAAGAGTTGTTCAATCAGTGGGTTGGCGTGTTATTTGACCAGGCATCACTGTCAGAACAAGGCAGTCTGAAAGACCCTTCTACCTTTGTTCAGAACTTGAACACATTGTTAATGAAGTTGGCAAAATAACCGGTTAAACCCACAGTTTAATCAATAAAAACGGGCGTAATGCCCGTTTTTCTATTTATAAGGCTAACAAAAGTAAGTTTACTGTTTTCGTTATGCTATATTTTAGTGGTTTAATCATTCGAGTTAATCAAATTCAGGCGCGTTCTTTTATTCTGAGCGACGATGAATAAGTAAGGGGTGAACATTAAGCTATAGGTATAAAAAAGCAAAAGCGCCTATAAGCTGAACATATATTCGCCATTAGTCTTAAGATTAACTTTTGGGTACGCCTTACACTTGTCACTCTAGTGCTGAATGTGTAAAGTGCCCGAAGTAAAAAGTTCAAAAATCATAAGCGGAGAACGCACTCATGCGAATCATTCTTCTCGGCGCTCCTGGCGCGGGTAAGGGCACACAAGCTCAGTTCTTAATGGGCAAATATGGCATTCCACAAATTTCAACGGGCGATATGCTTCGTGCTGCAATTAAAGCAGGCACAGAGTTAGGTCTTGAAGCTAAGCGTGTAATGGACGAAGGCAAGCTAGTGTCTGATGAAATCATTATTGGCCTAGTAAAAGAGCGTATCGCACAAGACGACTGTAAAGACGGTTTCTTGCTAGATGGCTTCCCTCGTACTATCCCACAAGCTGATGCAATGAAAGAAGCAGGTGTTTCTGTTGATCATTGTATTGAGTTCGATGTGCCGGATGACGTTATTGTTGAGCGTATGGGTGGCCGTCGCGTACACCCCGCCTCTGGTCGCGTATATCATGTGGTTTACAACCCGCCGAAAGTGGAAGGTAAAGACAACGAGACGGGTGACGACCTCATCGTGCGTGATGACGACAAAGAAGAAACGGTACGCAAGCGCTTAGCGATTTATCACGAGCAAACAAAGCCGTTAGTAAATTATTACAGTGCTGAAGCCGAAGCCGGAAACTGTGAATACCACAAGCTAGATGGTACTCGCCCAGTTGAAGAAGTAAGTGCTGAACTTGCAGAGCGTTTAGGTTAATCACTAACAACGTTTATAAAAGGTCGCTTGTGCGGCCTTTTTTGTTGCTTGTAACTTATTAGCGGATAACGTTTAATGTCTTTTGATGCTATGAGAAGACATGCGCAGATTAACGCAACGCGATATAACTATAACATGTGGAGTAGACCATGGTTTTGCCAATCACGGCGTTTTACGCCAGCTTACTGGGTATTTGCTACCTGTATTTATCGTTTTTAGTCATTGGTGCCAGACGTCGACACCAAGTGGGCATTGGCGATGGTGGTCATGAAGATCTCAGTCGCTTAGCTAGAGCCCATGGCAATTTTAGCGAATACGTACCTATTACGCTTATTATGATCGCGTGTTTCGAAGCAAACACCGGCCAAATCTGGGCCGTACATGCCCTCGGCAGCGCGTTGCTGTTTGGACGTGCTTTGCATGCTTACGGGCTAGGTCGCCACTCTGGCGTTAGCTGGCAGCGCTTTACGGGCATGATTCTTACCTTTTTGGCAATGCTTTGTGCTGCGGTCGGTAATTTAATACTTATCCACTTTGGCATGTAAACCCAAGGTCGTTGAAGCGAAAGCTTATAAAGAGATAATGCCAGCTTAGCTGGCATTTTTTATGGTTAACGCTAAATAGTCGGTGGTTCGAGTAATTTTTCATACAAACGCATAGTTAGCAATATTCGATAATCAGGTATAGAGAACAGGTCTTTTTTCTAATTTTTATAGATATAGTGTTTTCGTCAGCAAAGAGGTACCTTTTTGAATATCTGTTTTTTTAAACATTCATTCAACAACACAAATAAAAAGCCCTCGATGCATATTAAATGCATTGAGGGCTTTGTCGTTTTAGCTACTTTTAGAAGCGGTAAGTTAGTTTAGAGTAAACAAAGCGGCCACGCGGGTTGTGTACGCTGCCAACATAACCATAAAGGTCGCTATCGCCGTTACCGATTGCAAACGGCGGCTCTTCATCTAGCAAGTTGTTAGAACCAATCACTAGGCGAAGGTTATCGCTGTAGTTGTAACCAAACTGAAGGTCTACCAGCATTTGAGAATCCACGGTTCTAGAGGTATTTTCTTCAAAATCTAATACACCGTCGAAGTCGATATCAGGGGTGTCTTCAAACTCCCCAATAAAGCTGATGTTTAAATTGGCATCAAACGCGCCTTTCGACCACGTTGTACCGAACAACCAGCGGTGCTCTGGGTAACCGTATTCGCCCGTATACTCTAGACCGTCTTTTTCAAACTCGTTCATGTAAGACCAATCTAGGTTGAAGCGTACGTTGCCGTACTCTTCTAGTTCCATGCTGTAATTAGCGCTGAAATCAACACCCGAGGCTTTTTGTGACGATACGTTTTGGTAAGTGTTAAATATCTTCTGGATAACACCTAGCGACTCACCCTGTTGTGGGTCTAGACGTACACAGATTGTGCTGTCCTGGTTATTACACTCAGCGTCGTAAACCAAACCAAATTGCTGTTCGTCAATTTTGTTATCTTGAGTAATACTCCACACGTCGATGCTTAGGCCCAGTTCTTGAATAGGCGCATAGATTACGCCCACGTTCCATGACTCTGATTCTTCTGCATCTAGATTAGGGTTACCCGCAAACTCGATGTTGTAATCCAATGATTCACAGTCTTGACCTGTTGCTTGACAGCGGTATTGATCAACAAAGAATACGCTTTTCTGTGATGGGCCTAAACCCACTTGTGCAAGCGAAGGCGCTCTAAAGCCTTGGGCCCATGAACCGCGAACCGTAACTTCATCGCTTGGTGCCCAACGTAACGCAATTTTAGGATTAGTCGTGCTGCCAAAGTCGCTGTAGTGGTCGTAACGGCCTGCAAGCTGTAGCTCTAGCTCTTCAGCCAAAGGAATTGAAAGCTCTAAATATGCTGCGTATTGATCGCGTTCTGCTGAAGCTGATACTGACTCAGTACCAAAGATCAGACCGCGTTGAAACTGAACATCTGGAACGTCAGACACTTGCTCTTCACGGTATTCAACACCCGCCGCCATCATGACGACATCATCGCCAAAGTCAAACGCTTCGCCAGTGATATGTGCATCAACACTGGTCATGCGCGATTCACCACGACGCACTAGGCTGGTCGTAATTTCGTCAATTACGCTTTGAGGGTTAGTTACGCCGCCAAAGGGGTTGTAGTTGCCAAGATCAATTTGCTCTTGTAGCCAATCAACGCGAACCCAACCTTGCGATTGGTCACCGCTTTGCTCTGAACGGCTGCGACCTTTTTGAACCGACGCTTCCCAGTCGTAGTCGTTAAACGTACCGCGTAAACCTGCGACTAATCGAAGGGTGTCTGACTCGATATCCCAACGGCGAGCGCCAGCATCCACAGGGCGGTAGCGACCTATTTCAATGTCTTGTCCAAACGGGTTATCAGGGTGAGTGCCTGGAACTGTCAAGCCTGCGTCTTCATCAAGGGGCGTTGCTGCACCGCCTGCTTCAGACGTATTGTGCTGCATAGCAACTTCCATAAACGCGGTAGTTTCATCGCCAATTTTATAGTCGAATTGACCGATAAAGCCTACGCGCTCAGAGGCTGGAATCGTTAAACCAAACGGGCCGTAGTCGAATAAACAACTACCAGACGCTGTGGCGCTATCTTCCGGGCAGTCTGGGTCGATAGTTTTTACGCCATCAACATAAAAATAACCCGGGTACCCACGTGATGAGCGAAAATCCATGCCGCCGTAAGGCGATTGGTTTGCTGTACCGAAGCGACCCATTTCGTCAGCTCCTAGGGTGCTGTTATTGAAATAGTCGATAATAACAGTGGCACTGCTTTTCTCGCTTTGCGAACCCCACAAAATGCTTGCTGTGGTTTCATCGTAACTAGGACCTGTTGTGCCGCCGTAGCCTGCATTGATCTCTAGACCTTCATAGTCTTTTTTAAGTACTACGTTTACTACACCCGCAACCGCATCTGAGCCATAAATAGCCGAGGCGCCGTCCTTTAGAATATCAATGCGCTCAATGGCTGATACCGGGATAGAGTTAATATCAACAAATGAGTTAGTGATACTTTCTGCAAACGCGCTGATTGCTACTCGGCGACCGTTAATAAGCACTAGCGTTGCATCTGGCCCCATACCTCGAAGCGATACGGCTGCTGCGCCGTTAGCGGTTGAGTCTTGGCTATTGTTACGTGTTGAGAAAGTACCAGCGCCGGTAGCGGGCATTCTTTCTAATAGTTGCTGAAGGTTTTCATAGCCCATGCCTTCAATCATTGTGGCGTCAATTGACTGAATAGGAGAGGGACCTTCTATATCTGTGCGTTTAATGCGAGAGCCGGTTACTGCAATTCGTTCAAGGTTCGCTGCTTCTTCGTCAGCTTGTTGTGCATGCACTGGGCTTAGTGAGGTAATTCCTGCAAGCGCTAATCCCACTGCTATAGCACTTACTTTACGACCTTGTTTCATTGTTATTTCCTTATTTCCATTTTACTTGTTGTGTGTTTTTGCAACACGATGATGTTGCAAAATTATGAATAGCACTCCTAATACTTAAGTTGCAATAGGGGAAAACACGAAAGATGTGACACTTGGTTACAAAGTGTGTAAACCATGTATTACTTTTTTAAATGTGAAGCGGGATGAAGCGGCCGTGAAGTTAAACTAAAAACAGCGTAAAAATAGAGGGTTGCGGCTTAGTTAATTGGTGTTGAGGAAGTGGGAATTTGATAAGGAACAAGACCGCTATTTGTAATTCATTAGTAAGAATTTACGTATATGCAATTGCTCCTACATTTTTCTTTATATACGTGAATATCACCTCTTTATCAGATCTGACCAGATTTTTTTTGCCGAAAAATTGAACGCAAGTAAAGGTCTAGCTTGGCCTTTTTGCAAGTAAGGATACTGTTCAGCCCTAGTGAAGTGATGTGAAAAGCCTGTCTTTTCGCGGTAAATACATATCGTCCGGATCTAGTGAAAATGCAACAGAGGTGGCTTTGCCCTGAATTTCTTCAATTGGAATGAAGCCATAATAACGAGAATCAACGCTATTGTTCCTATTATCCCCCATTGCCAGCACGTGATCTCTGGGCACAGTGATCAAGTTAAAGTTTTTCGCAGGGCTAGGTAATGGGTTAAGCGCTATGGTTCGTGTTTGGCCTAAAATCTGCTCGGAATAAAGATTGTGACCTTTGACGCTTAACGTTGCTTTTTCACCATTGATAAAAAGAACGTTGTTTTCTAATTTGACCTTATCACCTTCAATGGCAACCACACGTTTAATGAGTCTGGTATCAGCTGCATTACTGTCAATAATTACAATGTCACCGCGATTGATGTTACCAGTTTTCGCGACAACAACGTCTGTGAACGGTAATTCTAGCGTGTAGGCTGATTTATCAACCACCACGCGGTCGCCTACTTGAATGGTGGGCTCCATAGAGCCTGTAGGGACATGATACCAATCAGCAACACTGCTTCGAAACGAGAAAAGCAAAACCATAAATAAAATGAAAGGCAGGTTGTTCTTAACGCTCTGTTTTAGATTTAACACGGCTTCGGTTCTCACTTTTCGTACATTGCTCGTTAGATCAAAGTTTTATCACGACATGGCTTGTGTAATAGATGTAGATTGTAAATTACCTAATTTGTTCAAAATTGAGGTGTGGAAAATGTAACGAACTATGTCGGTAGCTAATTAAGGTTGCTCTAGCTGCAGGGTGTTGAGCGTTGAAAAAAAGAAATAAAACTCATATTAATCATATGTTTATATTGCACTCTGTAAAAGATGAACGCCGCCTTTTTAGGCATGCCAAAAATGTCTGAAAAAGGAATGTCATGGCACTGGTGGTGCACTTGTGGTACTTGTTACATTTTTGACTGGCAAAGAACATATATAATGCTTGAAACATTCAAACGAACAAGAATGTACACTGCAATTGCTGTAATAACACTAAGTGCAGTTTCGATAGGGTGTACGCATAACACCAATGATCCACAAAATGTACGAACTGCTTCCGATATAACCAGCGAAACAACCGCTAATGCAGATAATAGTACTGCTTCCCAAAATACGTCACAGTTCAACGTAGACTACGAGCGTTTTACTCTGGATAACGGGCTTACCGTTGTACTGCACGTTGACAGGTCTGATCCCGTTGCTGCTGTCGCCCTCACTGCGCATGTGGGTTCAGCCAGAGAAAAAGAAGGGCGAACAGGTTTTGCGCACTTGTTTGAACACTTACTTTTTCTCGAATCAGAGAATTTGGGAAAAGGCGGTCTTGATAAACTCAGCGCGAAAATTGGCGGCTCAGGTGCAAATGGCTCGACGAGTCGTGATAGTACCAATTACTTCCAAACTGTACCCATTGATGCTTTAGAAAAAATGATCTGGGCTGAAGCCGATAAGTTGGGATTTTTCATTAATACCGTAACAGACCCTGTGCTCGCCAAAGAAAAGCAGGTGGTGAAAAACGAAAAGCGCCAGAGTGTGGATAATCGTCCTTATGGTCACAATCAATATGTGATTGATAAAAACCTTTACCCTGAAGGGCACCCTTATAGTTGGCAAGTGATTGGTTCGTTAGATGATCTGCAAAACGCAACGCTTGCTGACGTGAAAGAGTTTTTCAAAAAATGGTATGTACCTAATAATGTGGTGCTTACCATCGCGGGTGATATTAACGTAAATCAAACTAAAGCGTGGGTTAAAAAGTATTTCGATGAAATTCCTGCGGGAGAGCAAATTAACAAATTACCGCCTCAACCTGCGAAGCTCAATGAGACTATAAAACGATTCCATATAGATAATTTTGCACAAGCGCCACTTTTAACTATGGTGTGGCCAACCGTACCTGAATATCACGATGACTATTATCCACTTCAAGTACTTTCCCAGTACTTAAGCCAAGGCAAAAATGCTCCGCTGAACAAGGTGCTTGTTGACGAGAAGAAGCTCACCAGTGATGTTTATCTTTATGGCTATGATGCTGAGATCGCTGGACAGCTACAGCTGCAGGTTATGGCATTTAATGGCGTGAACTTAAATACTGTTGCAGATGGAGTTAACGAAGCGCTCGCCCGTTTTGAGAAAGACGGGATTTCTTCCAAGGATTTGGCGCGCATAAAAGCAGGTCAAGAAACAGAATTTTATCAAGGACTTTCAAGCGTCTTAGGTAAAGGTTTTCAATTGGCACAATACGAAATCTTTGCGGGCGGGGCTGAATTTATCAGCCAAGATGTTCATAAAATTCTGGGCGTTTCACAACAAGACGTAATGCGTATTTATAGCACCTATATCAAGGATAAACCGTTTGTGGCCACCAGCTTTGTACCGAAGGGACAGCAAGAGTTGGTGTTAAGTGGCTCTACTGAAGCTAATGTAGTGGAGGAGCAAATTGTCGCGGGGGCGGAAGAGAGCTTTGATGCGTCAGTTGCGGCTGAATACGAACGTACTCCGTCATCGTTTGATCGCACGAGAGAGCCTGCTTATGGTGAATCAATAGAAATTACACCACCTAAGGTTTGGCAAAATACACTGTCGTCTGGCATCAAAATAACGGGTATTGCTAATGACGAAGTGCCATTGGTCGCGTTTGAGTTAAAGCTAGATGGTGGCATGCTTCTAGACTCAGCAGGTAAAACAGGAACCGCCAATTTACTTGCCACAACCTTGCTTAAAGGTACGGCGGAAAAAACACCCGAGCAGCTGGAACAGGAAATTGAGCTTTTAGGCGCTTCTCTGGAGGCCAGTGCTTCTGAAACCGACATTACTATTAGCGGAACGGTATTGTCTAAGCACTACAGTGACTTAATGCAGCTTGTCACTGAAGTGATACTTTCTCCTCGCTTTGATGAACAAGAGTTTGAATTAGCTAAAGACGATACAATCAACCAGATTGAACAAATAAAAGCGAACCCTAATTCCATTGCATCGGTTGAGTTTAAAACACTGCTTTACGGAGAGGCGCATCCGTTTGCTCAAACGGTTCTTGGTGATAAGCAAACTGTAGATGACACAACGCTCGAAGATGTTAAGAAGTATTACGAGAAATACTTCACACCGTCATTGGCAAAGTTTCATGTTGTGGGAGACATCAAACAACAGGACGTTGTAAAAAGCCTAGCGCCACTTAATGCGCGATGGTTACCAAAAGATGTTACCTTTGCGAAGGTACCAGAGCCCAAGCTGCCAGAAAGCGCCCAACTCTTTTTCTATGACGTTCCTGGGGCTAAACAGTCAGTGCTTTATTTCGGCCATTCCGCCCCGAATGTTACTCATGATGATGCTTATAAAGTAAGTGTGATGAATTATCGTTTAGGCGGGGGCGGTTTCGCCTCACAGCTTATGCAGGAACTGCGTGAAAACAAAGGCTACACCTATGGCATTCGTTCGTCGTTTTCTAGCGATCAATATACGGGGGAATTCACCATACGAAGCGCCGTAAGGTCGAATGTTACCTTAGAAGCAACGCAAGCTATCATGGATATATTAGCAGCGTTTGGCACAAACTATTCAGATGAAGATTTAGACGTTACGAAAGGGTTTACACTTAAATCTGGCGCTAGGGCGTTTGAAACGTTAGGCGCTAAATTGAATATGGTTAGCGAAATTAGCGACTTTGGCTTGCCCAATGATTACGTTTTACAGCAAGAAGCTGAGGTAAAAGCGTTAACCGTGGGTGAGATAAAGAGCCTTTACGGTAAATATGTACATCCTGATAGAATGATTTATTTGATAGTAGGGGACAAAGATACCCAGTTTGAGCGTTTACAAGCGCTTGGGTTAGGGCAACCAACCTTGTTGAACCCTTAGTTCATGTTTTACGTTTTGCGAGCATTATAACGGCCGTTAATAAGATCAAAGCCCGTGTGAACAGCGTTCACGCG
>NZ_JBQKUJ010000029.1:0-29401 GCF_054968525.1 Alteromonas sp. G5_S2_22_S1 | reverse complement strand
CTTTCAATAAACTATCAGGTTCCAATGATGGTGCCTCGACCCGGGATCGAACCAGGGACACGCGGATTTTCAATGCAAATCACCACTCTAAAGCATTGAAAATATGCAACTTTTAATTTCTTTGCAAATTCTTTGCAAAGAGAGCTCTTTTCTGTTTTACTGGCGCTATGGCAAAACAGACTGAAAGACACGACATAAACGACGAGCTGTATATCTTTAAACAAGATAACAGTGAGCGCTGGTATGCGCGATTTATACTAACCAATCACAAAAAATGGCTCTGTAAATCAACTAAGAAGAAAGATAAAGACGAAGCTATCGCCATGGCACATCGAATCTTCTTAGACCACCAAATTAGACACGAAAATAACACACTAGTCCAAAGTAAGCGATTCAAAGACGTAGCTGACCGCGTCATCGAAAAGCTTGAAGAGCAACTAGAACACGGGGGCGGTAAACGCACCTATAAAGACTATATTCGAGCGTTAGAAAACTACCACATCCCCTACTTTTCACGGACATTTATTACTTCAATTGACCAAGAAGAAATATCTAAATTTGATGAGTGGCGTAAAGGGCGGATGAAGAAGTCTCCAGCCTCCTCTACATTATTAACTCACAATGCTGCTCTTCAGCTCGTTTTTAAAGAAGCTATTGAGCAAAAATGGATGATCGCCGCTCAAGTACCTGTTCTTTCATCTAAAGGTGAAGCAGGCAAACGCCGCTCTGCATTTTCGGAAGAGGAATACGAAGCTGTATTGGACGCAATACTAGAAAGAGAATTTAATGCCCATAGTGAAAAAACTCGTCAGATCTGTGAGTTACTTTATGATTATTGTGAAATAACAATAAATACTGGTATTAGGCACGGAACGGAAATGGACGCCTTAACGTGGAAGGACATCGAAATAAAAACGCAAGGGTCTAAAGCTCAATTCTTCATTCACATCACCAAAGGTAAAACAACAAAATATACAGGCCCTCGTAAAGTAGTTTGTAAACGTGATGTGATTGGTGCTTTAACTAGACTCAGAGAACGTTTTCCACTGCGTACACCTAACCAAAAACTATTTTTGCTAGCAAATGGTGAACCCACAAAGCAATTAGGTAAGGCATTTGAGAAAGCTCTCCAAAGTTCGGGATTAAAAGAGTCACCCAGAGGACCGCGAACGCTATACTCTCTTCGACATACCTACATTACGTGGCAGCTTCTCAACGGAACCAGCATGGACGTAATTGCGCGCCAATGTGGAACCAGTACAGCAATGATCGAGCAGCACTATAGTCACGTAAAGCCGGAAATGTTTGCCGATGCTTTGTCTGGAGTAACATTTGACAAAGAAGAGCCCAAAGCATTGTCTAAGAAAACATTGAACAGACGTGCAAAGACCGCAGAGCGCGACGAAAAACGCTTTAAAGAATGGGCTGAGGAGTTGAGAAAGCGTGGGTGTATTTAGTGCAAAATATAGTGAGATAATATTATTAATAAGTTCCGCCTAACGATGAAGTGAAAAAAAAACTGAGATAAAAACCGATTGCCGGTCGGTACTCTCTATGTATAATACCTATCGTTAATCGGTTTTTTAAAAGGGTGCGGCGAATATGAATCTTGGTGAACTTGAAAAGCTAGTTCTACATTATTTATGGAAGCACAAAGATGTTGATGTAAAGCAACTTTATTCGCATTTCATAAATGTGAGGGGAGGAAGCTTAAATACCTACCAGAGTACACTTGATCGCCTTTTCAAAAAGGGACTTCTAGCCAGAAAAAAAGAGGGGCATGCATATATCTATAACACAAAAGTCGAGAGATACGAGTTGATCGGACAGCTTATAAAGTCAGTTGCTAGTGACTTTATTGCTGGCGACGATAGCAGCCTTATCGCAGCTTTTTCTTCCATCTCAAGTGAATTTAGTGTCGACCAACTAACTAAACTAGAGCAACTTATAGAAGAGCAAAAAAAGCTCAAGTCAGTGAACAAGGATTAAGTAAAATAATGACAATATTCTTCAACCTGCTAGCAATTTTTACTATTGCATTCGCAATAACTAATTTGGTTGTGTCTATTGGCGTATCTTTACTAGGACAAAAGTTAACATCTGTTCAGTTAAAACCAAGGAAAGCTCTGCTTTGGTTTTGTGTTTCAATGCCATGGATAATGAGCATTTTAGTCTGTCTTTACTTACTTGATATATATGTCTACTCAAGCATATTTGAAACTAAACAATATGCTCATTGGCATCATATATCAGATTTCAACTGGTTTAGTTGGCATGCAGTTACAATAATACTCCTGCTCTCTTACATGATGTTTGTATTGACTTCAAAGACGAGACAGCTATGGCTTCATAGACAGGAGGTGAGCTTGCTAACTTGCCTCTCAAAAAACTTAAGCCGGGGGGTATATGAAGTTGAGATACCTAAATTTGCAGCGTTTACCTCTGGAATACGGAGCAAGAAATGCTTCATAACTACAGGGCTTTTGAATGAGGTTACTCCCGAAGAACTTGATGTCATTTTAAAGCACGAAAGAGCGCATGTTGTAAATAATGATCCCCTGAAAAAGTGGCTGTTTAGTATTTTGGTCTCGTTTTATTTCGCACCAATAGCAAGATTACTAACTCTACAGATGGTGTTGGCTATGGAACAAGATGCAGACAATGCTGTATTAGAAGAAGGAATTGACCGGATATTTGTTGCAAGCACTTTAGTTAAAGTTGCAAAGCTGAATGCGCAAGAGCACATACTTAAGTCAAGCGCTTTAGTTGTAAATTTCGGCGCAGATGTTCTTGAGCAACGCATCTATTTCCTCTTGGGTAGGTTGCAGTTGTCACCTATCAATAAGACTGTAGCGTTCTCTTTTGCCATTGCATTATTTTTTCTATGTATGACTTCTTTAGACGGTGTTCATCATCTTATTGAAACGGTGTTTAGCCATTAAAATTAATTCTGAAAACCGACCGGTGAACGGTTTTTATTTTCAAACCTAGTCGAAGGCTTTTAAAAAGCTTTCATAAGGAATTTATTTATGTTTTTTGGAAAAAAATTAAGCAAAAAACCGATCATCAATCGGTTTTTTGTGAGTGGTATGCTTATAAGCATGTCCATCAGTGGGATGTCTGTTGGTGTTAATGCACAAGAAATACTCACATTGAATGATGCAATTAGTCTATCTCTGCAACAACATCCTGAATTACATGTATTCACACATAAATCAGAGGCTGCAAAAGCTCTTATTACTCAAGCTGAGGTTGGCACGCCTAAAGTAGTTAATGCGCAACTCGAGGATTTCTTGGGCTCTGGCAACAACTCAGGGGTATCTGGATTGCAAGCAACATTGAGCATTTCATGGTTACTTGAAAATGACATTATCGAGTCTAGGGTCAATCTGGCTTCATCGAAAGCTGATGCAACTACAATTGATCAAGAGGTTAGAGCCGTTGATATCGCAGCAAATACAGCACGATTGTATATAACCTTATTGGCTCAAAAAGAGAACTTAAAGTTAGCGAAGATTGCAGAAGACCAAGCGAAAGATCTCTTGGACAATGTAGAAGGTCGTGTAAAAGCAGCAAGAGCTAACGCTATCGATGAACTCCGCGCTCGCGCTTCGCTATCTTTGTACGAGCTAGAAGTAGAAGATCTTGTTCATGAGATTGCAGCAACAAAATCTGCATTAGCGGCGCAGTGGAAGGGCACTACAAACTTTTCAGTAACTGGAACGCTTACAAATATTCCTTCAATTTCTGAGTTAGATGAAGTTTTGAAAAGATTGAAGGAAAACCCGAAAATCCAACGCTACATATTACAGCAACAAGAAATTGAATCTGAAATTGATTTGGCAGTAGTAGAGGAGTCACCCGCTTGGGAAGTGTCGACAGGCATTAGACGAAACGAAGTAATTGACGACTTTGCATTTGTAGCTGGGATATCAATACCTATTGGAGGCGAAGGTCGTAATAAAGGATTAATCACGTCTTTGCGAGCAAAGCAGAGCCAAAGTGCTGCTGAATCTGATGCCTTACTTCAAAGTATTTCCACTGATGCTCTATTGTTGACTCACAAATTAAAGCACAGCCTCCATGTAATCCAAAAATTATCAAACAGTTCCATTCCGATGTTAGAGCAAGCAAATGAGCAAGCTAGTCGAGCATACAACATCGGAAGTTACTCATATACGGACCTCTTTGCAGTCCAGAAAGAACTGTTAAATGCGCAGAAGAGCCTAATCGATGCCTATACCAACATTCAACTATTTAACATTGAATTAGAGAGATTAACGGGTACTTCGGTATCCAAGAATGAGAGAGCACTATGAAACTTCGCAAATTATTTACCTTAATAGCATTTGCCCATATTGGCATTAGCTTATCCGCAATCAGTAACCTAGCTGTTGCTGAGTCAGCTAAAGAAATTGCTCAAGAAGAAGTAGAGAAAGGCCCTAATAATGGTCGAGTATTGAGACAGGGTGACCTTGCTATCGAGCTGGCGATTTATGAAACCGGCACCCCTCCCGAATTTCGTGTATACGCTAGTTATGCAGGACAGCGAATATCAGCTGAAGACATTGAAGTGCACGTAAAACTCACGCGTTTGGGAGATGGCATCGATGACATAGATTTTTATGTTGAGGGCAATTATCTGCGCGGTGACATGGTTATCTATGAACCTCACTCTTTTTTAGTTTCACTTACCGCCAATTACCAAGGCAAAACATACGAATGGTCTTACGATAACTATGAAGGAAGGACAAAAATAGATGATTCACTAGCAAAGGCTATGGACATTAAAACCGATTTCGTATCGAGTAAAAAACTTAATGAGCGGTTCAAAGTATATGGCCAGTTAGTTTTACCTCCCAATGCAGTGAGGAATATATCTGCGCGTTATCCAGGCGAAGTAACTTCTGTTGATGTCATTTTAGGTCAAGCAGTAAAGAAAGGGCAGACTCTTTTCACTATCCAATCAAGCGAAAGCTTGCAAAGTTATCAAGTTAAATCGCCGATTGATGGCCTAATTACATTTCAGGATATTGGGGTAGGCGAACAATCGGGAGACAAGAAACTAGTCGCTATTACTGATACCTCGCAATTAATAGCAGAGCTGAACGTATATCCAGAAGACCAAAACAAGAAATTGTTAGATGCTCCCGTCGATATACAAGTTCCGGGTCACGATAAGACGATAAGCACTAAAATTTTTGACAGCCTTTATGCCGTTAACGGCTCGCAAGCAAAAGTCTATCGCGCCATTGTCAATAATAATGACGGCTTTTACTCACCAGGACAGTTTATAACTGCCCAAATTCTCTTTGACTCATTCACCGTTGAAAGAGCTGTGAAAGAGGAATCCCTTCAGGCTTTCAGAGATTTCACGGTGGTCTATGGAAAGTTTGGTGATCAATACGAAGTTCGGATGCTTGAGCTCGGCCGAAAAGCAGAGGGATGGGTTGAAGTACTAAACGGCATTCCCTCTGGAACAGAATATGTCACTCTCAACAGCTACATAATAAAGGCTGATATTGAGAAGTCGGGCGCGTCTCACGACCACTAAGGAACTCCTTGAATGTTAGATGCTATTTTAAAATTTTCAATCGAGAGAAGTAAGCTAATTCTCGTTTTTGTTTTCGCGGTAGCGATGCTTGGCCTTTGGAACTTCCAAAAGCTGCCAATTGATGCTGTACCAGACATTACCAATGTGCAGGTTGTAATAAATACAGAGGCACTTGGGTATACCCCACTGGAGGTAGAGCAACGTATCACGTTTCCTCTTGAAACCGCATTGTCAGGAGTTCCAAACCTGTCTTATACGCGTTCTGTATCTCGCTATGGATTATCACAAGTAGTTGCAATCTTTAATGATGACACTGATATCTATTTTGCTAGGCAATTAGTCAATGAACGTATTAACGCTGCAAAATCTGAACTTCCCTCAGGACTGGAGCCTGAGTTGGGGCCAATTTCTACGGGACTTGGTGAAATATTCATGTTCACGGTTGACGCTAAGGAAGGGGCAACCAATGAAGATGGTCGTCCAATTTCCCCGACAGACTTAAGAACAGTTCATGATTGGGTAATTCGCCCACAATTGATGCAAGTAGAAGGCGTTGTTGAAGTCAACCCAATTGGAGGATTTGAGCGCGAGATCCTTATTGCACTGAACCCCGATAAATTATTGTTATTCGGTTTAACTCAGCAAGATGTCATAAATGCAGTAGGAAAGCATAATTCAAATAAAGGTGCAGGTTTTATTGAGAAAAATGGTGCTCAATGGTTAATTCGACTGCCTGGACAAGTGGAAACGCTTAAACAAATTTCTGAGATTCCTTTGCCTACAGACCTTGGCAAGATTGTTCGAGTAAAAGACGTCGCGGAAGTAAAAGAAGGTAAGGAGCTAAGATCTGGGGCTGCAACACAGAATGGTCGAGAGGTCGTGCTGAGTACAGTCTTTATGTTGATAGGCGAGAACAGCCAAAAGGTCGCGAGAGGTGTTGGTGAACGAATAAAAGAAATTAGCGCGTCACTTCCCGAAGGAATAGTCGTAAACGCTGTCTACGATCGAACAAAACTAGTCAATACAACATTAGATACGGTCAAAATGAACCTTACTGAAGGGGCTATTTTGGTCATTGTTGTTCTGTTCTTACTATTAGGCAACATAAGAGCCGCATTTTTGACAGCTTTAGTTATTCCTTTCGCCATGCTTATGACTGTAACGGGAATGATTCAAACACGAACAACAGCGAATCTGATGAGCTTAGGTGCACTCGATTTTGGATTGTTAGTCGACGGGGCTATCATTATCGTTGAGAATTGTTTGAGGAGACTTTCTCATGCCACTCAAAAAGGCGAGCTTAACGCCAAACAACGTTTATCCTTAGTTTACGATGCGACACGAGAGGTCATTCGACCTGCTTTATTCGGGGTTTTCATAATCACCGCAGTCTACTTACCTATATTTGCGCTATCAGGTGTTGAGGGAAAGATGTTTCACCCAATGGCAATAACGGTAGTAATAGCTCTTGTTAGCGCGATGGTACTTTCAATTACATTTATCCCTGCTGCTATTGCGCTAACTTTCAAAGGCAAGGTAACTGAGAAAGAAAACATCATTATCAATACCTCAGTATCACTTTATAGGCCTGCTCTGAAGGTTATTTTAAAGGCGAGATGGCTGGTCATTACAGTTGCATTTTCATTAGTTGTGCTGGCTTCATTTATGGGGATGCGGCTCGGCAGTGAGTTTGTGCCAAACCTTGATGAGGGCGACATCGCGATGCATGCGCTGAGAATTCCTGGTACTTCACTATCGCAATCTATTGCGATGCAGAAAGTACTTGAAGAGAGAATAAAAGCGTTACCCGAAGTAGAGCGCGTATTTGCAAAAATAGGTACCGCGAATGTAGCTACAGATGCAGTTCCTCCTAGCGTTGCTGATAATTTTATAATTATTAAGCCTAGAAGCGAATGGCCTAACCCTAATAAGACTAAAGAACAGCTAGTTGCTGAATTAGAAGAACTAGTTACACCTGTGCCAGGCAATAGGTATGAATTTCTCCAACCAATACAGATGCGATTTAATGAGTTGCTTGCTGGAGTTAGAGCAGAGCTTGCAATAAAAGTATTTGGTGATGATTTTGATACTTTGGCTGAACTCGGGAAAGAAATCGAAACGGCAATTCAGGATGTTGAAGGTATACGTGATGTGCAGGTAGAGCAAACTAAAGGTCTTCCAGTACTCACTTTTCTACCGCACAGAGAAAAGCTCGCATTATACGGGCTTAGCCTTGAAGACTTTCAAACACAAGTAGCTGTGTCTATGGGGGGGCAAGTCGCAGGAAAATTTTACGAAGGCGATAAACGTTTCGATATTGTAGCGCGTCTTCCTGAGGAAAAGCGCCAAGATGTAAATTCGCTGTCTAATTTGCCTATCTCCTTACCAAATGGTGAGCATATACCTCTAAAAGAGCTTGCTGATATGGAAGTTATTTTAGGAGCTAATCAAGTCAACCGCGAAAACGGAAAGCGCAGAGTCGTTGTTACTGCCAACGTGCGTGGTCGAGATTTAGGTAGCTTTGTTCAAGATATACAGGTAGCGATTAAATCTAAAGTTAAATTACCTGCCAGTTACTGGATTGAATATGGTGGTACTTATCAAAAGCTACAGTCTGCGTCTGAGCGTTTAAGCATTGTGGTGCCAGTCACACTTGTTCTTATTGTTTTACTTTTATTCTTGGCACTAGGTTCGATAAAAGACTCGCTCATTATTTTTTCAGGGGTTCCGTTGGCACTTACAGGGGGGATCTTTGCTCTGTACCTTCGAGGCATCCCTTTTTCAATATCTGCGGCAGTCGGCTTTATAGCGTTATCTGGTATAGCAATTCTGAACGGATTAGTGCTTGTTTCGTTTATTCGGGATTTAATTTCGAGGAACCAATTGCTCGAAAGTGCAATTATTGAAGGAGCAGTAACGAGATTAAGACCTGTTATCACTACAGCTCTCGTAGCTTCGCTAGGTTTTATTCCAATGGCATTAAACACAGGAATCGGCTCTGAAGTTCAAAGACCATTGGCAACCGTTGTAATAGGAGGTGTAATTTCTTCAACAATCTTAACGCTTTTCGTCTTACCCGCACTATTTCGAATTTTACATTCGAACGACAAGTCTGAAGAGCACAATTCTGGGAATTCATTAATGAAAAGCGAAGGGTAAATAAATGTTAGGTAAATTAAAGCTAACGCATTTGGTGTACCTTCTTCTATCTCTGTGTGCAATGGCTTCGTTTGAAGCCTTTGCACACGGTGTAGACGACAGTACACGTAACTTCTTAGAAAACAACACTGGTATCCAGATAATTCCCTTTCTGTATATCGGAGCTAAACATATGGTTACGGGTTATGACCATTTGCTGTTTCTAGTGGGAGTGCTGTTTTTTCTGAGAAATAGTAAAGACGTCTTGCTCTACGTAAGTATGTTCACGATAGGTCACAGTTTAACTCTAATGACTGGAGTCCTAGCTAATATCCAAGTTAATGCATACCTGATTGATGCAATTATCGGTTTATCAGTGGTTTATAAAGGGTTTGATAACCTCGGAGGATTCACCCACTTCTTTGGTAAACAACCCGCCCCTAAGAAAGCTGTACTTATTTTTGGCTTGTTTCATGGCTTCGGATTGGCAACAAAGATCCAAGAGTTTCACTTACCTGAAGATGGGCTAGCGCTAAATCTACTCTCCTTTAACATTGGAGTAGAAATTGGTCAGTTTATGGCTCTTATTTTTATTCTTCTGTTAATTAATTTTTGGCGTCAATTCGAGAGTTTCGACCGTTTTTCTGCGGCAACGAACACAGCCTTGATGAGTGGTGGTTTTATGTTAGTTGGGATGCAACTAACAGGGTATTTTGTTAGCTAAATTTTATGAGAAATATATTTATGGAATCTAATCAAACAAATCGTGCACTGATAAAAGCGACTGTAATTGCATTGTCAGTAGCAGTAGTGTCTCTAGTGTTATTTATTTTACCTGCTGAGTATGACATTGACCCTACTGGTGTCGGAAAGAAGCTCGGTCTAACAGTATTTAATCAGGACGGAGAATCTCCTTCTGCTAAGACAAGTACAGACGGTGACCAAGATACAGTGGTCGTTACTGTTCCAGCAGGTAAAGGTATCGAGTATAAGCTCAGCATGATGGAGAGCCAGCAGGTCACTTATGAATGGCAAACAAGTAATGGCGAGCTATATGTCGATCTTCATGGTGAACCAGATGGTGATAATACTGGCTATTTTAAGTCATACACTGTCGCTACTGTTGAAAGTATGAAAGGGAGTTTTGTTGTTCCTTTTAACGGGTCACATGGCTGGTATTGGAAAAACAACACAGACAAAGATATTGATGTTCAACTAATTTTCAGCGGTGAATACATCGTTGAAGGTTTAAAGTAAAAATGAGGAATCACAGAATGAAACACATAAAAGTATTAACAATTGCATCTGCGCTTTTAGCTTCTTCTAATGCTTTCGCACATGGAGGAGCGCATGGCGAGGTAAGTGTTATGGAGGTCATCCAAGCTGCCCAGACAACGGCTAAAACACTTACTTTTAAAAATAATGGAATGTCTGTAGGGAAGCTGGACACATCATGGAATAAGGTCGCACAGGGAGATTTCGAATTAGTTGAAGCGACAGAGAGAGAATATATAGTTAAAGCGACAAACTCTGAGAACGGTGAAACTCTTTTCTTTAGCATTAGCAAAAAAGGAAAAGTCCTCAATGTTGAAAAGGCAACCTCATTTGACAAAGGTCATGGCCATTCTCATTAATCGAAGTTAATGAGAATTTAAGTTTCGAACAAGAGATTTTCAGAATCATAAAGTCAGCTTTCAACCGTGCTTTTGGTTCTGAAACGTTTGCTAAGCTATACCCTCAAACTTCTTTAAGAGAGAAGCAAAGAATGCTCTATTGTTCGCTTTTTAGTATCTAAAAAGACAATAATTTGCGAAACATTGTTTCATTAAAAACTAGTCCTGACGGGTGAGGTTTACATCTTCTCAGGTTACAGTTTTTACATTACATATGCTTGAACACTTTCGATGCTGAACAGCTTATTAGTAGAAACCCTGTAGCCGATTCAACTCCTGCTATCATTCGTAGATGTCCGTCCGGCTCGATACTTCCAAGACCCAATGTAGTAATCGTAGTTAGTGAAAAGTAAAAAATATCCATGGAAGTGGCAGGTTGCTTAAAATCGCCGAGCTCGAAATAAAGTCCAATTTCATACGCCAGAGTAAAAATGACTGCTAGTAAAAGTTGGCTCGAAATGGCAATAACGACTACCGACAGTGTTTTTATCCAAGCTCCCTTCAATCTCTCGCTGATATTGTCCGCGACTACTGAAATATTAAAAAGATGCAGCCCTACGCAGATCAACAGTGCAGTTAAAACTATTAATATAGACAAAAACATAATATTTCCTTGTTGGTACAAAACTTGACTAGTTAAGATTGATTGGTTTGTAACCTCTCTCAAGCTTTCTTTTGTTAGAAAGATTTACAAATATTAACTGTTTCTTAAGTAAGGATTACATATGAAATACTCTAAGTTCGCTGCAATGATAATAACTTCAACTGTAGCGATGTTTTTAATGATGTACTTAAATACCTACGCTATCTCGCATGTCTGGTTCAGTGAGACAAGGACTTATATGGCACTCTATATGGGGGCAGGCATGGCGATTATAATGTTAGCTTTCATGTTAGGTATGTATAGCAACAAGAAACTCAATACAGCCATTTTTATAATAGCGGCACTTACTTTCGCCTTGTGTATCTATCTTGTTCGTTCACAAAGTACCATTTCAGATACCGCTTACACGAAAGCAATGATTCCTCATCACTCTATAGCTATTTTGACTAGTGAGCGTTCTAACCTTGAAGACGTTCGCGTACGAGAATTAGCAAACGGCATTATTAAAGCTCAGCGAAAGGAAATAAAGGAGATGGAGTGGTTGATAGAGGATATAAATAAGAATGGCAAGGTAACAACTCAGGAACAGGCCGAACAGCGTCCAATTCCTCAATTTGAAGGTAAATTGAATAAAGGAAAGGAAAATGAGTAAGAAAGCTATCCTATATAGAATGGTTACTAAAGAGCACATTTGCCCTTACGGTTTAAGGTCAAAAGACTTACTAGAGCGAGAAGGCTATTCAGTAGAAGACAATCATCTTACTTCACGTAATGACACCGATGATTTCAAGCAAAAGCATGGTGTAGAAACGACGCCTCAAACCTTCATCGAAGAAAAGCGAGTTGGTGGATATGATGAGCTTCGTAAATACTTCGGGAAAGGAGAAGCGGGGCAGAACGGAACTACTTATGCACCTGTTATTGCGATTTTTTCTGTGGCAGCTCTGCTATCGTTAGCATTCCAGTTTTTTGTTTCTGAAGACTTCATCTCTATAAGAACACTGGTTCTCTTTATTGCTTTCTCAATGACACTACTTGCAGTTCAAAAATTGAAGGATTTGTATAGTTTTACAAATTCGTTCATAACCTACGATTTGTTGGCAATGAGGTGGCTTCGATATGGTTACATCTACCCATTTCTTGAAGCCTACGCGGGGATAGGAATGGTAGCTCAACTGCCTGCCATAGCTGTTGCGCCATTTTCACTATTTATAGGAACCGTTGGGGCAATTTCTGTCTTTAAAGCAGTATATGTGGATAAACGGGAGCTCAAATGTGCTTGTGTCGGTGGGGACAGTAACGTGCCGTTAGGTTTTGTTTCACTATCAGAAAACATTTTTATGATAGCAGGCGCATTACTCATGTTATCTTTTTAGTTACAAGAGTTGCTTATCGACTAAACTTAATAAAAGTAACTCTATCAGCTTTTAAGATTGAAAAGACTGCTTGTTTAACTACATAGGAAGTTGTTTATCTTAGTTACAAGCAAATGTCATTGATTAAAGTGTCCTTAAGACTTATCTTTTCTAAGGGAATAACGTCGCGTAAAGGTTGAGAGCAAATACAAAGTTATGAGATCTATTATTTTCACACTATGCATTGGATATTTATTGGTACTGTTTACCGTGCCAGTTGATGCGTGTGAAATGAAAATGGATGAACATAGCTCATTAACTAAGGTTTCTCACAAATTCGCAGACGCTCATGAGGAGAAACGTAGCAGTTCACCTAGTTCTAAGCATCAAAGCGCTCACACTGATGGACACCCCTCGCATTCGGGTAAATCAGGTTGCTGCAATGATGGATGTATGTGTATAGCTACCAATTGCTACCACTTTGCAAGTCTTTTTTACGTTCCCATTCGTCAATTTGAAACAACTTTTGCTGAGCAGTATGACATTATCGCTCTAGCTGTTCCCCCCAAAATTTTCACTCCACCTTTCCGCCCACCGATAGCCTAAGGTACTGACTTAGTTAGTAATACTTTTTAAATGGATGAAATTCCTTCGTCCAGTTAGTATCAATTCAAAGGCTAAAAACTATGAAAAATTCTATCGACAACGGTCGCAGAAGATTTGTGCTCGCTGCCCTGACCTCAAGCGCTGCGGCTGCGTTAACCAACGTTAGTCCTCTATGGGCAGCACCTGTTGGTCGCCATTTTAAAGATCAAGTTTTGACAGGTGATATTAAAAATCTCAATGTGTCAAAAGCGCAATTGCCAATAGGCTCAAATATGGGCTCACCTATAACGATCAATGGTCAAATGCCGGGCCCGTTGATTAGATTGAAAGAAGGACAGAGAGCGCACCTCAATGTAACTAACCACCTAAACCAAGATACTTCAATACACTGGCACGGGATTATTTTACCACCAGATATGGATGGCGTTCCGGGAGTTTCCTTTGCCGGAATAAAACCTGGCGAAACATTTAAATATGCATTCGATGTCGAGCAAAACGGCACCTACTGGTACCACAGTCATTCAGGCCTCCAGGAACAGTTGGGCCATTTAGGACCTCTTGTGATCGACCCCGCAGATGGGGACATTGGGGCTGATAGGGAACATACAATTATTTTAAGCGATTGGACGTTTTCAGACCCCCATGACGTTATGCGAAAACTGAAGGTAGCGGAAGGTTATTACAATTATCAAAAGCGAACTATTTTCGACACGTTAGAAGACGTAAAGAAAAAAGGGCTTGCCGATACATGGGAAGAGCGTGCTATGTGGGGTGCAATGCGTATGAGCCCTCGCGATATAGCTGACGTTACAGGCAGTACATATACATACTTAATGAATGGCCGGACACCACAAGATAATTGGCAAGCCCTGTTTAAAGTAGGCGAGAAAATCCGGTTGAGGATCATAAATGGTTCTGCGATGACTTATTTCGACTTTCGCATCCCAGGGCTTGAAATGACAGTTGTAGCTGCAGATGGTCAGCCTGTTAAACCAGTAAATGTGGATGAGTTTCGAATTGCAGTAGCGGAAACTTATGACGTAATCGTTCAGCCAAAAGAGCGAAAAGCTTATACCTTTTTTGCGGAAAGTTTTGATAGAAGTGGATATGCGCGTGGCACCCTAACCCCGTCAATTGGCCTTACTGCAGAGGTTCCCCCACAGCGAGTTATCACAGAGCGTGGCATGGCGGCGATGGGGATGGACATGTCTGGTATGAAAGGCATGAATATGGATAAGTCCAAGGTCGACAGCTCGGGCATGGCTGCTCCAAAAGGTGAAATGAAAGGAATGGGGCAGCATAGCGCCCATACAATGCATGGCACCCAAATGGAAGGAGAAATGACCCCCTCCAAAAAGCTCCCAGTAGAAAGCATAGACATTGTCCACAGCGAAGACGGGCACGGCGCTGGTGCAGCGATGATTGCTAAAAATCCAAGTTCTAGGTTGGATGAACCTGGGATCGGTTTGGAAGACAGCCCACATCGTGTCCTTGTTTATACAGATTTAGTCGGTGAAAGTCCTTGGCCTGACGAAAGAGAGCCGGAACGTCAAATTGAGCTTCACTTAACGGGCAATATGGAAAGGTACATGTGGTCGTTCGATGGCAAAAAGTTTAGTGAAGTAGACGGATATGTACGTTTCAATTATGGCGAGAGACTACGTCTGATCTTGGTTAATGACACTATGATGGATCACCCTATTCATTTACATGGTATGTGGATGGAACTTGAAAACGGCCAATATCCAAGACCTCGTAAACACACGATCAGCCTCAAGCCTGGAGAGAAGGTCTCGTTACAAATCAGCGCAGATGCCCCCGGTGAGTGGGCGTTTCATTGTCACCTGCTATACCACATGGAAGCAGGTATGTTTCGTGTTGTACAGGTCGCATAGGAGATTAAAATGAAACAGATATTAATAGCAGGCCTAATAACATTAACTTTGAGCGTTGACAATGCTTTGGCTCAATCAAGAGATGACTGGCCATCTCCTATTCCTAATGAATATTTTGGCCAAGTTCTATTTGACCGACTTGAATATAATCGCACTGATGAGCAGCAAAATATAGGGGTCTGGGACATGCAAGCGTGGTATGGCGGAGATTACCATCGTCTTGTTTTTAAAAGCGAAGGCGAAAATACACAAAACGATGGAATGCCTACTGATCTGGAACGAGCAGAACTGTTGTACGGTTATCTAGTTTCTTCTTTTTGGTCTATACAATTTGGTGTGGGCACAACGGGAGAGCTGTCATCAGATGCGGATATGGAGAACTATGCGGTGTTCAGTTATCAAGGTCTAGCGCCTTACTGGTTTGAAATGGAAAATTCACTGCGTATTAACGAAGACGGTGACATGCAGTTCATCAATGAAACCGAATATGACTGGCAACTAAGTCAAGTTTCCTATCTGCAACCGCGCTTGGAAGTTGTTGCCAACCTCACCGATTCTGAAAAGTATGACCGTCAAAGCGGGCTGAGTAATATTCGTATTGGTTTGCGATATCGGCATGAAATAGTGAGAGAGGTAGCGCCTTATGTCGGTGTTTATTACAGCAAAGCTTTGGGAAATACAGCTGATGCATTAAAAGCAGAAGGCAAGTCAACCAGTGAAACTGGTGTAGTGTTAGGTGCAAGGATTTGGTTTTAAACGTCCTACGCTAAAAACGAAATAACTGGTATGCCATTGCCAGTTATTTCTTTCTACACGTCTTCGAATTTGTTTTGTAATGGGCCTGTGTCCTTATATTTGCTGCAGGTTGCTTTTGTTGTTACTCAGGCTCACATGACATAAAGGAGTAACCAATATGAATGAACACGAGCATTCAAACAGGAAAGATTCGTTAAGCCTCTGGGGCGCGGTATCGATGGGAACTGGTGTAATGATAGGTGCTGGTATATTTGCTTTAACCGGGCAAATAGCAGAGCTGGCAGGCACATGGTTTCCTTTTGCGTTTTTAGTTGCAGCGATAATTGCAGGGTTTAGCTCATACAGTTACATCAAAATGGCACAGAAATACCCCTCTGCAGGTGGTATCGCCATGTTTCTGAAAAAAGCCTATGGTAGAGGTCTGCTGACTGGTGCCTGTGCATTGCTAATGTTTTTTTCCATGGTTATCAATGAAAGTTTGGTAGCCCGCACTTTTGGCACTTATGTCCTACAATTGTTTGACTCTCAGGGCGCTGAGTGGCTTATACCAGCGCTTGGCGTGAGTCTTCTTATTGTGGCATTCATTGTTAATATTTTGAGTAATCAATTCATACAGACCCTCTCATTTATTATGGCTTTTATCAAAATAGCAGGACTTGCAGTTTTGGCAATTGGTGGGCTGTGGGCAACCGGTTTGTCGTTTGAGAGCGTTTCAGCTCAACCGCAAGATACCAGCGCAACCGGTTTTCTCGGAGCCGTGGCACTTGGTATTTTGGGATACAAAGGATTCACTACAATCACAAACAGCGGAGGCGAGCTCAAACAACCAGAAAAAAATGTAGGAAGGGCCATAGTCATTTCTATATCCATTTGTGTGGTACTTTATGTTTTTGTCGCAGTTGCAGTAGGAGCAAATTTATCAATTGGCGAAATAATACAGGCAAAAGATTATTCGCTTGCTGAAGCATCTCGACCCGCATTCGGCCAGTATGGTGCTTGGTTTACTATAGCTTTCGCGATTATTGCCACGTCTTCCGGTGTCGTTGCCAGCATCTTCGCTGTTTCAAGAATGCTATCGATGCTTACATCAATGCAACTTGTGCCTCACCGTCATTTTTCATTACCGGGAGATATAAGAAGACATTCCTTAATTTATACGTTAGTCATCGCAATATTTCTTACCATATTCTTCGATTTGAGCCGCATAGCCTCAATCGGTGTAGTTTTTTATATCGTAATGGATATCTTCATCCACTGGGGAGTGTTCAAGCATTTACGAGATGATGTGCAAGCTAAAGCTTGGGTACTAGTCAGTGCAATTATTCTCGATATCATTGTTCTTCTATCTTTTATGTGGGTGAAAGCAAAATCAGATATCTTCATTGTTGGGATTTCTGTGGCTGGACTTCTTATCGTATTCGCGGCTGAGAAATGGTTTCTAAAGCTCCATGCGTATGATGATGATGATAAAAATTATAACTGATGCAAATCATTGAAGCTGTTCATGAACTACATCGACGGAGTAAGACAATATTCAGCGTAGGCAGAGTAGCAGCCTAAAAGGTAAGCGCAGTTGTTATGAATAGGAAAGGAATTAACCGGCATTAGCGTGCCGGTTATTTTTACTCGTGGCACACTTTAACCGCTTTTTTGCTGCTTCAGTGTATTCATTATTTCAGCAAACTCCTGTCCTTTTGACTCAGGTGGCTGGCTACAACCCTGCTTCTCTGTATTGGTTTGACTGGGTAGTTGCATGGCTTGCTGTAAGGCTAATTCTGAATTATTGGTTATCATAATATCTCACCGTTAGTTTAAATTTATGTGGCAGTAGATATCAGCAAATATCGTACCTGTGCTAAAAGGACAAATACTGACTATTTATTTAGCCCTCACTACTACAGCTGCCTATTGTAAATACTGGCAATAAGCCAACCCAGTACACCTGCGAACAAAGCCCATAAAGCTCCGCCTATCACTACACCCAATAAAGGCACGTTCCATATCATCCCTTGCCAGTCTGAAAACATTATATTACCAGCCATGGGTGACATCATGTCGGGCATTGTAATAATGAACAAAGAACTAACAACTAACAACACTCTCGAAGCTGAACGATGCGGCGCACGCGAACGCAAATACATTTTCTCGAATTTTCATCTTACGCCTCCTTAAAGCCAGCATCATAATGTAACGACATCGCTCAGCATTGTTGTTGAATGAGAACGTAGAGCACATTAAGGTTATGTACGCTTCCTGTGAGCGCCCTGCGGCAAGTGGTGGCAACTCCACGGTTTGTGCGTCGCATTGTCTTTTATATTTTGATCTACAAACTGGTAATAACCTTCTTTTGTGTGTGTCCACCAGTCATTGTGAAGATCTGCGCCGTGTTTTCGAATGATCGCTTCAATACCGTCTAAATCGATATGTGTCGCATCATATGCCAGGTGAATAGCCCCTTCTTTGATGTTGTAGCTCACCTCATCAATGCCAAAGAGCTTGTCAATCTCTTCAATTAGGGGCTCGCAATTTGCCTCATAGACATTGCTGAGCCGTAAATTCCGAACGACTAAATTTGCTTCTCTGACACCGACTCTGTGGTCTAAATCACTCATATCTTTCTCCTCGGGTGTTAATTTGAATGTTTCTGAGATTCGGGTGAATGGCTTCCATCCATTTTCGACATCATTACTTCCATCATCTTAAGATGCCTTTCTGCCATATCAACTTGGTTTTGCATGGGTTGCCCTTCCATTTTTTCGTGCATTATATGCATCATTCCCATCATGCGTATTTCGGTGAATCCGATCGGTCGTTTCGGTTTTATCCGATCACTTTTTCATCTTCTTTTTCGTCCCTGCCAGTTTTACCTTAAGTGATCGGATTGGTCTAGTTTTCTCATCGATTCGCCAGCCAGTTCAATTCGATGACTGTTGTGCAATAAACGGTCGAGTAATGCATCTGCCACAGTGGGGTTACTGATGAGTTTGTACCATTCGGTAACGGGTAACTGGCTGGCGATAATGGTACTGGTGTTTTGGTATCGCTCTTCCATCACATCAAGTAAGTCATTAGCCTGACGTGCGCTCAGTTTTTCCATTCCCCAGTCGTCCAGGATGAGCAACTTTTTCTTAGCGAGTTGTGCAAGCTGTTGTCGGTAACTGCCATCGGCGTGGCCGATATTCAGTTCATCAAGAAGCTGCCCAAGTCGGTAATATCGCACCGTATGATGTTGTTCACAGGCTTGTCTGGCTAACGCGCATGCGAAGTACGTTTTTCCGCATCCTGTTGCTCCGGTAACGATAATGTTATGGGCACGATGTAAGTATTGGCCGCTTAACAGTGTGGCGACTTTATCTTTGCGTAGGCCACGCTCTGCACGGTATTCCAATCGGCTGGCATGAGCCTCTAAGCGCAAGGTTGCCTGGCGCAGTAAACGCTTCACTTTGCTGTCTTGCCGACAATGGATTTCATGCTGTGCCAGCAATCCTAAGCGCTCTTCGAAGCTCATCTCGTCGTAAGTTGTCGCTTGGCTTTGTTGTTGCTGTAACGCTTGAGCGAAGTGCCCAAGCCGTAAGCTACGTAGTTGCTCTTGTAATTGAGATTGTGTCATGGGTTTTCCTATTGATAGTAATGTTGGCCGCGGATATTGTGATGGGTGACAGGCTGCTCATCCTGCTCAACAGCGGTGCTCGGTATGCTTTCTTGATGATGTTTGAGTAAGTTCATCACCACACTCCGGTGAGGGCGTTCTAGCAGTAATGCCTTTTGGCAAGCGGCTTCAAGTCGCGCAGCACCATGTTGTTTAGTGAGGTTTAGGATAGCTAAGCAGCTTTTAATCGCTTGCTCAGGATGTTTGCGACTATGGATGTGCCACTGCACCACACCACGGGTACCCACACCGATATTCTCAGCCCAGTGCAGTAAGCGCTCAGCACTGAAGCGCTGTTTTACATGGCTGTCCGGCATGTGTTCTTTTTGGGTTGAGAAGCCGCCTTCTTTTGCTGATTTAGCGTGCTGTGTTACCAGTTGATTGTGATGATAGATGCTGACTACACTGCCACTTGCCTCTATGGTCACCGTGTTGCCCACTAAAGTGTGTGGTACAGAGTAAGCATGCTTTTGGTACAGCACATGGTAATCCGGCCCTACCTTCGCCCGTTTACTATCGATGTACTCATACGTGGTGCCAGGTAATGGCATTAAGGCTGGCTTATCGAGCAGTTCAAACTGTTCACGACGAGAGCCTGGGTATAAGCGTTGTGGCCGATTATTTAACTCTGCCATTAACACTTTAATCCGCGCATTTAGACCCGCTAGGGTGTAGAAGCTCTCACGTCGCAATCGCATTAATATCCAACGCTCAACAATCAGCACCGCATTTTCTGCTTTGGCTTTATCCTTCGGTTTATATGGGCGTGCAGGCACAATGGCACAGCCATAATGCCGCGCCATTCTGGCATAGTTTTCATTTAGCGTAGGCGCGTAGCGGTGGGCTTTGGTAACGGCCGATTTCAGGTTATCCGGCACAAGTAAACGGGGTACACCGCCAAGGTGGCGGAACGTTCTTACGTGCGCCATTATCCAGTCTTCTTCACGTTGTGAGCGGCCAGCTTCAACATAGGTGTAGTTGGTTGCGCCTAAGGTCGCAACGAAGATTTGTGCGTGATAACGAACTTCGCCCGTATCAGGATTGATGATAGGTACCGTTGGTCCGCAGTAGTCAATAAACAACTTATCGCCTGCGATGTGATGTTGTCGCATACTGCGTTTCTGCTTTTTAAGCCAACGCTGATAGTGCTCGCAGAACTGCGTGTAGCCGTAGGCTGACGCACTATCCTCGGCGCAATATTCTTCCCACAGCAAGAGCTTAGTCATGCCTTTGCGCTTCAACTCTTGCTGCATTAGCATAAAGTCAGGCAGCCGTTTCTGGCGCTGAACGGGACCGGTGCTATACAACTGCGCTTCGAGCGTTTTATCGTTTAGCGCTTGCGGCAACGGCCACGATAAGTCACTGGATTTAAAGCGCGAGAGTATTTCACTCACGGTTGAAGGGCCAAGACTTAAGCATTGGCCGATGTCTCGATGGCTTAATCCTACTTCGAATTTGAGACGCAGGACGTCTTTAATCTTTCTCATATCGGTTCTCTTTCTCGCCATGGCAGCTCATTCCTTCAATAAAGTGATGAAGTGGAGCTTACCAATTGATTTAATGAGAAAAAGAAGAAGATTTCGGGATTCCGATCAGTGATTTCGGAAAAACGTCATTTTTGATCGGATAACTCCGAAATAGGCGATCGGATTAGACCGAAATCAGTGATCGGATTGAACCGAAATGGGTGATCGGAATGGGCCGGAACATGCACATCATGGATTGCATGTGTTTTTTCATCATTTCACGCTGCTTGCTGGGATTCTTTTCTTCTTTGATAGCGTTAACTTCTTCCTTCATCGACTTTATTTTTGCATTCATCATATGCATATCTTGGCCACGCATAGGCATTCCCGTTTGAATCTCTGGCTTGTCTGAGCCCTTATGCTCATGCTCTTCCATTTGTTGAGCTTGCGATGTTGCAGCCATTACTAATGTGGTTGAAAAAATGATTGATTTAGTGAATTTTTTCATGGCTTTCACCTTTTAATTTAAAGTTGAGGTTTGGGATCCAGCCAGGTGTCGTGTTGATATAGCTCACATACTCATCGCCAAATTCAGCAATAGCCAGAGCTTCTTCACGCTTTGCCAGTTTCACATACACAACAACTAAAACTGGAAACATGACCAGTGTGGGAATGGTCGGCCATTGCAACAAAAAACCGAACATGATCAGTATGAAGGCTAAATATTGAGGGTGGCGACACCGCGCATACCATCCAGTCTTAGCTAAGTGATGGTTCTTCTGAGCGTGGTGCAGCACATTCCATGCTGAGGACAAGATAAAGAATCCTGCAACAATAAATACCATACTGGCGATATGAAATGGGTCCCAGTGGGCGTCGCCTTTAAAACCAAAGAAAGTATGCAACAGATGTCCGTTTTCGTGCGCAAAAAAGTTTACTTCCGGATAGGTTTCAGCAAGCCATCCTGACAAGAAATAAATAGTCAGTGGGAAGCCATACATTTCGGTAAACAGGGCTACAATAAACGCAGAAAATACCCCCAAACTTCGCCAGTCGGTGGAAGATTTTGGCTTTACAAAACTGAATGCAAAAAAGATAAAAATAGCTGAGTTCAGTATCACCATTGACCATAAGCCATAATCATATGTATCATTCATCTTGGTTGTCCTTTTTAAGTGACTCCTTTCGGCCTTCCTCCAACCCCTGAATGTATCCATCACGATAAGCCGCGTTGTTATCACTCAATTCCTGAAAACTTTTCTGCTTATTGTCACTGTCGCGAGAATGTTCGTGGGCGTGTCCGTGTTTACCGTGGCTACTGTGCATGAATATATGCATGAATGGGCACAGCAATAAAATCAAATAGGGAAGAAACTGAAGGACATGATGACCATGTTCGAAAATTAAAAAATAAGTAACGGCAGCGATCATCGCTAATGCTGCCCACCCTGTAGGTGTTGACCAAAATCTGGGGTGACTGTTTTTCATGACTCCTCCTATACCACCGTAAGAACACCGCGATACATCTGCATCTGGCAGTGAAAAGTATGTTCGCCCTGTGGGACGTTTTCGAGGTGAATTGGTGTTACCTCATTAAGCGTTAGCTGCTCACTGATATCTAATGAAGGAATTAGCAGTACTTCGGAACAGGGAGACTCATCTTTGCGCAAAAACTTCAACGTAACAGATTGGTTTGCGTTTACCTGAATAGACGCTGGTGAGTACACGCCATTTTTTACTTCTATGAGTATTTCGTTACTTTCAGTAACTGTCTGATCAGGCTTGTATAACCAAAACCACCAAATAATCAGTGCAATACCCGTAAGTCCCACAATATTAATTATCATCATAAGAAAACTCCTTAGTGGTCCTTTGCCTTGAATAGGCGAAGCCGGTTCGCATTTGATACCACTGTTAACGAAGAAAATGCCATGGCGGCTCCGGCGATAACTGGGCTTAGCAATACTCCGAAAAATGGATAGAGCACGCCCGCCGCAAAAGGTATACCTGCTACGTTGTAGATAAAGGCTCCAAACAAGTTTTGCTTAATGTTGCGCAAGGTGGCTTTACTAACCGCTATAGCATCGGCCAGACCATGCAACGAGCCGCGCATCAGGGTGATATCGGCGCTTTCAATGGCAACGTCCGTTCCTGTACCAATGGCAAAGCCAACATCAGCCAAGGCAAGAGCCGGAGCATCGTTAATTCCATCACCAGTCATACCCACTACTTCTCTCTGCTGCTGTAATTCATGTACTTTGTTGGCCTTATCTTCGGGCAATACTTCAGCAAAAAACTCGCTTATTGCCGCTTTCTTTGCCACTGCAGCAGCAGTTTCTTTGTTGTCCCCCGTTAACATGATGACCCGGATATCATTAGCCTGAAGACGCTTGATGGCAGAAACAGAGTCAGGTTTTATCGGGTCGGCAACCGCTATGATGGCAGCAAGTTGTCCATCTACAGCGAAATACATGGGAGTTTTGGCGTCTTTGGCCAGTGTTTGTGCTTTCTCTGAATAATTACCTATGCCCACCCCTTTTGAAGCCATAAGCTTGCTGTTACCAAACAATAAGGCCTTTCCTTCACAACGGCCTTCAACCCCCATACCGGTAATCGCATTAAACTCTTCGGTTTTCAGCAGCTCAATGCCCTGGTCGTGGGCACTTTCTACTATCGCCATTGCTAATGGGTGCTCTGAACCATTTTCCAGACTAGCTGCCAATTGCAGCACTGTCTTTTCATCACTGAAATTGGCTAAAATTATGTCAGTGACCTTGGGTGTACCTTCCGTAATCGTTCCGGTTTTATCCAGTATCATCACACTGATTTTTGATGCCGTTTGTAGCGCTTCGCCGTTGCGAATTAGCACGCCGGCTTCAGCAGCCTTTCCAACCCCCACCATAACTGACATCGGCGTGGCTAGGCCCAATGCACATGGACAAGCAATGATCAATACAGTGGTGGCCGAAACTATGGCAAATGCCAGTGCGGGCTCAGGCCCAAAGTTCAGCCATGCTAGCGCACTGAGCACAGATATAATCATTACCACAGGAACAAAGTAAGCGGATATCACGTCGGCCAAGCGCCCAATAGGCGGCTTTGAATTTTGTGCGCGTTTAACCATTGCAATGATTTGCGCCAGTGCCGTGTCTTTACCTACTCGAGTTGCTTTAAATAGAAACATTCCTGACTTGTTGAGAGTTCCAGCAACGACTTCATCGTCATGTGATTTTTCAACTGGCATCGGTTCCCCGGTTAGCATTGACTCGTCGATTGACGTATGGCCTTCAACAACCACACCATCAACAGGCACTTTTTCTCCAGGCCTGACTTTGATGACATCGTTAAAAAGCACTTGCTCGATAGCGACCTGGACCTCTTTATTGTCGCGAATAACCGTGGCTGTTTTCGCTTGTAATCCAATTAAACGTTTGATTGCTTCTGAGGTTTTTCCGCGGGCTTTTAGTTCTAAGGCAAGCCCCAGATCAATTAGACCAATGATCATAGCTGTAGCTTCAAAATAAACGTGCCTTGCCATTAACGGCACTGCTTCAGGTACCAACACTACCAACATCGAATAGAACCATGCTGTGCCTGTACCAAGTGCAATGAGTGTATCCATATTGGCAGAATGATTTTTAAAGCTCTTCCACGCACCGATGTAAAAATGCCGGCCGGAAAAGAACATTACACCCAGCGTCAGTAGGCCAACTGCTAGCCACAACAACCTCTCGACATTAGTCTCGACCGTCATTTCGTCGACAACAATGCTATAAGTCATTAGAGGGATACCTAGCGAAAGCGCAATGAAAGTATCTCGCATCAGCTTTTTGTAATAGGTCCTATCCGCTGCTTCTTTTTCATCGACTACATCAGTGTCAGGCTTATCTTCGAAAGGCTTTGCGTTGTAACCAACGGACTCTACTGCTTGAACCAATAATTGAGAATCCGCTGTACCCGATACAAGTACTGTTCTGTCTGCAAAGTTCATTTCGGCATTCTGCACTCCCGGCGTCTGCTTCAAGGCAGCTTCTATTTTTCCAACGCAACTGGCACATCCGGCGCCTTCTATCACTAATTGTCGCTGTGTTACTTCTGCACTCATAGTGCTCTCCTTTTTTCCTATTTTTAGAAGACTTGTTTTTTGACGGACAACAATTTTTCTGAAGAAACACCTGCATTAAGTTCTGTCATTTATGTTTTCCTCCAGGACGGTGTGTTCAAACTCTTCTATTAAATGACAGACCACGTGTGAGGATGGGGCTTTGTCACCCATTGCTCCCCATTTCCTTACTGCCAGCATCATATTTTGCCTGAGTAACAACATTGCCTTAAATTGTCTTTCTGTTTCTGCTAGCCTTCTTGCAATTAAGGTTCTAACTAGGGGACAAGCGGTCTTTCCATTATCTGCTTCTCTGAGAATTTGCTTGATATCTTCAACTGAAAAACCTAAATGCCTTGCACTTAATATAAACCGCAACCTGGAAGCATCTTTCGTTGAATAGAATTTATAACCATTGTCAGATTTTGCCGGCGTTATTAACTGCAAGCGCGTGTAATAGCGAACAGTATCTGGCGTTGTAGCCAAGGCGCTTGCGATCTCTCTTACTTTCATAGTTGTTCCGATGTCTTTAACCTAAAATTTTACTTATACCTAAAGGCTAAACCTGTTTGTGGGACGCGAGTCAATAGGCATGTAACTCGTGAAACTTTCGGTTCTAAGATGTAATGCGTTTGTAAGTGAGGCGGATAATACTTGCTGTTCGTTTACTGATAGCAAACAGTGTCTTAATGTATATTAATTAAGCAGTTGATCGTCTAAGACATTCTTTGATTGCAATTGATTAGTAAAGAAAACTTAGAGAAAAGCCTCACTGAGTTTATGTGTAGCTCTTAATCGGAGGGTGGAAGGGAGGAGAGTGTATACCAATTAAAGGGGTAATATTTATATCTGAAAATGAGCTTTGCTTAATGTTTTCACTTATCAGAATTTCAATATTTGAAAGTATACAAAATTGGGTTAAAGAAGTTGCACAGTAAGCACCTATACAGCACGCGCATATCGATTGATCATTTCCTTCGCAGTGCTGTACATCCTGGTTCTTTTCTGAATGAAGTGTGTGATTATTTAAAGTAGTATGTCCTACGCTTGATAAGGAATCATTTGAGGACATATGAGATTCTGATGTGTCGTGACCATCACATTTAATTGGGTTCGTCATAGCAAAGCCGTGCTGTGAAAGTAGCGCAGCTATTAGTACTAATTTAAACCACTTATAAATGCCTGACACAATAAACTCCATCAGTGAGTAAGGGAATAGTAGCGGTATTCCGTTATTCTTACTTTGACGTAGATCAACACAACACAAAAAAGTGCTTAGGACCTTTAAACATTAAAGCCGTAATCAACTAGTTTAGTACTCTTGATTCATATAGCCTTAAACTACGCTTAGAAAGTACAACATAGCCATCATTTATAGCAATGCTTTTAATTAGTGCATCCTCAAAGATTATGCTACCGCACGTGAAATCGTGACTGAAAGTTGTGACTTCGACATCATTTGCGATATATAACGCGTTATCTAACGAAATAAGAATCCCAAAGTGCCCATACTGTCGAAGGGCATGACTAAATTGAGCGGTGTTTTGATCCCAATTTACAAACCTTCTTTTTACTGGAGGTAGACTTTGGAATGACGCTAGCTTTTCCAATTGAGGTGTGGCGTTATTATAAAGCTCATTAAAGTTATTAAGTAATTCTTCTAACAGAGTTTCTGCGAGTAACTGAGACTTGACCATCAATGATGAAATCGTTTCATTGTTTTCGACCTCAAATTTCTCTTGGATTAGGATGCTACCTGCATCAAGTTTCTCAGTGAGTTTATGAATGCTAACACCCGCGTTCTCAGGGTTGTCGATAATGTAGGTGAGTGGGGTTGGGCCTCTACTTTTGGGTAGTAAAGATGGGTGGATATTAATCGCATATTTTATTTCGTTTGTGGGTACTTTGTATCCGTAATCGGCTACAACAAAGACTGTCTGTTCGTCATTTAAATATCCTTTAAGAGTCACGATACTTGGTTTTTCAGTGGAATAAACAATATTGTATTTACGACAAATTCGTTTGATGAAGCTCGCATTTTCCTGAACATCGTTTATAAAAACGCGTTCAATGTTCAATCTATTTTTAATTAGAAGTAACAAACAATTCGAGAATAAGTCGTTTCCAAAATAAACGATTTTCATATTTCTCTGTACCTTTTGAGAATAGCGTATGTGGAACAAAATGTAGGTTGGGAGGACAAGTGTTTAAGGATTCGATGTTGATTAAAAATCTGTGCAAAAACGAATAATAAGGGTTCATTGGCTGGCGGGAAGCTTAGTTCGTGCCAATATGAAGTGTAAGGCATTTTGGCAATAGGATAGCCGAGATGGTTCTGATATTGAGCAAACTGGAAAGCTACCGTTGATATTACCAAAGTAGCTTTCAATACATTTATTTCGCTAGTCTTTTGCACGATTTCTACTAGAGGAATGCGTGTGAACTATCAGCCACTCACCGTTAACTTTTTTAAAAAGAAAGGTTTGAAACCCCGTTTTGTTGAAAGTTTCTCCAGACTTCCTAACCTTTCCTTGAACGGTTGTATCAACGAGTGTCCAAGCAAAATCATCTTCTACATGAGTTTGAATGTTAGAAAAATCTAAACTTAAGAAAACTAAGGCATCCTTTTCTGGTTCAACATGATGCTCTATCAAGTCACTTAACCCTACATTCTGTCCGCCAGATTCAAAGTATCTTGCGCCTTTAAAGTCGAAAAAGTGCTTTTTAAAGGGGGCACCGTCTCCATTCTCCCAGCCATATTCAATTTGCTTTATAATGTCTTTTATCTGATCTTTATCAGTTGCATTGTTATCATGAGCGAAAGTGAAAAAAGATAACAAAGACGAAATGATTATGATTAAAAATTTTTTCATACGAGCTCTCTCGGGTAGTTAATCGAATCAATTTGACCAATGAATATGTTTGATTTTCCACTCTCCTTCGGTGTTGATTAAGACAATTGTTTCCATACTTTGGTAGTCTCTCTCTTCCCCCTTAAACATCCCATTGACCAGAAACCGCGATGCGGAGATTGCTGTGTTGCCCAGAACTTTGACTTGATGCTCCAACGCTTTATTTGTCACTGACGATAGATATTCCATATCTGAATTCATATGATGTTGAGCATATTCATCTGCGCTCCTCTCAACTCCGCCTCCTTCATAAATAGTCACATCATCCGCCAGTAGGCTCTTCGCAGTGATTTTGTCTCCCGTATTAAGCGCGTGATGGAATGCAATAACTATTTTAGCTGCAGGCGTATCTAACCCACTAAACATACCTTTCTCATGATGTTCTTTTTCATGGGCACTAGCAGCAAAACTCATGATTACGGGCATGATAAATAGTAAGACTAATAATTTAATTTTCATTTGAATTTCTCTTCTAAGTTTTATCTTTCGGGACCTACAATACTCGTAAGCCCAGAAGTAATGATTAAAATAGCAACTGCTATTGTTAACTCTAATGAAATGGATTTTGAGAGTGCTTCGCTTCCCGAGCCACTTTTAAGTTTTGGGACTAATTTCAGTTTGTGCCGTATAGCAATAGCTAGAATGCTAGTTACAAGGAACATTTTAACAAGAAGAGTTTGCCCATATATGGAGCTAAATAACCCTTCAAAACTACCTACCAATTGAATAGCTAGCCAAATGCCTGCAGATAATAATAAGGTAACCAATACGGCCGCCTGCGTACCAAACCTATCCATTAATTTATAAAGCTTTTCGTAGCTCTGGTAATGGCAGGAGAGCTTTAACGGAATCAATGCACCAAACCACCAAGCCATAACAAATACGTGAACCATAAGTAGTATTCGAGCAATACTTCCTAATTCAGAAACGTGGCCGGTTAAAGTAAATGTGTACGAGAGAGTGAATAGACACAGCACAAGTAAGCAAGACTTTAACCTTAGGAAAGGTTTAAGAGGTTTAAATTTCAATAAGTAGATAGTTATTAAAGCTACGGCTAACCCCCCCGCACGATACAAGGTGACTTCACCGATAGGAGAACTCAACATTATCTTAAGCATAAAGGGGTCAAGTGCGCCTTGAATTCCCTCTTCTACCATCGCTCCAGTGTTCGCGATAAACCACACTGCATTAGAAATAAACGCAACAAAGACACAAACCTTTACCCATACAGCGCTATAAGATGGCGTTGTATAACTTGTCCTACTGTCGTTAATATCTCGCCAGAAAAATGTATATCCAGCTGTGGCCGCGAAACCTAAATAAAACATTAGCTTTGTCACTACAATTACAGTGTTCCAGATATACATTTCCACAGCTGAATCCCCTTTTTAGTGCACCATAAATCCAAAACTATCTTTCATCTTGTGCCCATCGGAGCCAAGCATGATGAACTCAACATTGTATGAACCTGGACGTAATTTAGGTAAGGTCCAAGAATAATCCGTTGCAACCTCTTTCGGAGGTTCAAAGCCAAAATCAACTTTTGCACCTTCACTGTCTTTTAAAACTACTTTTATTAATCTAACTCCCTTGGTAAAGCTGACTGATAGTTCCATTGGGGCCTCCATCAACATTGCATTTTTGCTTGGTGTGCTAGATTTAATTTCTATAGCCTCATGTGCTAATGCCAC
>NZ_JBQKUJ010000028.1:0-30411 GCF_054968525.1 Alteromonas sp. G5_S2_22_S1 | reverse complement strand
AAACGCCAAAATTTATTAAGATCTTCTCTGTTTAACACCGCCAGAGAAATTCCAGAAAAAAGGACCATATCCATGGCGGTAAGCGACGCTGCATCTGATTCATTTAATAACGACATCAAACCCTTTGCTGCAGAGTCATTTCGCCAATAGGTAAATGAACGCTCACCGCACGCATCAGTATAAATTTTGTAAAGCCCGATATGTTTGTCTGGGTGAGCATATAAAAAGCGCGTATTGATTGACTCACCTCGAGTAAATTCCAGCATCTCTTTAGAAAGCGGGTCACTCCCTATCGCACTAATAAAATAACTCTCTAATGCTGGGAATGTGCGTTTTAAATAAACGGCAGAATTAAAGGTATCGCCTGCAAAACCTTCCTGCAGTAAACCATCCACTTTTTTAAGTTCAGCCATGCACTCGCCAATAAAACCAACTCTCATATATTCCACCCTACGAACTCATAGCTTTGTATTATTTGCTTGTTTTAACATTATTCGGCGCTGCAGCAAGCAACGCCAATTGACTTACTCTAATGACTATAATTACTGACACTGGCAGCCGTCTTTAGCCGTTAGAAAATCTATAATTGACGGCTTATCGGTGTTACTAAAGCTATTTTGGCTAAGCGTTGTTTGTGGCTCACCGACCGTGTGCTCAATGCGTACCTTCGCACTAGAGTCGAACGTATTATTTCGAATGTTTGTTTTTTGGACGCCATGAAGGAAGATGCTTGCTTTGCGCTTATTTCTTTTGCCGTGACCCACCTTGGTCAGCGTATTATCACTCAACGTTACTTTGGGCCCGAATGTACTCTCATCCGTCCCCCCACGATAAATCAAGGCGAGTGCTCCGCTCACGTTTTCAAAAACATTGTTGCTAATGTTGAGTACTTCAACGTTGTAGATACCCAAGTCATCTTTTTCTTTATTGAACGCAAATACGTTTCCAGAAATTGTTTCAAAATGGCTGTTCGTCACAGAAAAATGCGTGGCAAAGCTTCGCGCACCAGCAGAAAAGAAATGAAAACTATGATTAATATCTACATCGACCACTTTCACGTTATCCATGGTGAAGCGGTAGTTCGTTAACATGCCCCATTTTTTGGTACGAATTAGTGTATTGCCTGCCGCATCAGGCGCATCTGTGCCCGCTAAGGTTACCCTTTGAAGCGCTAAAGCCCCATTGTCGCTAATTTCGAATAAAGCAGAGCGTTGGGGTAAAATCGTAACCAAGTCAGGTGAAGCCCCTTCTATAGACAATACCTTTTCAACCTTAATGATTTTTTCTTCGCTGTATTTGCCTTCACCTAAGATAAGCACATCTCCATCTTCGGCCTGTGTGACCGCATCGAAAATAGTGTTTACACCGGGGTCTACCCTTATTTCTTTACCCGATTTAAATGGCAATTCATATTCTTTCTTTTGATACCAGCTTGGGCCTACCTCATCTTTTGATAATGCTTTTACGCTATCGTCTGCACCTACTTGCATACCGTCAACAGTCACATTTGTTGATTCACCAATATCGGTGCGCTTGGTAAAACCCGCTTCAATCTGACTTTCAACGCTGTAATTAGCAATATTGTTCGAAAACGTTATACCGCTAATATCATCGAAGAAGCTGAATGTAGTGGGAACCCTGTTAGCAACAACAAGGTTTTTCGTAAATACGCTGTCTACTGGGGGCGCTGAACGTTCTTCATCTGCGCCGGCGGCTAGCTGTATGTGAGAAACATCAATAAAGGTGTTGTGGTGAATGTTTGCATTTTTCACCTGATGATAACGGTTCTGTGGTGAGTTAGGCACCCCATTCATTACCGTGAATCCACTACCAAACCGGTAGCCCGTTAGCCCTTTAAATATATTGTTAGCAACTTCTTGGTCAGCATTGATAACCCGCACTCCGCCAGTGTTAGGGACACCATTACCTAAAAAGACGTTGTTGGTGATCGTGTTCTTATTACCGTGCCGTAAGGTTAGCGTCCCTCTTGACTCGATAAAGGTATTGCCATGAAGGGTGTTCCCACCCGACTTAACACTAATAATCTCTACTTCGCCATTACATCTATCAAAAACATTGTTCTCAACGCGAGTGAACGAGTTTTCTAAAGAATAATGACTTGTGCCAATTCTTAGTGTTTCCCCGCCATTTGAGCCCAGTTCAGGTCGGTAGCCAAAGTAGTTATTGTCAATTTGGTGGTAATTTTCAGTGCTATCCGCACTATCTAGTCGCACAGCAACGGTAACGCCACGATTGCGCTTACCAGCAAGATAGGAGTGATCGAAGCGATTGTGTTTTCCATAAAGCGCAACCCAATAGTCACTCTCAAATTTATCGGGTTTTGAATAGTCTTCAATAACCACTTCGGTAACGCGGGTATGGGTTGCCACATCATCTTTATTTACTCGAAAGCTAATGACCGAGCCTGAAGGCGAATAACCATTTTTAAATACTAACCCTGATACCACCAAGTGGCTTCCAGCAATTGCTAAGTTAGATTGACCAGAAAAAACCACCTCGCCTTTTGTTTCAGCACGCAAAGTAACAGGGGCTTGTTTGCTGCCTTGGGCCTGAAACTTAATTTCGAAATCGCGATACGTTCCGTTTTTAAAAACAATATCGTCTCCCGGACCTACCTGGCTAACAGCATCGTAATAGGATGCTTTAGAATCTACGAAAAAGTCTTCAGCGTTAACAGTCGAGTTTAGCGCCAACAAAGTAACAACGCCGACCGCTGACTTAAAGGTACTCTTTAACTTCATACATCCCTCTCCTTGCCGAGCAAGTATTGAAATTTTATTGCTCTAACCGCATTAATTGGTCACGTGGTTTTGCAAAAACGCAATTATGCTGTTATTTATTTGTTACCGATTATTTTAGAATCTAACCAATAAATAAACCAAAAACAACCAATTTATTTTACCAATAACCAAAACAATGTATTACCAATTAGGTTTTTTATCGTTTAATAAGCGTTAGTATTAACGATACATTAGGGACTTTGCGCTTTGCGCTAGTTTCGATATACAATGGTCAGATAGAATTCTTTTACCAATTGTGTACCCTCTACTTGGTAAGCAACAGGCAAACAAGGGCTGTAAATATGAAGACTCGTCGTCTTTTCTGGAGCATCGTTGAGAAACTCGAGGCGCTAATTGATCAAGGGATTTATCCTGAAGGTAGTCGATTACCCGCCGAAAGAGAGCTTGCAGAAACTTATAATGTTAGTCGCCCTACCATTCGCGAGGCTATCATTGCTCTTGAAGTGCGCGAGCGCGTTGAAGTAAAGACGGGCTCTGGCGTTTATGTACTGCATCAAAAAAAGCCTGGTCAGGTAACCAAGCCTATCAGTGCATTTGAACTCACACAGGCCCGTGCATTGGTTGAAGGCGAAGCGGCAGCGCTTGCAGCAGCAACCATTTCTAGTGAAGAATTAGAGGCATTGAAACAGACCTTAGTAGAGATGAAATCGCCAGAGAAAGCGGATGAAGCCGACCAACGCTTCCATCAGATTATTTCTCAAGCAACCCGCAACAATGCAATTATGTTGTCTGTTGAAAACTTATGGGCACTGCGTAGAAGCGTTCCACAAGTTATCGCTGCATATAGTGACGTGTGCTCCCAAGGTGAAGAGCAAAGGCTTCAAGAACATACGCTTATCTACGATGCTATAGAAAGTAAAGATTCGGCCGGTGCACGCCGTGCAATGCACCAGCATTTTAATCGTTTGATCAATGCGTTATTTGACGCAAGTGAAGCAAAAGCACTTGAAGAAATTAAACGAAAAACAGATGAAACCAGAGGGCTCTATTCAATTGCTCATTTAAGACAGTAGTGACAGAAGGTTTTCTGATTGTAAAATAAAACAGGCTTCTTATTTCTAAGAAGCCTGTTTGCTTTGTAGGGTACTCTTATGAGTCACTGTTTTTATTATTTTGCTTTAAGGCGTAAGAGCAAAGTTCTACTTCGAGGTAAATATTGAACCTAAAATACGGCCCGCCACTTCCCCAAAACTTGCTTAAACGCGTAGATAAGCTTGTTCACATTCCGCTTTCTCAAGCAGCAGAAAACCATTCCATACTACATTTCGGTCTTACCAGACGCCAACCAATTATTATCACCAATATTGATAACCTGTTATTTTTGTGAATCTTCACGACAAATTTTTTACGAGTCCGTAGAACTTTTTAAGCAAGCCCGTTCACGCCAATAAAATAAAAACAGAGTAAAATAAAAATTAAGAAAAATAAAATCAATAACTTAGGATAACCACCCTTTAGTTCAAAGCCTCAGTACTTTAGCGTCTTATGCACAATAACAAGCTAAGAGACCTATATGACCAAAAAAGTTAAACCTAGTTATATGGCACAAAGGTAAGAAAAAGCTTTACCATGTTTGTTATAACAGATAAAAAGCGCGAAATTACTTTATGCGCTAATAACACTCACACTTACGCTGTGATAACCAAGTGAAATTAAAAGATGAATGTTGAAAGTTTAACCCAACATGCTGAAGAAAAATTGGCTCTCGTTAAAGCATCAGTTATGTCTGATAGCTTTATTATTCAGCTGACAACCATAGCGGTAATATATTGCATAGCCTTTTTACTTGCCAGGCAAGTGAAGAAGCCGTTTAAGTTTACTAGAGAAAAGCCCGAGCAAGGTGCACACACGATGCACGGGTTTCTATATAACTTAGGTGAGGCTCTTTTCCCGCTTATCACTATAAGTATGCTAAAGCTGACCACTGTGCTAGGCGCTCAGTTTCAGTTTGACGCGTGGCTATTAGAAATAGCGGTTGTCGTGGCATTAATGCTGTTTGTGAACTCACTCATTACCGGCTTTGTTGAAAATAAAACCATTGCAGGGCTTATGCGATGGGTAGGTTTACCGATTTTATTTTTGCACCTTGTTGGCATGCTACCACTTGTTACAACAGCGCTGGCGTCGATAGCGATTTCAGTAGGGAATGTTGAGATTTCTGCCTATGGGGTGACCCGAGTAGTGTTGTTTGGCGGGCTGCTCTTTTGGTTAGGTCGCAGTTCAAATGCCATCGGTCAAGATATCATACGAAACCACAAGTCCCTTGATGTATCCACCAAAGAGGTATTCGCTAAGCTTTTCGAAGTCGCCCTTTTCTGTATCGTATTTTTATTGTTACTTAATGTTATGGGGATCAACCTCACTGCCCTTGCTGTTTTCGGCGGCGCGTTAGGCGTGGGTCTTGGTTTGGGGCTTCAATCTATCGCTTCTAACTTTATATCAGGCATTATCATATTGTTAGATAAGTCGCTAACCGTAGGTGACTATGTCGAGCTTGAAGACGGAAAAAAAGGCATCGTAAGAGAATTTAAAATGCGCTATGCCGTGCTTGAAACCTTCGACGGGAAAGATGTACTTGTACCCAACGAAAAATTCATCAGCTCTTTACTCATTAATTGGACGCACAAAAACCAAAAGCAACGTTATCGTATCGACTTCTCGGTTGCGTACAAAACAGATATTCGCGCAATGGTAGAAATTATTAAAGATACCGTGGCGGCACACCCGCAAGTGATCAGTGGCGAAGACATTCCTTTTGAAGAACTACCAGACTGTGAAATAGATAGTTTTGGCGACTCGGGCGTGAACATGTTTGTTGAATTCTGGATGGAAGGAATAGACGACGGCAAGAATCGTGTGGGCGGTGATTTGTTGCTGGCCGTCTTTGAAACCTTACGTGAGCATAATATTGAAATTCCGTTCCCTCAACGGGAAGTTCGCGTTATCAACGAGCAAGATATCGGTATCAGAAATACCACTTCGTAAGTCATTGAGTATTACCTTCGCGCTTGACTAAAACCTTGCGCGAAGCATATCCCACTGCCACTCTTGTGCAATTAACCCTAGCGCTTGTGTAAACTTCTCGTAGTCGTTTTGCCCCATGGCCGTCGCGACGGTTTTAAGTTGAGATTTGGCTCTTATAGCTTTCACCTGAAGCAGCTCAAGACGCTTATCTGCGCTTGCATCGAAGTTATCAACTAAGATTGCGTTCGCCTTATTTGAGGCTTCCCATGCGGTAATGACATAGCCAACCAGCTTGGTATACACGCCTACCATGCGTTTTCGCTCAAAGATGGGTTCAAATAAAGAACCTTGCAGAGTTTTATGGAAACTGGCTTCGGTTTCGAAAACAACAGTGGCCTCAGCGTTTTTCAATTCCTCTAGCACGCTATGTAAAAGGTGAATGTGCGTGGCGGTGTTCAGTTTATCAGAAGATAACGCGTTAATATCGTCGCTTAACATTTCTAAATTTACTAAAGCACGTTGAAGACTGGCCATTAAGTTATGTCATGGATGGAAAAATAAGGTTCAGTGTAGCGAATTCGAACACGGTTTTCGACGAATACTCGATGGTTTTGATACTGATGACGTAAGCTTAATTTGAAAGCTGTACTTTCACTTAAAGCTAGGAAGAACAATATGACTGTTGCTTCGCTTTTTTACAACACCCTGGGTACTATATGGGCAAAGCGGATGTTTAAAGCTTGTACAAGCTTAAATAATAAAAACATTTGCATAAAAAAGGGGCCCTCCTAAAGTAAAGTGCCCCCTTTTGTTAGCTATCAAGCTACGAGTTAACGAGTTTGACTTACTTCGCTAGCTTCGCATTGAGGTCATGACGTAAATCAAAACGGTCTAGCGTCATTACTTTGGTCCAAGCATCGACGAAGTCTTCAACAAAGCGGGTTTTCGCATTGTCGTAAGCATACACTTCAGCAACCGCGCGTAATTCACTGTTTGAACCAAACACGAGGTCTACAGGTGTACCAATATACATAACTTCGCCAGTACTTCTGTTAACGCCTTCATAAACAGAAGCATCATCGGTTTTTCTCCACTTAACGCCCATGTCTAGCAACGTTACGAAGAAGTCATTGTTAAGCGTGCCCACGTTATCGGTAAATACACCGTGGTTAGTGCCACCAGTGTTTGCACCTAGAGAACGCAGACCACCTAGTAGTACCGTCATTTCAGGCACGGTCAGGTTTAGCTGGTCAGCTTTATCTACTAGCATATCGGTTGGTGAGCGATAGCTTGCTTCTGCGTTGTAGTAGTTTCTAAACGCGTCTGCGGTTGGCTCAAGTAGCGAGAAAGAGTTAACGTCAGTTTGCTCTTGCGTGGCGTCAGTTCGACCTGGAACCACAGGTACGCTAACTTCAACACCAGCATCAGCAGCCGCTTTTTCGATAGCTGCAGCACCGCCAATAACAATCAAATCAGCAAGCGATACTTTCTTCTTCGAGAACATACGCGAGTTGTAATCTTCTTGTAGTTCTTTCAGTTTAGCTACTACTGCTTTAACCGTTTCTGGCTCGTTCGCTTCCCAGTTCATTTGAGGCTCTAGTGCGATACGTGCACCGTTTGCACCGCCACGTAAATCAGAAGCGCGGAAGCTTGACGCCGCAGCCCATGCTGTTTTAACCAGTTGCTGTACTGTTAAGCCGCTATCTAAAATATCAGCTTTAAGCTTTTTAACATCTTTGTCAGAAATGGTTTTGTAATCAGCTTTAGGCACAGGGTCTTGCCAGATAAAGTTTTCTTTAGGGATGTCGTTACCCAGGTAACGTTCCTTTGGACCCATGTCGCGGTGCGTTAGCTTAAACCATGCTTTTGCAAACGCCGTCTGATACTCTTTAGGGCCGGCTAAGAAACGTTCTGCAATTTTACGGTACTCAGGGTCATACTTAAGCGCAAGGTCAGCCGTTGTCATCACTGGTGGGTTTTTCTTACCTTCCACGTGTGCATCCGGAACTGATGTGTGTAGTGACTCATCAGTAGGGACCCATTGAATAGCGCCGGCTGGGCTGCGAGTTTGCTTCCACTCAAAGCCTAATAAGTTCTGAAGATATAAGCTTGTCCACTTAGTAGGTAGTTGTGTCCACGCACCTTCAAGGCCACTAGTTACGGTATCTTCAGCGTTGCCTTTACCACAGTTGTTTTTCCAACCTAACCCCTGCTCTTCTAGGCCTGCACCACCTGGCTCAGCTTCTAAGCAGTCTGCTGGTTTGTGAGCACCGTGCATTTTACCGAATGTGTGACCACCAGCGATTAGCGCTACGGTTTCTTCATCATTCATTGCCATACGAGCAAACGCGGTACGAATATTTTTTGCCGAGCCCATTGGGTCAGGCACACCTTTAGGGCCTTCTGGGTTAACATAGATAAGACCCATGTGCGTTGCACCTAGTGGACGCTGAAGTTTGCCTTCACGCTCTTCACGATCGCTTGCAAGCATTTCTACTTCAGGGCCCCAATACACCATATCTGGTTCCCAGTCATCAGTACGACCGCCCGCAAAACCATAGGTGTCAAAACCCATGTTTTCCATACCTACTGTACCCGCGAGGATCATCAAGTCGCCCCAAGAAAGGCTTTCACCGTACTTTTGCTTGATTGGCCACAACAAGCGGCGTGCTTTGTCTAAATTTCCGTTGTCAGGCCAGCTGTTTAACTGGTCGAAGCGCATTTGGCCGCCATCGCCGCCGCCACGGCCGTCTAGCGTACGGTAGGTACCGGCACTGTGCCATGAAAGACGAATAAAGAATGGTCCATAGTTTCCAAAGTCTGCTGGCCACCAATCTTGCGATGTAGTCAGAAGCTCATTGATGTCACTTTTAACTTGGTCAAGGTCAAGTTTAGAGAATGCCTTGGCGTAATCGAAATCTTCGCCAAGTGGGTTAGAGCGGTTGTCATGGTCCCTTAGCGGTGACAAATCAAGTTGATCTGGCCACCAAAATTGGTTGCTTTTCGGTTGAAAAGCTTTTGTCATGCCCGTGCCTTTCGCACCGGCTGGCTTACTAATTTGATCATTAGCAATCGCGCCTGTGGCACCTAGCGAAAGTGCTACAAGTGCAGATAGCGTGGCTTTTCTAAACCTGTTCATGTTCATGGTTTTTTCCCGTCTGAGTTTGTTTTCGTTATCAAATTGCGGCAATTGCGTTAAACCGCAACCGTTAACATTTTGTTTACCTTGTAAGCAATTAAAAGATAGACGGGCTTACGCTTTATTTACAGTTGATAAAATGAATTCAACTGATTGGAAAATCCAATCAATTAAAAAAACTATTAAATTCTGACAGTTAGCCTTCAGATTTATTTAAACAGATAGAAAAACGCTACGGCTAACGAAGCGTACATATTAGTCAGATGAGTGTCGTGAATCTCTTTCAGAGGCTGGGAAAATTTTTCTCGTCTTGTTTTCAATAGCACAAGGCACCTTTTGCCAAGTGATTAAAAAACAGGCGGAAATACTCATCTCTCTGTAAAGTTTTCTTTTCTTTGAAGGTAATTTTGCAATTTTTACCATGGCACAGCACTTGAAACAGGAGTAGTGCAATAAATCACGCATTAACTTCAATAAGAAGTCGATGGAATGTTATAGAAGTAATGAGGATGAACTTATGAAAAACACACTTAAGACACTTACTGGACTAGCTACTGTTGCCTCTATCAGTGCAATGGCTTCGTTTGGTGCCCATGCTCAGTCTAACCAGATTGAAGCAAAAGACAGTGGTTTTTACGTAGGTGGTAATTACGGTTACCTACGCGTTGAAGGTGAAGACGACTTCGACGACGACAAAGACGTATGGCAAGGCCTTGTAGGTTATAAGTTTAACGAATGGGTAGCGATTGAAGGTGGCTACGTCGACTTTGGCGATTACGGTAACGATATCGCTGGCGCTGAAACAGATGGTTACACCGCTGCTATCAAGGGTATTTTGCCACTTACCGAGCGCTTCTCGCTTTATGCTAAAGCGGGTCAGCTATGGTCAGAAACTGAATACAACTTTGCAGGCGTATCACGAGATAACGACGATGAAAGCTTGTTCGTTGGTGCAGGTCTTAGCTACGCGGTAACAAGTAATTTCTTAGTAAACGCTGAATACACCGTTTATGATACTGAATTGGACGCAGATGAAGCGTTCGATGATATCGACGATACCGATTTTGAGACCGATCTAAAACAAGCAAGCATCGGTGTTGAATACCGCTTCTAAGACAAGCGCTTGTTAGCGCATAAACTTAGTTAAATAGTTACAAAGCCTTTGCCCTGTGCAAAGGCTTTGTGTTGTTTGTCAGCCATCTATTCGCTGAATGAGTTCCGTCCACTCTCGTATTTTCGACACTGTCGCTTTAACGAGATTATCTATTTCGTTTGACGAGGATTGCGAATTCCCTGCTAAGGTTCTTACTTCATCTGCAACTACGGCAAAGCCTCTTCCCATTTCTCCCGCGCGAGCAGCCTCAATAGCAGCGTTTAGCGCAAGTAAGTTTGTTTGCTCAGAAATTGAATTAATTGTTCCGACGATATTACTAATGGTTTGGCTTGTAACCAATAGCTCTTTCATGGCCTCTTGTGTATCGTTCACAGCCTGTTTACGAGACGATATGTTCACAGCAAAAAAGACATAACGGGTCACTCTGCCATTGAAATCCTTAAGTGCGCTTACCCTTGCATCAAACGCCAGTAAGTTCTCTCCTACATCGAATTCCATAATTTTTGAAACAAACCCCGATGTCTCGAGTGCAGTTTTATCTTCAGGCGATAGGCTTTTCATGACTTCGCTAGCAAACGCTTGAGAGCCCATCACGTCTTTTAACGTATCACGTAAGAGCTTGTTCGCCTCAATAATTTCACCATTAGGCTCCATTTCCAAAAGCACCAGTGCGCTACCAATAGCCTTAAGCTTATTGGTGAAGTCTAGCGCCATTTGTTTAACTCGGGTGATATCAGCTTGAACCGCTATAAAATTTACTAACTCTCCCTCTTTAAAGACAGGGTTTATCGATAGCGACGTCCAGTAAGGCGTCCCGTCTTTTTTGTAATTCAATATTTCATCGTAAAAAGCTTCGCGATTTTTTATCTTTTGGCGAATAACACTCACGGTTCGCTGATCGGTTTCTTCACCTTGTAAAAACGACCCGGGCTTTTTCCCTCTGACTTCATCGAGCTCCCAACCGGTTAGACGATAGAATCCGTTGTTTACATACTCAATTAAACCGTTAGCATCAGAGATAATGACAGCGTTATCGGTTTCGTTAGCAACTAGGGAAAGCATACGCTGTAATTCTCGCTGCTCAACTTCTTCCGTAACGTCTTTTATAAAAGCAGTATAAAGCGTTCTATCAGCTAACTTCACTTTAGATAAAGACGCCCCCATAAATCTTTGCCGTCCTTTCTCTCAATTTTTACTTCACGACTAGTGCCAACTATCTTGTCTTGACCGGTTTCGCGATTCGCATTGACATAGTTATCGTGGTTCGCTTGAATTTCGTGGGGAACCAGCATTTTAACGTTAAAACCAATAACTTCTTCTCTTTGGTATCCCCAAAGTTTTTCTGCCGATGCATTAAATAAGGTAACGTTGTTATTTTCATCGATACAAACTACAGCATCTAGCGCTTGCTCTAGGGTCTGCTCTACAATTTCACGCGACTCGCGCTCTTCAGTGACATCCCTAACAAAGGCCGTATAATGTTTTTTACCGCTCACAATCACTTGGGATAATGCTAGCTGCACCCAAATACGTTCACCGCTTTTCGTTTCTAACTCTACTTCTCGCGAACTGCCTACAATTTTATTAACGTTGGTTTGCCGGTGAGTATTGACGTAGTTATCGTGATTAGCTTGGTGTTCTAGCGGAACCAACTTTTTTATATTTTTACCGAGCACTTCACTTGGTGTATAACCCCACAAGCGTTGAGCGGCTTCATTGTAAAACGTGATTTCGTTTTTTTCGTCTATAGTGACAACCGCAAGTATCGACTGAGAGAGGGCCTGCTCGGCCGCATTTTCACGAGAGAATAACTTCATTACTTTGCCCTATTACCTATATCAACAAAGGGTATAGTTTACGTCTTATGTTTTTTCCAGCTATGGACATAAAATATAGTAAAGCATGAAAATCTTACAATTTGTGCTAATCATTTCCAACTTAGCTCCCGTCTAAAAAACAACTTATCAATTAACATCAGTGAGTTAGAAAACCTTTATACGCATGTTCATCAGGTATGAATTCTGCAATCTCTACTACAGATTAATAGAATGAATAACAGGTAAAAGCACATGCAATCAGGTAAGAGCATATTCCAACCAGGCCAAAACTGTTGGGTCGAAAGTAAGGCCCGTTTCTCTACGCCACTCATTGATTGCGGGAATTACTATAAGGCGTTGCACAGTTCAATAGTTAAAGCCAAGCACAGTATCTTTATTGTAGGCTGGGACATAGACAGCCGAATTCGCCTACTAAGAGGCGATGACGAGGCCAATAGCGAAGCACCCAGTGTAATTAGTGACCTGCTAAAGTGGAAAGCTGAACAACTCCCCGATATTAAGATTTACCTATTGCGGTGGGATTCATCGTTGGCATTTTTCGCTCAGCGAGAAATGTGGGCGAAAGAAGTGTGGGAAGAGAAAACGCCGGATAACGTACAAACTGAACTTGATGGCACAATTCCCATGGGCGGTAGCCAGCATCAAAAAATCGTGGTTATCGACGATGAATTGGTGTTTTCAGGTGGAATGGACGTGTCGACAAATCGCTGGGACACTCGTGACCACCCCGTTGTATCTGAAGAGCGCGACGGCCCAGATGGCGAATATGGCCCCCTTCACGATGTGCAAATGGTATCAAGCGGTCCCGTAGTAGAAGACTTTGCAAAATTAGTTAGATGGCGCTGGCAGCGCGTAGCCGAAGAATCTCCTATTGATATGAGAGAAGACGCGCGGATTGATTATAATGCGCCCCTTCCTGATGCGTGGCCTGAAGATTACCCGCCGCTTTTTGAAAACGTAGAGTGTGCACTTGCCCGTACTATTCCGTTTATGGATGAAGTAGAGCCAGCGCAAGAAGTACGTCACATGCTGCTTGACCTTATCGGCGAAGCCGAATCTGTTATCTATATTGAAAACCAATTCACAACTCGACAGGAGATAGCCGAGGCGCTTAATAAGCAACTTAAGTTAAAGCCTAATCTTTCGGTCATTATTGTGAGCTCTTACGAGCCCAAAGGTAAGTTTGAATGCGAAGCTTTTTGGGCGAGTCGAATTGAATTTAAAGCGATCTTAGAAAAGGGCATCGACCCAGAGCGAGTGAAGCTAACCTACTCTTCCATTGAAGACATGCAAGGCCGCCGCGCTTATAAGCGAATTCATTCAAAAGTGATGACCATTGATAACAAATATCTTGTGATCGGCTCTTCGAATTTAAGCAACCGCTCTATGACCTTAGATACAGAAATAGACACAGTGTTGTTTGGCAATAGCAAGGAAAATCAAGCCTGTATTGAACAGGTGCGTAATGATTTACTTGCTGAGCACACCGGCAGAGATATTGCCGACATGCCGGCTATTTTCGATAACGATTCACCGGTTGAAGCCTTAATGCAGGGGCAAATAGCACATGGCTATGTGCTAACTGAAGTACGTGATGAAGTTTTCACTGAACACTCCGGCCAAAATATGTTTCGTGCACTCTCAGATCCAGAAGAACCTTTGATCTCGGTGCCAACTTTTGATGGCGCGGCCCTACCTGCTCGCAATCCAAGACGTCGAAGCATTATGATTTTGATAGGTCTTGCAATAATCGCCGTGCTAGGTGGGTTAATGTTTTGGGCGAGTCAATCCATTCCGTGGTTGAGCTCAGACAGCATCAATGCCTTTTTAGAAAAAAGCAGGGGCACTTACTTTGCGTTACCCACGGTCCTATTAGTCTATGTTGTTGGCGGTATACTGTTCTTCCCGGTCACCGTACTATCACTGGCTGTCGCCGCTATTTTCGGTCCAATTTGGGGCCCTATTTACGGCATCATGGGGGCACTTATGAGCTCAGCCATTATGTTCGGTGTTGGCAAGCTATCGGGTAATGCTGGGCTTAGAAAAATAGGCGGCCCTAAAGTCGCGGCGGTTGATGAAAAACTGAAACGCAGCGGCATAGTTGGCGTAGCAGCTATCCGGATGTTGCCTGTGGCGCCCTTTAGTTTAGTTAACTTGGTAGCGGGTATTTCATCAATAGGGATCTTCCAATTCTTGGTAGGAACGTTTTTAGGTATGTTTCCTCCCATGATTGCTAAAGGCTTAGTGGGTGATTCTATCGCGCAAATTTGGCAGAACCCATCGCCTGAAACAATCAGCTATTTAGTTGGCGGTATTGTACTGTGGGGCTTAATGATCTGGGGCTCACAAAAGTTCGCTCGATTCTATCAAGCCCGTAAAGAAGCGAAAAGCGACAGCGAAAATGAAGATAGCAGTAGTAAAAGTGAGGTAGAAAAATGTGCCGCATAGTGACTTATAATATTCACAGCGGAATAGGTAGAGACAAAAAGCATGATTACAAACGTATTGGGCAGTTTCTCGCAAGCAGCGGTGCCGATGTCGTGTTGCTGCAGGAAATGGACACCCGCCCTCCCGAGCGAGATACCGCACAAGATGTTAGAGACATATGTGCCGAAAATACCTTTAAACTTATACCTTCGCCAGCCATCAGAGAAGCTGATGGCTGGTATGGCAACGCTATACTCACTCGCTACGACGTTTTATCAAACGACACGGTTGATGTAAGCCAAAGCGGGCGACAACCGAGAAATGTGCAAATTGTTGAATTAAAAACAGAGAAAACGCCGCTTACTGTCGTGAATACGCATAAGGGACTAAAAAAACTGGAGCGGCGCTCACAGTTCTCTTTGCTTCATGAGCACCTTTCTCAGCGTCTCAAGGAAAAGCAAACCCCGTTAGTACTGGCTGGAGATTTCAATGAATGGCAGTTTTTTTCTAAAGCATTTAAAGGTTTGAATTCTTTGCTTTTTCAACAAAAAGTCGGCGCTACATTTCCTAGCCATTTCCCCGTCTTTTCGTTAGATAGAGTTTGGGTTACCGATGATATAAAAGTTAAAGCCTGTAGGAAGCTTAAGAATGCTAAAACCAGAGTATATTCCGATCATCTGCCTGTTCTTATCGATATAGAATTGCCTGAATCTCCTGACTAATGACCTGGTTAATCACCCAGCTAGCAAGGTTTAGACAGGGCGTAATATTATGCCGATTGGGCAATAAACGTCGATGACGCAAATTCTAGCGTGCCGCACCAGTGGTCAAGGGTATTTTCTTGCGCCACTACCTGTCTAATAACATTGATGATATGGCCAACGTCTTGCGTCAACTTAACCTGCTTATTGGTTGCCGCTAAGACCGTTCGGTGCATTTCAGGCTGAGTGATTTTAAGCGTGGATACCAGCCCCGACTCTCTAAGGTGAAAGATAGCTGAAGTGGGCAAAATCATTACGCCTTCTCCCTGCATAACCTGTCTTAACCCCGTCATAAGCTGCCCCGAATAAGCCAGATCGTGCTTTAAACTTACCCCCGTCGCTTTTTCATAATCAGCGATAAGCTGGCCTAAGGCGTCTTTATTGCCTGGAGATAAAAGCGGCAGCTCGCTTATCTCCCAAAACTTGATGAACGACTTTTCTCTTAGCTCGGCGTACTGAGAATAGGCCGGTGAAGCGGTGAAAACCAAGTGTAATTCTTCTTGAATAAGCGGCGTTAGATTCATGAACCTAGGCTCGATAGCCTGTTGGTAGGTCAGCGCGATGTCCACCTGCTTAGATTCTAGCCAGTCATTGATAGTGTAAGAAGGCCCGGTACTGATCTCTACTTTTACGTGTTTGTGATTTTTTGTAATTTCAGTTAATAACGGCAGTGAAAGTACATTGCCAATTGAAGGCAGCATACCAATCTTAATTTTTCTGTGCTGTGCCGGGTGAAATGCCTCCATGGCTAACTTTACATTATCTATTTCATCTGCAATTTTCTCGGCGTGCTTGTAAAATACTTTTCCCGCAGGCGTAAGGTTAACCCCAGAAAAGCTTCTTTCAAGTAATGTGGCTTTTACTTCCCTTTCTAAACTTGCTATTTGCTGACTTATAGCCGGCTGCGCTATATCTAACGCTCTGGCGGCAGCCGCAATACTTCCCTTTTGTACCGTCGTTATAAAATAATGCAGCTGTTTAGAATGCACTCGTCCCCCTTAATAAACCCGCAGCAAATATAGATTGCGCTTGGCCCCCAATCGATTGATTTGACAGTATGCGCACTGTGGTTTAACGCAAGCTATATGCCATTCCAATCAGTTATATGCAGCAAATTTGTAAAAATTGCGGGGAAATGGGAGAGACAAAAAATCTGATGCAGCTTAATACTTAAGTCTAACACCAAGTAAAATGGGCCGTTCGCTTAGGGTCAATACTTTTCTTATACCCCTGAATATTCTTCTTTCTTCCGCGAGCGCGAAAGAGTTTTTAGCCTAGACCCTGTACACGAGTTACACAACAACAATAACAAGATGCGAAACGCATCAATGTGGTGCTCGTGCGTGCCTAAAAAGAGTGCAGATTTAAACAATCCACATTCACAAATTAAGTAGCAATAAGCACGATTGGGAACACTGATGAAACAAAAGAAACTCCATACTGCAGTACGTTACGCACTTACCGGATTAACCCTTTTTACCACGTCAATGCTTGCACAAGCGCAAGAAGTGACAGAAGAAACCGCCGAAGCGAAAGACTTAGAACGCATCGCTGTTGTTGGGGCGCGAGGCGCGCCACGGTCGGTGACCAGCTCTCCTGTGCCGGTTGATGTATTAACCGCAGAAGACGTAGAGGCAGTAGCTTTTACCGATATGAACAACGTTCTTATGACCTTGGTTCCCTCTTACTCCGTTGGCCGTCAGCCTATATCTGACGGTGGAACCTTTATTCGCCCCGCAACACTTCGTGGCATGCCTACCGATAAAACCTTGGTACTGGTTAACTCTAAGCGACGCCATAGAGCAGCACTTGTTTCTATTGGCGGCTCGGGTACACAGGGCCCAGACATTGCAACTATCCCCACAGCAGCCATTAAAACGGTAGAAGTACTTCGAGACGGCGCGGCAGCGCAATACGGTTCAGATGCTATCGCTGGTGTTATTAACTTCCAGCTTAAAGACAACACGGAAGGCGGTTCTTTTACCGCTGATTATGGCACGTATTATGAAGGTGACGGTGACCAAATAACCGTTACCGGCAATAAAGGTTTTGCCCTTGGAGACGATGGCTTTTTAAGTATCTCAGCAGAATATTCAGATAGCGAAGCAACATTTAGGGGTGAACAATATTGTGAGCCGTGGTTCTGTGTTGACGAGCAATCAGAACAGTATATTGCCGATGCAACAGCCATGGCCAATAGTGTACATGGTTCAGACGTGGTACAGCCTTGGGGACAACCGAATACAAGCGGTACGCGGGTATTTGTGAATGCGGGCTACGCCTTGTCTCCTGAAGCTGAGCTTTATGCTTTTGGTAACTACTCAGAAAGTGAAGGCGATGGTTCGTTCTACTATCGCTACCCAGGCAACGGTACAATTGAAGATATTCGCCTTGAAGACGGCTCTATCTGGAACCCAACCGAATTCTTTCCCGGAGGATTTACGCCGCGCTTCTTTGGTGACGTAACCGATTACTCTTTTGTAGGCGGTATCAAAGGTATGTCGGGCGACCTTACCTATGATATTAGTGGACGTTACGGAAATAATGAAATTTCCTATACCCTTGCCAATACAATAAACCCATCATTAGGCAACATGTCACCCACCTCTTTCGAGCCGGGCGACCTCACCAATGAAGAAACACAAATACAAGCTGACTTTACCTACGACCTTAGCGAGTACGTTCTTGCCTTTGGCGCAAGTTACTTAGATGAGTCATATGAAATATCTGAAGGTGAAGAAGCATCGTACTTTGCCGGTCCTTACGCAACGTCCGACCCTTACGGATTCTGTGACGGAACCACAGCAACGGCTGCGGGCCTATCTGTCATTGCAGCAGGTTCCTCACTAGATTGTTCTGACCCAGACGACGCCGTTTATACTGTAGTAGGCGTTGGCTCTAACGGCTTCCCTGGATACTCTCCAGATTACTCAGGTTCGTACGAACGTGACTCCTATGCCGTTTATACCGACATTTCAGGTGATATTACCGATGAACTTTTTGCCCAGGCAGCACTGCGATATGAGGATTATTCGGACTTTGGTTCTGAGGTGGTATACAAAGTCGCAGGGTTCTACCAACTAACGGATGATGTAGGCTTTAGATCGTCATTTGGTACAGGTTTTAGAGCGCCTACACCCGGCCAGCAAGGCACAACTAACGTTTCTACTCGCTTGCCAGATGGCTTCCCTGTTGCAACAGGTTTATTCCCAGCGGGTGGCGATGTAGCGCAAGCCCTTGGTGCCGAAGCGCTCTCGCCTGAAAAGTCGACTAACTTCACGTTGGGTATGACTGCTAACTACGGCGACTTAACGCTTACTGTCGACTACTACAACATTAAGCTAGAAGACCGACTTTACTCGGTTTCTACACGCGATGTTTCAACCACAGTGGTCACCGACCCTGACGCCGATGGCTATGATGCATACCAAAACTACCTTGCGCTTTCAGGTGCGAATGTATCGGGCGCCGAATCTATTGGTGGCGTGTTCTTCTTCCAAAACGCCTTCGATACGGTAACCGAAGGGGTCGACGTAGTTGCCACCTACAAAATGGAGTCTAAATACGGCGCTACAGTGTTAACCGGCTCTGTGAACTACAACAAAACAGAGTTTGACTCTGACCCTAGTGAATACCTTGATGCTGAAGATCAGTTCGACTTTGAAAACAGTCGCCCTGAAATGCGCGGTGTGTTCTCAGTGACACATAGCTACGACGTATGGTCTGCCGTTGCTCGCTTGAGTTATTTCGGCGAGTACGAAAATGCGGGTAGCGATGATGGAGAAAACGCGACGAGTATTCAAACATTCGGCGATGAGTTCATGTTCGATATTGAAGGGTCTTATCTCATTAACGAAAACCTCACGTTATCAGTAGGCGTGAGAAATCTCTTCGATAACTACCCCGACGTTAGCACTAATGGCGACGCCTGTTGTGGTGAAGTTTATGACTCTGGCTCGGTTGTCGATTGGCAAGGGGGGTATTATTACACCCGACTCGCCGCTCGCTTCTAATGCACTCTCGCTAACACCGACTGTTGTCGGTGTTAGCGTTTTAATTAACTTTATATAAGAAAAACGTTAAAGGTCACTCATGTTTTTAGCTGTTTTAAGCGGAGAAGAAAGCAGATGGAATTAGAACTACTGTGGTTTGTAGTTACTTTATGTATTACCGGTGCTATTGCAGGCATTACAGCAGGCCTGTTTGGTAATGGCGGTGGGTTTGTGGTTGTGCCGGCATTGCTTGCCGTTTTTCCCTTTTTTACTCCCCCTTCAGAAGCATTGGTTAAAGTTGCAATAGGGACGTCTTTAGCGTCTATCGTTGTTTCTAGTGCTCGGTCTGTGATGGCGCACCGTGCGAAAGGCGCTGTTGATTTTGACATTCTTCGCTCGTGGAGTATATGGCTTATTCTTGGCGTTGGCGGCGGGTTATTGATTGCTAACAACTCAAGCGCCAACGGGCTAACCGTTGTATTCGCTGCAGGCGTTCTACTATATTCGGTCTATTTTCTTTTCCCTGAGTTCGTCGTTCGACCCGGGCTTGTTTTCAACATGCCTAAGGGTATTGGTAAAGCTGTACTGGCGTTTGTACTCGGCGGCTTTTCTGCATTACTTGGTATAGGCGGCGGCACCCCTACTGTTATCACCATGGTTATGTGTCAGCGAACCATACAGCAAGCGGTAGCAACCGCAGCTGGTGTAGGCTTTTTAATTGGTCTTCCAGGTGCGATAGGCTTTTTGTTCATGAAGCATCCCGACACTGCCTCACTTCCGGTAGGCACCATCGGTTACATCAATATTCCAGCCCTTGTTGCAATTAGTATTGGTGCGATCTTTACCGCGCCAATTGGCGCGAAAATGGCGCACAACTTCAGCGAGAAGAAGTTAAAACGCTTATTTGGTATTTACCTCGTCATTGTATCGAGCGCCATGTTTTATAAAGCCATATAAGTAGTTTAAAAAGGAGAAAAACCGTGAGTTATAACCGTTCAAGACGTTTATTTATCGGTGGCTCTGTAGCCGCCTCGGCGATAGGCGCAAGTGGATTAAGCAATCTAGTTAGTGCGCAGTCTGTAGAAGCCGCTGCCAGTCAGCCTGCCGTTATATACGGCCCAAAGCCAGGCGTTGCAAAGCTCAATGCCAATGAAAACCCTTTTGGCCCAAGCCCTGCAGCACTAGAAGCAATTGCCACCGCGTCAGCCCAAGGTGGCGCTTATTATGCGTACCCCGCCGCTATGACACTTCTCGATATGATTGCAGAACGTCACGGCATTACGCGTAAGCATATTTCATTGAGTGCGGGTTCAAGCCCAATACTGTCTTATGCCGCCGTTGCCGCGAGTAAAAATGGAAAAATTCTTGGCCCAGATCTCTTTTGGGATACTACCTCTAAAGCCCCTGAAAAGCAGGGTGCACCCGAGATAATGAGAATTGCCAACACCGCCGAACTCGATATTGACCTTGATGCGATGTACGCCGCCATCGATGACTCAATTGGAATGGTACATATTTGTAATCCAAACAATCCGACCGGTAAAGTACTCGCCCCTAATAAGCTACGAGATTTCTGCATAAAAGCATCTAAGAAAACCCTCGTATTGGTTGATGAAGCCTATAATGAACTTATCGACGAACCGCCAAAGCACACCATGATCCCGCTGGTTAAAGCCGGCCATAATGTCATTGTTGCGCGTACGTTTTCTAAAATCTACGGCCTTGCAGGCATGCGAGTTGGTTACCTCATCGCCTCTGAAGAAAACACTGAATGGATTAATCGCTATGGAATGGGCGGATATACATTAAACCAAGCCGGTCTTGCCGCCGCAATTGCTAGCTACAACGATGATGCCTTTTTAACTTTTTCAAAAGAAAAAATTTATGAGGGTAAGGCAATGGTTATGGACGCGGTTAAAGCCAACGGTTTGACGGCACTGCCATCAAGTACTAACTTTATTTTCGTGAACTTAGGCGATGGTAACGCTGAGTATTTTCGCCAAGCGATGGCTGAGAAAGACGTGCTAATACGAGGAATTTATCGCACTTACCATAATTGGTCGCGCGTAAGTATGGGTAAAATCGCCGACGTTAAACGTTATGTTGATGCCATGCCCGCGGCACTCGATAAGATGTACACCATGCAAAATACCTAAAATGTTGTGGTGTGTACCGAGTGTCGGTTCACACCCTTACTTCCCCCCTACAATTAATGCTTTATTCAATTCAACTAAAAGTCTAATACGCACAAAAGTCACCTCTGTCATATACTAAAGATGTTGTATTGCTGCTCATCGCCCCCCGAGCAATAAAATTTAAAGGTATTGTTGCAGTAACGCTAAAACTGCACATACTTTACTAAAACGGCATATCACAAAAATGCCAATAAAGGAGGCTGTAAATGTCACTTTCTGTCTTAGTTGCTGATGATTCAAAACTGTCGAGGCGTAGCGTTATACGGGCACTTCCCGAAGATCTTGAATACAATATTACTGAAGCAACCAATGGCCAAGAAGCTATAGATGCCTTATCAGAGAGTAACTTTGCGCTCGTTCTATTAGATCTCACTATGCCTGAAGTAGACGGTGTAGGCGTATTAGAGTTTCTGCACGAAAAGACAGACGCGCCGAATGTCATTGTTATCAGCGCAGACTTTCAACCTGAAAAGCAAAAAATTGTTTTATCTCTCGGAGCTAAGCGTTTTCTTCGCAAACCCTTAGATAAAGAAGAATTAGCAATGACGCTGTTTGAGTTGGGGTATCTATGAGCATCGTATTACCACTAGATGAAGAGCAAAGAGATGCGCTTCAGGAATTGCTGAATATTTCTATGGGGCAAGCGGCAAACTCGCTCGCTCAGTTAATTGAAACCAAGATAGATATTTCTATTCCCAAAATTTCAGCAGTCACCCCTACACAACTGTATGGACTATTGTTTGAAACTGAAGGGGCTTTTTACACCCGCCAGTCGTTTTTAGGAGACGTTCATGGTGAAGTGATGTCCGTGCTGTCTCAGGCGGGTTTGACAGAAGTTGCCACCTTGATGGATTACGAAGACCCATTAAGTGAAGAGGACATTCAGGAAATTATATTAGAACTGTGCAACATCTTAGCGGGGGCTTGCTTAGCGGGTCTTTCGGAACAATTAGAGCTGACGACTAACTTGAATATGCCTACCCTGTTTCAACCCGATAAGAGCAATTTCGATGATTTAAAGTGGCAACATAGTTTAGTCATGGAAGTCCAATTCGTTATTGCTATCTCTTCGTTTAGCATGCGCGTGGTTTTCTGCCTCGACGATGAATCGCTTGCTCGAATAAAAAATACGCTGGATGAGTTGCTCGCATAATGTTTGAACAGCTGGTAGGTAAATTACCTGTCGGAATAGGCATAGTTGATGAGCAGTTTAACGTTGTTTACTTGAATGATTTTTTTCTAGATAGACTGCCTCACGATTTGCGAGACTGCTACAAAGACACACCGGTTACAGACCTATTCCAAGGGCAAGCGAAGTTTTTAAAACGCAGATTAAAATCGGTGTTTGTGCTGCAGCACCCAAGCTTTAGTTACTGGGAGCAGCGCCCTCATATATTTCCATTTAAAAGCTCTCGCCCCATTACGGGTGAAGAAACGCAGATGTATCAGAATATGGAAATTCTCCCCATCAAAGACAAAAGTTCAGGTCAGAAGTTAGCGTGTATCTTCTTACAAGATGTTACAGCCCAGGCTAGCTACTTTAGAGCGCAGCAAAAACTGTCTGAAGCGCTAAAAAAAGAACATGAAGCTCAACGAAAGCTCATTCGTAAACTTGACACAGCACAAAGCCAACTTATTCAGGCTGAAAAAATGGCGTCTACCGGGCAACTTGCGGCTGGGATTGCCCATGAGATCAATAACCCGGTTGGTTTTGTTAACGCAAATCTAAATACTTTAGGACAATACGCGTCTCACCTAATCTCTATCTGTGATGGTGTTTATGCACAGCTTGAACAGTTTAACGACGAACTTAAAGAGCAAATCGACGCCTTATTTCAATCGAATCACTACGACTTGTTAAAAGAAGACATCACAGAGTTAATTGAAGAATCTACCGATGGCCTCACCCGAGTAAAAGACATTGTTGAAAACCTTAAAAACTTTTCTTTGAAAAATACAGAAGGGGTTCAAACTGTCGATGTGTGCACAATATGCAACCAATTGATTACGCTAATTTCAGCGCAATATAGTGCGCCACACTATAAGTTTGAATGTGAGCACGAAAAAGTCGAGGTGATGGGAAACCCCGGGCCTTTGAAACAAGCCTTAATGAACGTCATGATTAACGCGGCTCAAGCCATTGAAACGAAAGGGTTTGTAAAATTGAGTGTTATCGAAAAAGGAGATTCGGTAGTGATTAAAATTCTCGATTCAGGGTGCGGTATTCCAGTTAAGCACCGAAAGCGGCTGTTTGAGCCTTTTTTCACTACAAAACCTGAGGGACAAGGCCAGGGGTTAGGGTTATCCGTAGCCTATACCGCGATAGAACAGCACCAAGGTAAGATATCGATAAGCAGCAAAGAAAATAAAGGAACCGTAGTGGAAATAACCATTCCCAAACAGTTATCTTGCTTGGAAAATGAGAGTATAGGCAGTGAGCTCGATAGCCCACTCACGCCCTAATTCATGCATTTAACTCTCGGGTTAAGCAGGCTAAACACACCCTTGAGCATTCTCTATCGTCTTGAAAGTTAACTAGCGAGCTGCTTGGTCTGGTTTGCTTTGAACTCAAACTGCCCTTTGCTATTTACACTTCGACTGATCACCCCTTGGTTCAGTAAGTAGTTTAAGTGCGACAAACACTCGGCCACAGCGAACACCATATTTCGGCTAGATAGTTTCCGTTTGAACAGCACCGGCAACAAATTAACGGCAGTTTGCGGCTGTTCACACGCATTTACCAATGCGTTTAAATGGTCATGGTGATGAGCTAACAGGGTGTCGACGCGCTCATGAAGGCCAATGAACGGAAGCTTATGAGCAGGTAGAACTGTGGCATCCTTTGGCAGTGATTTGAATTTGGGTAGCGTATTAAGATAATCATCTAACGTATTAGCATCGGGCTCAGTGGAATATGCGCCTATATTGGGGGTGATAATGGGTAAAATATGATCCCCTGAAATCAAAATATTTTTTTGTTCGCTATATAAACAAGCGTGCTCGGGAGAGTGACCGCGCCCAATCATGACCTTCCATTGATTATCACCTAACGCTAATTCCATCTGGTCTTTAAGCCTGGTATAGCTAATGGGTAACGGCGACACTACACTGCTGTAGCCGTTGCCCTCTGTCGCTGTCAGCTTCTCAATCATTACCTCGTCAAGGCCGGCGCGCTGGTAGTAAAGCACGTCTCTTTCATTTGTAGCTCCGTTCCTTCCAGCCGCAAATGCGCGAGCAGTGAAATACTCGGTTTGCGTCATGTAAAACGGAACCTTAAAAGTGTCGGCTATCCAGCCTGCCAGACCCACATGGTCAGGGTGCAAGTGCGTCACTATAACCCCAACTATAGGGCCGTCCAGCTGCTCGAAAATACGCTGCCATAATGACTTGGTGGTAGTCGTTCCTATACCAGTATCGACCACTACCCAGCCCCCGTCCCCCCGAATTAGGTAAAGGTTTATATGGTCTAATTCAAAAGGTAGAGGCATAGTCAGCCACAGTACGCCTTCGGCAATTTCGATTAGCTTACCCGGCTCAACCTGTTTCTCGTAAAGATATTCCATATCGCCCTCACCTACTTTACTTATGCTTACCGCTTTCGCATACGCTTGTTGTGTAAGCTTGTTTGTATTAGTTTGGTTCTAACCCGCTCTGTATTGAAAAACAAACATATCTGTCGAATAGAGATCTATAGGAGTTGGTGATAACAAACGGTATACTCGCTCCTGATGCTTGTTATAGCGCTTGATAAACGTAATTAACGCATTATTACCTTCACTCATTAAACGCCTTTCACTCAAACGGACACATGCAAGCTTCATCAATTCAGCAAGGATTTATACTCAATAAAGGTACCTTCACACTACGTGGCAAAGTCTACGTAGAACTGTGGGTTAAAACGCCGACAGGTACCGTTAGGTTAATATCTGCGCCCCAAGCCCCCACGTGTTTTGTGGCATTGGAGCATGTTGAAGCGTTACAGAGCATCGCACAACGGGTTCTGGCCACATTAGACATTAAGAATGACGGCTTTAATACGCTAGAACAAAAGCAAGTGGCCACGGTTAAAACCGCGACTGAGTCTCACATGCACCAGCTACGTCAGCTTGCACGAGAGGCAAATATTGTACTGTACGAAGCCGACATCCGTGTGGCTGATCGCTATTTAATGGAAAGGTTTGTGTATGGCGCGGTTGAATTTATCGGGCCTAACGCCGGCGCTGATAGCTCACCGACAACAGTAATTGAAAATGCACAAATACGCCCCTGTCACTTTCGAACACGCTTCTCTTCTCTAAGCATAGATATTGAGTGTGACGAACATGAAATGCTGTTTAGTATTGCTTTAGCCGGTGAAGGGGTAAACCTTGTGCTCCTTGTTTGCCCACCAACTTTTGAAAAGCGGGGTGTGGAGCAGCGAAACGACAAGCCATACCAACTACTAGTGCTTAATTCGGAAAAAGAGCTACTACACGCGTTTTTTCACCATGTTACCTCCTACGACCCCGACATTATTTTAGGATGGAATGTTAAGCAGTTCGACATGGCAGTACTTGCTCGAAGGGCCAAAGCGAATAAACTCAAATTTACCCTTGGCCGCCATGAACGCGAAGCTTCAGTCAGACAATGGGAAGATCAAACCTTGGTTGATGTACCAGGGCGCTGTGTAATAGATGGCATTGAAGCACTTAAAACAATGACCTATCAGTTTGAGTCGTTCTCGTTAGATAACGTTTCAGAGGCACTGTTAGGTGAAAACAAACTTATTCAAGAGACCGACAAATTAGCGGCGATAAAACGTTTATATCATGAAGACCCCATTGCGCTGGCCGACTATAACTATAAAGACACGGAGCTGGTAAACCGCATACAGGAGCAAACCCAATTTATCGACTTCCTCGCGTTGCGAAGCATACTGACGGGGTTGGATATGACGAGGCCCGGCGGGTCGGTGGCGGCATTTTTGAACGTATACTTACCTAAACTTCATCGCAAATCTTATATTGCTGGTGTTAGACCTGAAAATGGCGGGTTAGCGAGCCCAGGTGGCTATGTCATGCGGTCACAGCCTGGCCTCTACAAAGATGTATTAGTTCTCGACTTTAAAAGTCTTTACCCTTCTATTATACGTACATTCAAAATTGACCCCATGGGGTTGGCTGAAGGATTGAAATCGCCTAAACATGCTATAGAAGGGTTCAAAGGCGCGGTATTCAGTCGTACCTCCCACTTTTTGCCTACTATCATTGAGAACTTATGGTTGCAGCGTGACGAGGCGAAAAAGCAAAAGGATGCACCTCGTTCACAAGCGATTAAAATATTAATGAATTCGTTTTACGGTGTACTAGGTAGTGGTGGCTGCCCCTTTTACGATCCCCGCCTTGCGAGTTCTATCACTTTACGTGGACATGAGATCATGCAAACCACTGCCGGATGGATAGAAGAACTCGGTTATACCGTCATTTACGGTGATACCGACTCGACCTTTGTTCACGTAGAAGGTAACGGCACATTGGGTACGCCCACAGAAACGGGTATTAAGCTTGCACAAATCATCAACGAAAAATGGTCGGCACTACTTAAAGACCGCTATGACATTGCTTGTCACTTAGAGATTGAATTCGAGTCTCACTTTTCAACGTTTTTTATGCCTACGATTAGGGGCTCTACCGAAGGAAGTAAAAAACGTTACGCGGGAATGAAAGACGGACAACTAACCTTTAAAGGCTTAGAAAACGTGCGCTCAGACTGGACAACTCTGGCTAAAACGTTTCAATACGAACTGTACGAACGGGTATTCACTGGTCAACCTGTAGAGAGCTATATAAGTGACATGCTAAACGCGGTTAAAGCAGGGGAACTTGATGATGATTTAGTGTACAAAAAGCGCTTAAGAAAACCGTTGTCTTCTTATATTAAATCACTTCCCCCCCATGTAAAAGCTGCGCGGCGAGCTGATGAGCATTTTAAAGAGCAAGGGTTGCCATTGCGCTATCAAACAAACACAACAATTGCCTATGTGATTACAGTTCAAGGCCCGCAAACTGTGGAAACCGCGTTCGCCCCCCTTGACTATGATCATTATATCGAAAAGCAAATAAAGCCTATTGCGGAAAGCATACTACCTCATATCTCGTTAAACTTTGAACAGATTGCTAACGATCAACTTACCTTATTCTAGCGTTAGCTTTCGTATGAAGATCTTTCATGCTGCGTGACAATTTAACAAAAATATTACACTCCTCGCACAGTCAAAAAACCGTTTTTCTCATTTATTTCATTAGCTTATTTCATTGGCACGACAAGTGAATAAAAGATAAGTGAGTAGCTAAATAGGTTTGATCGAAGTTTTTACTTCAATCAACATGCGTTCAATTTAGTGGTTAGGGCAATTGATCGCCCGTGTTCGCAAAGAGAAACAGAAGGAATTTGATTATGAAGATCACAAAGTTAAGTATGATTACTGGTGCTGTTGTCGCTGCTACACTGTCAACATCAGCATTTGCAGGTCACCATGAAGAAAAAATCACTATGGGCTTCAACGCACTCGATAAAGACAGCAATGGTTACATTGTTGGCTCAGAGTCATCAGGTGCTATCGACAGCAAATTGGTCTCTAAAATGGACACAGATGGAGATAGCATGGTTAGCCGTACAGAATTCAACACGTTTGTTGATGAGAAACCGTCAATGTTTAGCGACGAGATTATCACTCAAGTACAGACAGAAGGAACCAATGACGCGGCGCTAACTGAGAAAGGCAACCCTGAGCTCTTTTCTAAAGCAGATAACGAAATGATCTCAGAAAAGAATAAGGAGTTGCGTACTGAAATGTCAGCGACCGCAAACGCTAAGTTCACTGAAATCGACATGGATAGCGACGGCAAAATCAGCGAGACCGAACTTGACGTAGCGGACGTTGAAGGCGACTTTGAATCGATGGATGAAGATGGTGATTCATATATTACGCGCATGGAATACCGCACCTATTTTGAAGAAATCGAATCAGAATAGTTCGGCGGAAATTTGTTGTAGTTTCCCGATTTTATGCCCCGCTAACTAAGCGGGGCTTTTTTTGCTTAATAGGTCTTTCCTGTATGAGAGACAGTGCTTTAGACCTCATTTCTTTATTATCACCTGCGACGAAATACAAAATATTGTCGCTGAACGACGCCATATAAGACTAACATCTTGTCGACAAAACCCACTTGCAACAATATTGTTAATAATTATTAAAATATATGTTTACCACGCTATTTTTTTAGCGTTTTACGTGTGTATTTTAAACGCGCTATTAATTTGAATAGCGTACCTCAAAACTAACAGTGTTTCTCTACAGCAGATGCGTACGCGCATGGAGGCAAATTATGATGGAATCAGACAGCTTACCTAACACTTCGTTTCCTCTTTCAAAAAGTGAGTTTATAGGGCCTAAGAATGCAGAACTAACTTCACTGACGATTGGTCAGTACTTCAAAAGAGTTGTCGACAATTACACAGACCACCCAGCCATTGTTGTTCGACATCAGAACATTAATTGGACGTATAAAGAGTACTGGCTTCAAATCGAACGAGTAGCGTGTGGATTACTTGCTAACGGTGTAGAACCAGGTGATAGAGTAGGTATTTGGTCACCCAACAATATAGAGTGGTCTATTGTGCAAATGGCTACAGCACGTATCGGCGCAATAATGGTGTGCCTAAACCCAGCTTACCGCCCTGATGAACTCGCGTTTGCCATAAATAATGTTCAGGTTAAATACCTTGTCATGGCCCAATCTTTTAAACAGTCTAACTACGTAGCGATGTTAAAAGAACTTGCCCCTGAAATAGAGGATGATAGAAACGACTCCCTAGCGCAGCCACTTTCTCTTTCAATGTTACCGTCACTTAAGTTTATCTACACTATAGGTGACCAACCAGTAGACAGACTACTCCCCTTTTCAGCCCTGCAGAGAGAGCCGACAGAGTCATTGCGTATTAAGCTTACAGAGATAGAAGCTGAACTGAGCGCAGACGATAACATTAATATTCAGTTTACTTCTGGGACCACAGGAAACCCTAAGGGCGCTACGTTAACACACCGAAATATTCTCAATAACGGATTACTTGTGGCCCAAGCCATGCGCTTCACACACAAAGATAAGCTATGTATACCCGTTCCGCTTTACCATTGCTTTGGAATGGTGTTGGGTAATTTGGTGTGCTTAGCATCTGGGGCTTGTGCCGTCTTTCCTGGTGAATCATTCGCCCCTGAAACTACACTTCGTACTGTGGAGGAAGAAAAATGCACCGCGTTGCATGGGGTTCCAACTATGTTTATCGCTGAGCTAGAGCTACCGAACTTTAAAGAATTTGATTTATCGACATTACGGACGGGAGTAATGGCTGGCAGTACTTGCCCAGAAGAGCTTATGCGCAAAGTGCATAGTGAGTTCAATATGACCGAAGTGGTTATAGGTTACGGACAAACGGAATGCAGTCCTATTAATCATATTACCGACATAGACTCCCCTTTCGAGAAGCAAGTGAAGACCGTAGGCCGTGCAATGCCTCATACTGAAGTTAAAATTATTGACGCTAAGGGTAATACGTTACCAATTGGTGAGCCAGGAGAAATTTGCGCGAAAGGTTATTGTGTAATGAAAGGCTACTGGGGAGATGAAGCTAAGACAAAAGCAACGATCGATGATGAAGGTTGGTTACACTCTGGCGATCTCGGTGAAATGGACGACGAAGGATATGTCACCATAGTAGGACGGATAAAAGATATGATCATCCGCGGTGGTGAAAATATCTATCCGCGAGAGATAGAAGAGGTATTGTATCAACACAACGACGTATCTGATGCCGCCGTATTTGGTATTCCAGACGATAGATACGGAGAACAAGTTTGTCTTTGGATAAAAGCTAAAGAAAATCGTCACATTGATGAAGAAAAGATACGTGAGTATCTTAAGTCTAAGCTAGCTTACTTTAAGGTTCCAAAATACATAAATGTAGTACAAGGCTATCCCATGACGGTCACAGGCAAACTACAGAAGTTTAAAATGCGCGAACACATGATAGAAACACTGAAGAAACAAGCATTAAAAACTGAAGCATAACCCCATAATTTCCTTTCTCCCAAACACAAAAAACCCGCCGTTAGGCGGGTTT
>NZ_JBQKUJ010000027.1:0-31188 GCF_054968525.1 Alteromonas sp. G5_S2_22_S1 | reverse complement strand
CGAAAAAAACCTTATTTTTCGATCATTTGCACAAACAACAATCAAAACGTTTATTTAACCTACTAATTCACACGACTTTTAACTGACTATAAGTTTAGTTAAGTGGTAACAGCCGCGTTGTACTATAAATTAAGTAAGTCGTTACGATTACAAATACGCCCTTATTAGGAGCATTCTATGAAGGTTTCGGAATTTAAGACCGCAGGGAAACTCATTACAGGCCTTGGCGCGATAAAAGCCCTTGCAGATGAAATGACGCGATTAGGTATAAAAGATTGTGCCGTCGTAACTGATAAAGGTGTTTCGTCATCTGGTCTTCTTGAGCAAGTACTCGCTTTACTTCCCTATCCCCCCTTGCACATTATCGATGATATTCCACCCGAGCCTGCTGTAAATATCATAGAAGCCAAATTAAACGACCTTCGCGAGAATAAGGTAGATGGCATTATCGCCCTTGGTGGCGGTAGTGCTATTGATAGCGCAAAAGTACTAGCAGCTACCTATGATCATAGCGGGTCTATTAGCAAACTCTTTGGTGAAAATACGCTTTCAGAAAGGCGTCTTCCTCTTATTGTTATTCCCACCACCGCAGGGACAGGCTCGGAAGTCACCAATATTGCTATATTGTCTGACCCTAAAGCACAAATGAAGAAAGGCATTGTTAGTCACTGCCTATTACCCGATGTTGCTATTGTTGCGCCTGAGATGACAAAAACTTGCCCACCGTCTATAACGGCCGCAAGCGGAATAGACGCATTCGTTCACGCGCTTGAAGCCTATATAAGTGTTAATGCTAGCCCTATTACTGATGCTCTTGCCGAAAAAGCATTAAAGCTGATCTTTAATTCTTTGGTGCATGCTTATAATAATGGAGAAAATCTGGCTGCTCGCGAAGATATGGCCACCGGCAGTTTAATGGCCGGCCTTGCTTTTGGAAACGCCGGCGTTGGAGCAGTGCATGCTCTGGCTTACCCTTTAGGTGGGCGATTTCATTTATCACATGGAATGAGTAACGCGGTTATGCTTCCTCATGTATTGAAAGTAAATGCACCGTTTTGCCAAGACAAGCTTTATTGTGTAGCTAAGCTTCTGAAGGTATGTGAACGTCACCATTCAAAAGATGAGGCAATTAAACTGTTGTTAATTGCTATCGAAAAACTCTGCAGGGATGTCGATATACCCGCTTCACTCACCCATTTTAATATTTCGTCTTCTTGTGTAGGTGAGTTAGCGGAAGAGGCGAGTAAAGTAACTCGCCTTCTTCGCAATAATCCCAAGCAATTGAGTATTGAAGAGATTGAAGATATCTATCGACTGGCTTTTTAAAGTGGTCTTACCCACATATTTTTAAAACTTACTAAGTTACCGTGATCTTGTAATTGAAGCGGTGCACATCCGTGGGATTTATATTTAGGTGCACCAATCCATTCAGTGCTACCTTGTATTTCAGTATGATTTTGAACCACCACGCCGTTATGTATAACAGTAACATAGCCCGGTGATACTAAGTTTTCTCCGTTAAACTTAGGTGCTCTATATATAATGTCGTAAGTTTGCCATTCGCCAGGCGCCTTCATAGCGTTAACTAAAGGAATAGTTTGCTTATATACGCTTGCCGCTTGTCCATTAGGATAGGTCTTATTCTGATATGAGTCCAAGACCTGAATTTCATATCGCTGCTGCAGGAAGATACCACTGTTATTGCGCTGTTGTCCTTCCATACCTGCTTCTGGCTGTGGCGCTTTCCACTCTACGTGCAACTGAACATCACAGAACTCTGCTTTCGTTTTGATATCGCCTGTTCCCGGCTTCACTGTTAGAACACCGTTTTCCAGCGTCCACTTTGCATCACCTTCCTTTACTGAAGTCCAGTTAGATAGGTCATCACCAATTAAAGAGATGGCATCAGAGGGCACGCCTGCCTTATCAAAAGAAACCACTTCAGGAACAGGTTCCCAAACTTCCGTTTTAGCGGCCTGTTGTTCGCGGGTTAACCGCGATTCGCTTTTCTCAGTATCTGCATCTGTCGTTGCGCATGCTGAAAGTGGCAAAAGCAAAGCCACAGTTGAAGCGACGAGTGTTTTATTCATAGTGTCAGTACCTTGTTTTATCCGTTGTATAACTGTGTTGTGTTTGGCAGCTCGATAGCGCAGGCTCAGGTGGCCCACGCTTTGTCGCCCTTCTTATAAGGGAATGCACCGTCGTAACGTCCAGGAATGGCCACATAACGAAGCACTTTAGTCGCGCCAACTTGAGACGTGAAAAAGCAATAAAGTGTTAGCTGTTTTAGTAGCGTAAAGTAGTGAGGGGTTGGCTCATCGGTACCTGGCTCCCACTGACTTGGCTTTCCTGTTTCAACACCTTGATAAACACCGTTAGCAAGGTTCGCCGCTTTCGCTTCTACATCCAGATCGTTAAATAAAGCCTCTCGTTCTTGCTTGGTAAGCTGAACAAATTGTTTGTTGAAACGACTTTGACTTAACGAAGATATTTTCTTAATGCCATCAAGAAAGGTCTTCTGAAGCAAAGGTGTGTAGCAATCGGTAACCAGCACAGCCATCGTCGCGCCAACGTTAGCCGCTTTTGCTCCAGGCGTGTCAGTTTGAGGAATGATCACCTCACCCATTTCGTTCAGCAAGGCCACATCTTTTTCATTAAACAATGTGTCGCTAAGCGGCACAGCGGGCACATCTGTGTAGGCAAGTACATTACCTGCGAACAATGCTGTGCCTGTAGCAGTAGCGATGAGTTTAAGTAGTTCTCTGCGTTCCATTATAGATTTCCTCGCTTTAACTCTTCTACGGCAAAGTCTGCGGCTCTTGCCGTTAATGCCATATAGGTCAGTGAAGGGTTAACACAGCTTGCCGATGTCATTGCCGCACCATCGGTCACGAATACGTTTGGTGCATCCCATACTTGGTTATGCGCGTTGAGCACAGAGCTTTTTGGGTCTCTTCCCATACGTGCCGTACCCATTTCATGAATGCCCATACCAGGTGCGTAGTCTGCATCCCAGCCCTGAACATTTTTAAGGCCAGCCGCTTCAAACATCTCAATAGCGTCTTGCTGCATGTCCTTACGCATCTTAAGCTCGTTTTCTTTAATCTCAACATCCATTGCGAGTACAGGTAAGCCCCATTTGTCGGTTACTTTTTTGTTCAAGTACACTTTGTTCTCGTGATACGGAAGAATTTCACCGAAGGCTGTCATGCCTATTGTCCAAGGACCTGGCTCTGTTATGGCGTCTTTAAGTCCAGCCCCTATACCAAGCTCAGCTATGTCTTTGCGCCAACCTGAACGGCTTGCGCCGCCTTGATAACCAAATCCTCGCAAGTAATCGCGTTTATCACTTCCCCAGTTTCTAAACCTTGGCACATAGAAGCCACTCGGTCTGCGACCGTAGGTATATTTGTCGTCAAAACCTTCAACTTCAGCTGAAGCTCCGACTCTAAAGTGGTGATCCATAACGTTGTGACCCAACTCGCCGCTGCTGCTTCCTAAGCCACCGTCCCATACGTCTGTGGCGGAATTCATCAGTACCCACGCCGAGTTAAGTGCTGACGCATTTACAAAGATGATCTTGCTTTTAAATACATAGGTCTCGTTGGTTTCAGCATCGATAATTTCAACGCCAGTCGCGCGTTTCTTGTCTTTGTCGAACAAGATCTCTTTGACTATCGAAAAAGGTCGAAGGGTTAAGTTACCTGTTTTAACCGCAGCTGGAAGCGTAGATGCTTGTGTACTGAAGTAGCCACCGAAAGGACAACCCAACCAGCACTTATTGCGGTATTGGCAATGAACACGTCCTTCTTCGGGCTTGCTTTGTGTCATGTTTGAAGTGCGGCCATGCACCATGTGCCGCGCGCCTTCATAGGCCTTTTTCACCCGCGCCGCGACACTTTCCTCTACAATGTTCATTGGCATTGGTGGCTGGTATACACCATCAGGCAATACATCTAAGCCATCACGATTGCCACTGATACCCGCGAATTTTTCTACGTAGTCATACCATGGCGCCAAATCGTCGTAGCGAATAGGCCAGTCGACTGCAATGCCTTCTTTAGCATTGGCTTCGAAATCTTCTTTGTTCAAACGGTAGCTTTGGCGTCCCCACAACAGTGAGCGTCCACCTACATGGTAGCCTCTGTACCAGTCGAAGCGCTTGTCTTCGGTATAAGGGTTTTCTTTTTCATTTGCCCACATACCGTACGTTTTTTCATTTAGCGGGTAGTCGCGCTTAAGCACGGGATAATCCACTTTCATTGCTTGAGTAGGCAAGTCTCGGTGAGGAAAATCCCAATCTTCTTTGTGCGCATTTTTATAATCTTTAATGTGCTCGATATTTTGGCCACGTTCTAACATGAGCACTTTTAGGCCCTTCTCAGTTAGCTCCTTAGCAGCCCAACCGCCACTGATACCAGATCCAATAACTATTGCATCATATTCGTTACTCGCCATAACACGTCCTTAAAACTTAATTCGTCGCTGTGCCTGTTCGCACGTTACACATCACAGATATGGATCGCTTGTTGTAGCGACGCTATTCTGTTGGCTTTGGTTTTCGGTGTGGGTATAAACTCTTGTGCTAAGTAGCCTTTAAATCCGGTCTCGACAATGGCTTTAGCAATTGCTTCGTAATTGAGTTCTTGTGAAGCATCTATTTCGTGACGCCCAGGTACGCCGGCCGTATGGTAATGGCCAAAGTACTGATAGTTATCTCGAATAGTTCGGATGATATCTCCCTCATTAATTTGCATGTGGTAGATATCGTAAAGCAGTGAGAAGTGCTTAGAACCTAGGCGTTTGCAAAGTTCTATCGCCCATGCAGAATTGTCGGCCATGTAATCAGGGTGGTCGACTTTGCTGTTAAACAGCTCCATGAAAATCACTACGTTGCGTTTTTCAGCATGAGGTAAAATGCGTTTTAACCCTTTAACCGCATTTTCCAATCCGTCTTCTCGTGACATGCCTCGGGCATTGCCGCTAAAGCAGATAAGGTTTGTATAACCTGCATCAGCGACCAAGTCGATGTGCTTTATATAACGCGCTTCTAGTTCGTCATGGAGCTCATTGTGAATGAAGCCGTCTTCAAGACTTATCTCGGCGCCGTTACACATAGAAGAGTCGATGCCGTACTGCTTTAGCACAGGCCAATCTTCAGGACCTACCAAGTCAATGGCTCCAAATCCTAATTGCTTAACGGTTTGGCACAACTCTTCAATGCTTAAATCGCCGTAGGTCCATCGGCTTACCGAATGATTTACATTTCCTTTAAGCGGCGTATTCATGGTGTTGCTACCTTTCGTGCCGTTTGTACTCGCTATAGCAGGCATAGCAGTGGCTAAACCAGCTGCTGCTAATCCTGTTCCGGCAATGCCTGCCCCTGTCATAGCCATACTTTGAAGTAATTTTCTGCGGGTAATGTTATGCATCTGCGTTCACCTTTTCCTTTCTGAACAGAATGGCGAATAGCACTAACACAACCGCGGCAAACCCTGCTGGGAATAACCAGACCTGCTGCCAACTATGCGCACCGGTTTCCATCGTGTAGGTGTCGGTAATTGCGCCTGCCACTGCAAAGCCCACCAGCATACCTACGCCATATGTCGCTAAGGTAATTAGCCCCTGCGCTGCACTTTTTACGTTTTCTCCCGCCTTTGAATTGGTATAGATTTGCCCTGATACAAAGAAGAAGTCGTAACAAATACCGTGCAGTGCAATACCAACAATAAGCATGAACAAGCCTTCGTCAGCGTTCCCGAATGCGAACAGTGCATAACGTACAACCCACGCTGCCATACCTATCACTAACGTGGCTTTAATGCCGAAACGGTTCAAAAATACCGGCAGGGCCAACATGAACAATACTTCGGAAACTTGACCTAGTGTCATTTTGCCCGTGGCGTTTTCAACGCCTATTTCGGTAAGAAAAGGGTTAGCATTCTGGTAGTAAAACGCCAGTGGAATACAAATAAGTACAGATGAAAGAAAAAATACAAAGAAGTTTTTGTCTTTTAACAGTGCCAACGCGTCCAAGCCAAGAATGTCGCGAATAGTTACCGCTTTACCGCTAGATTGAGGTGGCGTGTTTGGCAGTGTAAAACTGAATACGCCCAACATTAGCGAGGCAACGCTGCACAATAAGAACGTGTTTTTGAGCATACCATCGGCAATAGACTGTGCAGAATCCCATGAGAAGACATAGCTAATCATAAGGCCTGCCACAATCCAGCCGATAGTGCCCCACACACGAACTTTTCCGAACTCTTTTGACGGGTCGACCATTTGTCCGAATGACACTGAGTTAACCAAAGCAAGCGTAGGCATGTATGCAATCATGTATGCCAACACATAAGGGTAAAAGCTGGCGAAATCATTCGCTTGGTACATACAGTACATAAGCACGGCGCCAACAATGTGTAGTAAGCCGAGGATCTTTTCTGCATTAAAGAATCGGTCAGCAATAAGGCCCACAATAAAGGGGGCAATGATGGCGCCCCAACTTTGGGTTGAGAAGGCCATGCCAATTTGCCCACCGTTGGCAGACAGGGTATTCGATAGATACGTGCCTAATGTTACAAACCAGCCTCCCCAAATGAAGAACTGGAGGAACATCATCAAACTAAGGCGTAGGGTTATCATAGTTATTGTTATCCTATTGATGGCGCTTAGCGCTCAAGGCCTAAAATACGATTATTCTTCACTTCGCTTACGTCTCCACCAGCAAAGTCGTCAAACGCATATTTGCTTGGCTCGATAATGTGTGAAGCGATAAACGGTGCGCCCTCTGCTGCACCTTGCGCACTGTCTTTTAAGCAGCATTCCCACTCTAGTACTGCCCAACCTGTGAAGCCATACTGGGTAAGCTTGCTGAAAATACCTTTGAAGTCGACTTGGCCGTCGCCAAGGGAACGAAAACGTCCCGCGCGGTCTTGCCAGTCTTGATAGCCGCCGTACACACCGTTTCTACCGTTCGGATTGAACTCGGCATCTTTGACGTGAAACATTTTGATCCGGCTGTGGTAGCGGTCAATAAAGTCAAGGTAGTCAAGCTGCTGTAAAACAAAGTGACTTGGATCGAAAAGAATATTTGCTCGTGGGTGGTCATCTACAGCTTTTAAAAACTGTTCGAACGAAGCCCCATCGTGCAAGTCTTCCCCGGGATGAATTTCGTAGCATACGTCAACACCTGCATCGTCGAATGCATCGAGAATGGGTTTCCAACGCTTGGCTAATTCAGCAAAGCCTTGCTCGACCAAGCCAGCAGGACGCTGAGGCCACGGGTAAACCAAGTGCCACATTAATGCACCAGAAAAGGTAGCGTGAGCTTTCAATCCCAAGCGCTTACTGGCAATAGCCGCACATTTGAGCTGATTAATTGCCCATTCGGTTCGCTCTTGTGGCTTGCCGTGTAAGTGCGCCGGCGCAAAGTTATCGAATAACTCGTCGTAAGCGGGGTGAACCGCCACTAGCTGACCTTGTAAGTGCGTAGAAAGCTCAGTGATTTCTACGCCTGCGTCTTTACATATTTTAGCGATGTTGTCGCAGTACTCTTGGCTCTCCGCTGCTTTCTCTAAATCAAACAGACTAGGATCAGTAGGTACCTGTATTCCCTTGTAACCAAGCGACGCTGCCCACTTCGCCATATTTTCGAGCGTATCGAACGGCGCTTCTTTTCCCATGAACTGAGCAAGGAAGATAGCCGGCCCTTTTATAGGTTGTTGATTAGTAGCCATAAGCGCTCACCTTTTTCATTGTATGTTGTAATTGCATTACTGCGTTCCTTCCTGACTGACCGACTCCCATTTGGTGTCGCTGTCAGTACTGGCAAGCATGGCATCTATAAATACCATTCCGCGTATGCCTGAATTTATTCCTGGAACGCCGTCAGGTTTGCCTTTTTGATTCGCGCGTACCGCTTTTGCAAAATCGGTATACAAGTTTGCCATTGCTTCTAAGTAGCCCTCTGGGTGGCCAGCTGGAACACGACAACGTGCAGATGCAGCATCACATAACCCAACTTGACCCTGGCCGGCTCTAAACACTTGATAAGGGGCATCAACAGGGCGATAGATAACGGAGTTTGGCTCCATTTGACGCCACTCTAAACCACCCTTGTCACCGTAGACACGGATCTTCAACGCGTTTTCTTCACCAGCACAAACCTGCGAAGCAATCAACACGCCCGACGCACCCTTCTTAGTTTTAATAAGCGCGGCGCCGTCGTCATCTAATCGGCGTCCTTCAACATGGGTGTTTAACTCGCCACATAACGAGGTAACACTGTCGTTTAATACAAACTCAACAAGTCCAAAGGCATGAGTGCCGATGTCGCCCATTGCGCCCGTTGCGCCAGAAATTGCTGGGTCGGTACGCCACTGCGCTTGCTTATTGTGCGTTTCTTCTTCGCCAGACAACCAGCCTTGCGGATACTCAACATACACTTTTCGAATTTTGCCCAGCTTACCGCTTTCAACGAGATGACGTGCTTGCCAAACCATAGGATAACCAAGGTAGGTATGAGCCAAGCCGTATAGCGATTCACTGGCGTGAATAACATCTTGAAGCTCTTTTACTTCTGCAAAGCTAACGCCTGCTGGTTTTTCACAAAACACATGAAATCCCGCTTTAATGGCCGCAAGTGATATAGGTACGTGAAGATGATTAGGCGTTACGATAACAACCACTTGCATTCGCTCTTGCTCGGGAAGTTGCGCCTCGTTATCTAACATAGCTTGCCAACTGTCGTAAGCACGGGAAGCATCTACATTTAACGTTGCTGCCGTACGCGTATTATTTTCTTCGTTGCGGCTAAATGCGCCACACACCAACTGGTAGTTCCCATCTAACCCTGCGGCATGACGATGCACGGCACCGATAAACGCGCCTTCCCCGCCTCCGATCATTCCCATTCGAATTGGTTGCATTGAAATTCCTCTGTGTGCAAACGCACTATTGGTGTTACTAATGCCACAAAATGTAACCCGTTACATTTTAATGGTCAATACAAAAAACAGCATTTTATTAATCTAAAGTTTACAAATGGCGAGGTGACACTGGGGCTTTGCTACCGTTAACAGTCTATTCCTGCACCAAATTTGGACATAACACTAGCTCAAATTTACATAAATCCTACAAATAACCTTTGACGTTTTAATGAAAGTGCGTATTCTTTTGCTTAAAATGAAAACGGTTACATATTAATTTCACGTAAATTTTGAATTCGCTACCATCGTATAGACCACACCTCTACTGGGTTAGGTTTACAATGCGCGAGTGAATTAACAAACTACAATAACGTAAATGGCAAATATTAGAGATGTAGCAGATAGTGCCGGCGTGTCGGTCGCTACCGTATCAAGAACATTGCAACAACCTGAGCGTGTTTCTCCTAAAACGCGCAATAAGGTGATGGCCGCTGTTCAGGCAGTTGGATATAAACCTAACTTAATGGCAGTTAAGTTTCGTTCGGGAAAAACGCACAATTTAGTGGTACTGGTGCCTACGGTAGCGAACGTATTTTTTGCCCGTGTTATTAGCGGTATGCAGGAAGCGGCAGCCGAACTGGGCTATTCCATTTTACTTGCCAATACGCTTGGTAATAGTGAAATAGAAAGCCATTACGCCAAGATGGTAAGTACTTCTCAGGCTGATGGGCTTATACAGTTACGTGCGCACAACCCATTTGATGCCACGATGATCAACGACAATGGCCTACTTCCCATGGTGAATGCCTGTGAGGTGATTGACGATGGCCAATATCCTGTTGTGTCGTTAGACAACCGTGCTGCGGCCAAAGCAATGACCGAGCACTTAATTTCATTAGGCCATACCCGTATAGCCATGATCAAAGGACCTAATTCAAGTCCGCTTACCCAAGAACGCTTGGTTGGATATAAAGACGCCTTAGCGCAAGCCAATATTGCCTTTGATGAGAGCTTGTTGTTCCCGGGGGATTTTACATTACAGGCCGGATACAACGCAGGGGAGACCATTAGTCACCTTGAAAGTAGACCCACCGCCGTATTTTGTGAGAACGACGAAACGGCTATTGGTGCCATGCAAGCCTTCAAGCAAGCCAACCTACATGTTCCTAATGACATATCGGTGGCAGGTTTCGATGACATTGCATTTTCAGCATTTGTGGATCCGCCGCTAACCACTATTGCCCAACCTGCAGAAGAATTTGGTAGAACGGCGGTTACGCTACTGGTGGACCTTCTTAACGGAAAAATTCGCAAGGCCCCCAAAGTTATTATGCCGTTTGAACTTATTGTGCGTGAGAGCACGGGCAAAGCTTTGGGTTAATTGATGATAGCGATGCGTCATCACCTATGTACCACTACAGAAAAGGAGCAAGCAGTGAATTTAAGTAAAACAAACTTAAGTAAGACAGCAATTTTAGACGCGGCCAGTAATATTGGCTCTGGCGTTTCAAGACGACAGTTCATTAAATATTCATCTGGTTTACTGGCGGCTATGAGCGCTCCTGCTGTTTTGGCAAGTACTAGTTCGGTTCAGGGGCATGGTAGTGATAAAGGAGCTATGATGAAGGGCATGCAAAAAAGTGCTGTTGGTCTGCAGCTTTACACGCTTAGAGATATTATGAAAGTAAGTGTGCCGGCTACGCTTAAACTGGTCGCTGATGTTGGTTATTCGGAAATGGAATTTGCAGGCTACTTTGACCATAGCGCAAAGGAAATTAAGCAACTGCTTGATGACAATGGCCTTACTGCGCCTTCGGCTCATATTCAGTTAGACGCGTTCGATACTAACCTGTCACAAATTTTAGATGACGCACAAACCATTGGTCACAAATATTTAGTGGTACCTTGGCTTAGTGAAGCGCAACGCGGTAGGGGTATTGCGCCATACCAAGCTCTTGCCGAAAAGCTAAATAACATTGGTGAAGCGTGTAAGAAAGAAGGTATTACCCTTGCCTACCACAATCACGATTTTGAATTTGAAGTACGCGACGGTAAGACACCATTAGACGTGCTTATAACTCAGACCGACCCAGACCTTGTTGCCATGGAACTGGATTTATACTGGACGGTAAAAGCAGGTAAAAATCCCATTGATTACTTTAAGCAGTACCCAGGCCGCTTTAAGCTTTGGCATGTAAAAGATTTGGCTGAAGACGGCAGTTTTGCTGATGTGGGCACGGGCACGATTAACTTTAAAGAGATATTCGCGCACGGCAAGTTAGCCGGTATTGAACATAAATTTGTAGAGCGGGATCAAACCACCGACCGTATTGCCACTATTGAACAAGGCTTCAACGCGGTAAGTGCACTAAATAAAGGCGTAAGCTAACGCTTTTATACTCGCCATGGTTATAATGGGCACACAGCAAAAATCGTCATAATAGTAGTAAATTTATGAGTGAACTTTTTAGTGCCCTTTCTCGCGCATTAAGCCCCTATTACACAGAAATGAGCATTATGCTTATGGCCACAATTTTAGTGGTGTACGGCGACCTGATTAACGGCCATGTGAAACGCATACTGGCACCTTACCATTTCACCATTCGCATTAGTTTGTTTGTAGTGCTGTGTGCCTTTGGCTATGGCGCACTAACTTTGTACGGCGCACCGTTCTTAAAACACACCCTAGCCTACTTGCCTTGGCAGTACCAAGGTGCAGGCTATGTGGCATCGTTTCTATTGATTGGCTTTTTGGCTGAAAGGCGTAGGTATATTTAGTTCTTTTAGATACTACCTTTACGCTACTGTTTTATTGTATTGCTCCACAAACTTTTTGGGTGGTAAGCTCATAACCTTTTTAAAGGACGTCGAAAAATAAGCCGCGGTGCCGAAGCCCACGTCTAGGCAGGTATCTAGAATACTCTTTCCTTCTAACAATAATGGGATAGACTTTTCTACCCTAAAACGTGAAAGAAACTCACTGAAGTTATAATCGAAAAGTTCTGACATTCTACGGTTCAAACTTCGAGGGCTGATCAGTAACGCCGTTGCTGCCTGATCTCTGTTGAAAGACTCATCGTGATAGTTTTTTTCGAGTACAGCAATAAAGTTGAGATAAAACGCCATATCTTTTTCGTTATCAAACTCTCGAATTTTTAGGCAACCAAACTTGAACACAGGTTGATCGCGCCCCTCTTCCCCTTGTTCCTTTGCCTCCCTGACAGCTAAAAGATGCTCTACACGAAGCATAATTTCTTCGTTAGAGGCAGGCTTTGCCAAGAAGTAATCTACTTTTTCTTCTAACGCAGATTTTTCTAGTTCTGCTCCGGTTTTAGCGGTAAGCATTAATATAGGAATATTGGCATAGCTGGCATTACTGCGAATGGCCTTAGTCAAACTAAGTCCATCCATTTCGTGCATCATTTGATCGGTAATCACTACATCCACTAAGTAATGCTGCATAACGTCTAAAGCCTGTGTACCATTTCGCGCTACTAAACAGCGATACTTAGGAGAAAAAAGTTCGAAGAGATAAGAACGAAACTCCCTGCTGTCATCAACAATTAACAGAGATTTCTTGCTTGTCTCAGCATTTGTCGGCGACAAATTTTCAGCGTGCGAATTCAAAAAAGCAATATCATCGATAGGCAACGTTACGGTTATTCTCGTCCCCACACCTTTTTGACTTTGAAGAGTAACCTCCCCTTGGTTCAACTCGACTAGGGTTTTAACCATTGTTAACCCAACACCATTTCCCTCTATTTCTGTATTTCCCCTAGCAAATCTCTCAAATACTTTACTCTGCAGGTTGTCTTCAATCCCTTCACCATCGTCGCTTACGGTTATCTTCAGCACTTTGCTATCTTGTACTGCACTCACTTTTATCGTGCCAAGTTCAGGTGTAAATTTAACAGCGTTTTGTACTAAGTTAGCCAAGATTTTTTCTAGGCTATCGCTAATGAGCAATACCTCTTTTTTCCCCTTTATCCGAACCTCTAAATTTTGCCTCTTTTGTTTGGCTAAAGGCTCTAGGGATAAAACAATAAAACGGATTTTTTCTAACGAGTATGACTTGTAGTAGTCCTCAATGTTTAACGCTGAGGGAACATCGTGGTTCATTTGGTTAATTAGTTGCTCAACCCTCTTCATATTATCTTGAACACAGACTAACTCTTTGCGCGTCCCCATATCTGTATCAGAGATTTTTTCTAACGAGCCGTTTATGACTTGAATGGGTGTTCGAAGTTCGTGGGTGATCTCGTTGATGAAACGCTCTTTACTACGCAGCATTTTTTCGAACTTTGAGTGTCCGTCGGTTATTTCATATCGAGTCAGGTGGGTGTATAGGGTGGTGGTTTTGAACTGCCCCCAGAGAATCGTTAAATAGCCAACTCTATAAAGTATAAATATGCACAATGTTATGAGTAGATAGCATAAAAGTGCGTAGCTTTGCAGATATAGAGGCAAAGCCACTTCAAAAAGAAGCGATGATACCGGGGATTCTTCTCCTTTCACCCTCGCTTGAAATTCATAGTGACCGGCGTTTAAGTCGGACACAGTTAGAAAAGCCTGAGGCATGGGGTGAACTTTCCATTCATCCTCGATACCTAAAATCCTGAACTCTAGTTCCTGAGTCTCATGTGCAGAGTAGCTGTTTGTCCTAAAATCTAAAGACAACTCATTAAAGCTGTTTTCTAATTTGATAGGTGAATTTTCTAATAGTGAACTTGGGGATAAACTGCGGGGGGTCATTTCACTATCTACCCATTCAACACGAGTGAAAATGACCTTACTTTTAATATCCTGTTTCACTTTCATTGCTTCGATAGCTTTTATCTCATCAACCACGTATGAATACTTATCTCCAAGAATAATTAAGCGGTCACCTAATTCTCTTATCCCTCTATACTCAAAATCTGTGTCGAAGAAACCATCACTTTCATCAAATAAAAAAACTTGTTCACCCGGTGTGAAAGCATAAAGCCCCATATTAGTTAAGAACCATAAGTTTTTATTGCTGGTTAGCTGCCCTCCTCTGATAAATCGCGCCTCATTTTCAAAGTGAAATTTTGACTGTTTTATATTCCCATTTCTCTTGCTAATTGACTTAACTCCTTGCCCCGATGTACAAACAAGAAAAACCTCCTCTAATTCAATTAAACAAGTCAAACCTACCCAATGACCTTCGTCTGGAGAAATAGTTTTCCAATGAAATTTTGACATCTGGATATGAAAGTTGCTTTTCGTATCGAATCCAGCAATTTCTCCTGAGGAAGTTGATAGAGAGAACAGCATTTGGCGTGGAGCAGGTATTTTATCTACTATCACATCATTCACTATCAGATCGTAAAAACCTTGTTCACCATCATCATGATAAGCATAGTAAGATGAATCTGAATTGTTTATTGAGTGAGAAAATGGGGAATCGCAATAAGCGTAGCTTGCGATACTCTTTGAGTAAGTTTTATTAACGATTTTGAGGTTTTTATCTATACACTGGTTGCCTTGCCAAAAATCAGAGGGGGTTAATTCACCATTTTCAAGATTGATTAGATAACTTTTATCTTTCGTTTTAACAGCGTATCCAAACTCGTCGCTAACACCGAAAGTCTTGATGTTCTTCCTTAAAACTTGATCATTTTCATGAATAAGGTTTATAGCCTCATGGGAAGGAGTGATTGAAATAAGGCCGAGTTGTGAAGAAGCGAGTAACAATTCTCCCGAAGAGATTTCGGTTAACTTAACTATGCTTTTTATACCCTCAGAGGTAATCAAGGGAGACATAAAAGCAGGCTTCCTTATCTCTGCTTTTACTATTTCGTATAGGCCACCAGCCGCTATAAATATTCGCCCCTCCCTTGAAACGTAAATATCTGAGACTGGTCCTACACTATCGCTAAGCTCTTTGAATGAATAAAAAGAAAATTCGTCGGTAAAAGTATCCCAAAGATAAACACCTTCCTTACCTCCAATGTAAACATTGTTTTCAGATACAGCAACAGAATGTATTTTTGAAAGAAGCGGTAACGTTTTCGCTAGATTGACTAGTTCAATGGCTGTCTTTTCAGGCGTGACTACTATTAGCCCCTCTTCCGAAGTCAAATAGACTATTTCGTTCTTATGGACAGCGATAGAAAGGACTTTATCTACATGGCCGACTCCTATATTCGAGGCCCAATCTTGAACCACACCTGTGCTCTTTTCTACAATGACCACGCCTTGTATGAGTGAAACAACAAGAAAGTGCTCTAAAGCTGCAATCTTCCAAGCATACTTCGGCCACTTGGTATTTTTGGAAAACATTTCAGAAGCACCGGTTTCAAGATTATACTTGTGAACCCCTACCCCAAATTCGACTATCCAGAGTGTTTCTTTGCCATCGAAAAAGAGGTCGGAAATTGTACCGTGCATTTCAGGGGAAGAACTATAGGCAACCTTTTCTGATTGACCTCCTAAATATTTAAAGACCCCATTTTCTGAAGCGATATAAACAGAATCACCAACAACTTCAACATCTCTAATAATACCCGCCGAGATACCCGCAAACTTTGTTTTACCGTTTAATGAAACTTCTAATGCATGTGAGGTATTGGAAAAAAAGAGACAAAGAATTACTAAAATTGCGCCAAGTCCTAAATATTTTGTGCAATATTTCAATGTTGTCTCTATTCGCAAATCCATATGTCTGAAGCCTTGTTAATTTTGCATCGCTTTCTAGCGTTGTTAAATTAAATGAGGAAAAGGTTCACTATGAATATCGAACAAAAAACAAACATGCAAGAGCTTGCAGAGGAAGACTATACTAAAGTATATGCAGGAACTGGGCCTATGCACCTTTGTGATGAGGAGCTATTAAATATTCTTCCTGAATTACCACCTCCTCCTGATGGCCATAAAGTTGAAATCTAAACCAACAACCACTTCATCCCAGCATTTTCGGCGGCTTGCTGGTCATAAATAAAATCGCCTACATACAGGCAGTCTTCAGGTTGAAGCTGCCATGTATTCGCCACCATTAATAATGCGGTTGGATCGGGTTTGGCTGGGGCATCTTCGCGGGTAAGCACGTAGTCGATGGGAATGCCGTTATTGGCGACTTTAATAGCGGTTGCTTGGCGGCAGTTGCGGGTAACTATCGCCATGGGTAAATTATGAGCTTGCACTTTTTCTACCATGGCTTTGCCTATCTCTAGCCATTTCGCATTTTGAGCGTCTTCTAACTCGTGCCGTAAAATAGCATTGTGTGCATTAGCTTTTGTTCTAACGCAAGTAAGGGCGTCGATAAACGTAAGAATGTCTTGGTCATGTGGGCAGCCCACATCGTCACGCATTTTCGTAAAGTTAAGGCTCGACTCTACTAAGGTGCCATCTAAATCAAATATTACGCCTTTAACACCGGTTAAATCTATTTGCTTAATATTCACGCCCTTTTATACCTTTTACTTCGTTAGCCGTATTATTGCTTGGGTTAAGCGGCAGGTGCCTACTACGCCTTTGCTCTATGTTTGATTTTTATGATGCCACGATTAGGCTTTGCATTGGATTACGTTTACTTAAGGCGTTGAAGTTTTAACAAAAAGCCGACTCGTTTATTTAAGTTTACCCTAGCCACACCTTGCATTAGCATAGCCGCTCTTTTTGGCAAACTAAATTTGCCCTTTCTGAATTAATCATATTTTTAACAGGTAATTTATGGGTGTTTTTGCTGCGCTAGGTACAGCGCTTTGTTGGGCGATTGCTGCCCGTCTTTTCAGAGGTACGGGCAACGCATTTTCACCGCTTACCATGAACTTTTGGAAGGGGCTTATTTCTATCGCCATTTTAGCGGCAGTACTGCTAGTGGTTCAGCCTACAGGGCTTACCACTAGCACTGTTTTATGGCTGCTTGTAAGCGGGCTAATTGGTATAGGCATTGGCGACACCTGCTTTTTTAAAGCCCTGCAAAGCATTGGCGATAGCCAAGCTGTACTGGTTGCCGAAACCCTTGCGCCGCTTTTTACGGCCCTTTTCGCTATGGCTTTTATTGGCGAATGGATCACCTGGCAACAGTGGGTCGGCGTAGCCGTTGTTTTGTTTTCTGTCGACATGGTAATTAAAGCACGCAAGCGCAGTACTACCCACGTATTTGCTACCAGTGGTTATTTATATGGCGTGGGTGCTGCGCTATGTCAGGCTATAGGGGCGGTAGTTAGCCGCGACATTTTAAGCGCGGGTGAAATTGACGCTGCCAGTGCCGCGTTTTTACGCTTAGTGGGTGGTATGTTTTTTGTCGTCCCCTTTATTGCGCTTACGAAAACGCGCTATATGCCCGTTATTGAAAATGGCAATCGTGTATGGCCCGCGTTTGTCTTAGCCACGTTACTGGGTACTACTGCCGCAATTTACTTACAAATGTTTGCTTTTGCCTATGCAAAAGCCGCCGTTGTTCAAACGCTTATTGCCACCAGCGCATTAATGTCGCTTGGGGTTGCGTGGGTGCTGGGAGAAAAAGCCACAAGGGCCACTATTATCTGGTCTGGGGTTGCCCTAATAGGCGTTGCTATTTTGGTAAGCTTTGGCGCGCCTTCTGCACACTAACAGCGTATTAAATTTTGCCTTTAAGCTACTCATAAACAAACCTCTCCCCCCGCCCCCATAAAAAAGCCGCTTTTTTTATGGGGCTTTTGTAGTACTTCCCCAATCAAATCGATATTATTGAGGAAAAACAAAATCGAATACTCATGTTTCAAAAGATTGCTTGTACAATAATTTTGATTTTAAGCGTTGCGTTTGCTTCTTTCACAACAGAGGCAAGTGATGCGATAGACGCTTTCATAGAGGAAGTTCGCACTCCTTCATACGACTGTCCTAGCCAGTCCTTGTTTCCTCAACTTGAAAAAACGCTTTTAGGCGAATCTCTTTCTACCCAGCAGCGTTTCGCACTGACTGTCGCAAAGGGGCAGTTTTTGATTTGCCGCGGCAAATATGAAGAAGCAGAAAAAATGCTGCTAAAAGCGATAATGCAGAGCAACATTGATGAGAGTTCCTATGCATTTGCGTCTGCCATTTATCAAATTGGCTTCTCTTATGATGCAAGGGAAAACCCAGCGCGCTGTAAATACTATAAGCAGGCGCAAGACTTATCTTCACCCGAACGTCACAGCGATATTTTTACCAGTGCCTCTTTAGGGCTTATTAGCTATTGTTCCGATTCTTCATCCCCTGAAGTTAGGCTGGGCAAAATGTTTGGCGTGTTAAAGCGCTATTCAAATGACGGTAGCCCGGGGGAACTGGCGCATATTCATAACTCTATAGGTTTACTTTACGGTAGCTTAGAGCAGCACGCCCTCGCCGCCGAGCAGTATTTAAAAGCCCATGAGATGGGGCTTCAAGTGTACGAAGGCAGTAACAGGGTAAGTATTATTATTAGCGCCATTGTGTCACTGTTAAGCAGTGGTCAGTTCGACCGAGCGTACCAAAGCATATTAGAACTAGGTGCATTAAATACTGAAATAGATACCACGCTTAGCAACTTTTTGTATCAGTACGCGCTGTCAATTTATTATAGAAAAACCCAAGACTATACTAGCTTGGCTTACACCCTGCCCGATCTAGAAGAGGCAACAGCGAATATATCCAGTTCGCTAGGTGAGATGCTGGTTAGCTGGCATAAAACCGAAATTTGCTTACAAAATAGCGACCTGCCTTGCATAAGAGAGTACCTATCAGAAATCAAGGCAATGAACGCCAATGTAATACCTAAGGTATTTGAAACCAATTTAGACTATTTAAGTTTTAATGTAGATATGTACATTGCGTTAGGGGATTTGGAGCGCGCTAAAGCGGCGCACAACATTTATTCAAAAGAAGTCACAAAGCGCAGGGAACTGGCGCAAGACTCTTCCTTAATTATCGGTGCAGCCAACCTTTATACTCGCATTTATGATCTAGAGTCTGCCATTGAGCAAGCTGAGCAGCGACGTAAAAATACACTGTATACCGCTATTATTGTTTTCATACTGATAAGTGGTATAGCGGGCTATGTCTTGCACAGAAAACACCAAGCGCGTAAAGCTATCGACCCGGTAACTCAGCTACTTAACGCCGACTCTGCTATTTCCCGTATCAATAAACTTGATGCGCCAAAACTAGGTAGAGCCATTGCCATCGCCATTTTCGATGTGAGTAACCTGCGTGACATTACCCGTAAACTGGGCTCAACCAAAGGCGATTTGGTGTTAAGAAAAATAGCCCAGACCCTTCAAAATGCGACGCGCGGCAATGACATTCTTGGCCGTTTTGGTACCGAGCAATTTATTTTGTGCCTACACAATATCGAGGAAAGAAGTGCGCGCCAGTTCTTCGATAGAGTGCAAAGCGCACTTGATAGTACGTTTGAAAGTGAAACGACAACCGACAGTATTGAGGTTGAATCACACATGAGCGTATTTATCGCTAATGAAAAGATAACGGGCCTTAACGATATACTGGATGATATCGCCATGTCCCTTGATATAAATAATAATGCCGACGATCTATAAATATACTGTAAGCTTATAAAATACTAAGCTGGTATCACTCTTTTTATGCCGGCTTTTTATTTTCTTATGTTATCCGTCTGCTCCTTTCTACATTGAATTTCAAAGCAACAGAGGCGACTTTGGTCGTATAACGCTTTCGCAAAACCATTTCTGTTTTACATTGGTATAAGCTACAAGTGCGTTTAGGCAAAGCGCTACGTTTGTCACCAATAGCAAAAGGAAGGTGTATCGTGACGCCACGGGTAATATTCTTCGATATCAACGAAACACTATTGGATATGCAGGCCATTAAAACGGGGCTCGCAACGGTTTTAGAGGGTGATGAAACGCTGGTAGACCTGTGGTTTGCTAACTTGCTTCACCATAGTTTAGTCGACACCATGTCTTCACAGTTTCACGACTTCATTGATGTGGGCGGTGCAGCACTTACGATGGTGGCCCACAGTAAAAACATTGCGCTAGATGAAAAAACGGCAAAAGACACCATTAAGCAATACATTACGAAGCTGCCTGCGCATGATGATGTCATCCCTACGCTCAAAGCTCTCCACAGTGCCGGTATTGCTTTGGTAGCGCTATCTAATTCATCTGAAACTGGCTTAAATGCTCAACTAGAATATGCCAATATTAAACACTACTTTTCCCACGTGTTGAGTGTAGAGCGCGTACGAACCTACAAGCCTCACCCCGCGGTGTATCACTGGGCTTGCCAACAAGCCAATGTGAAAAATGAAGAGGCGATGATGGTTGCCGCGCACGGATGGGACGTAAGCGGGGCTAAAGCAACGGGAATGCGAACTACGTTTGTAGAACGGCCAGGGAAAATGATGTACCCGCTCGGTTTAACTCCCGATCACAGTATTGCATCATTGAATGAGCTGGTTAGTTTAGTAACTCGTTAATGTTTTATTCTGCACGGGTTTCCCGTGTTATTGCAGCACAAACAAAAAAGTCTTACCTAGGTAAGACTTTTCTATTCGTATTAGCGCTAATTCGCTATGTCGCTTTCAGCAAGCATTTAGGCAATTAGAGTTTAGCCAGTTCTGGCTTATTTGCTTCAAAACCTTTCATGCTACAAGAAGTGCGCTTTGTTTTTAATGCGCCTAGCTGACGTTTCAGCCACGACTTCTGGATCCCTGACTTGGCAGTATCCATTTCACTGCTAACACGCGTTATTTCTTTGCCGACATTAACACATTCTTTTTTATTTGGTTCAAATCCGCCATTCGCAAAAACAGAAGAAGAAAACATTAAGGCCGATAGCGCTACTAGCGTTTGCTGTTTCATAAGAGTCCCCAACTACTCGTTATAATCCCAGGTTAGTGTCATACCGTAAAAATGAGCATATACTTGCTTTAAATCTGTAAGGAATATAGCAGGCCTTTTATTCTTGTTAGGTACTTCAAAATATACGCAGTAATAAATCACTGCTTACTTTACTGAAACCACTACCTGTAAGCCATTGTCTTTTATATTATTATGACGACTTTACTTAATCTTACCATTCCACTTACGTATCGATTTTTATATTTTGCGTAATTAACAATTAGCCTATCCATAGTATCGGCCACAGTAACAGCATTCTGTAGCAGCATTACTAACTGTAACGCGTTGATATTAAAACACCTTAGGTTTTTCGAAACAAGTGGGCTTATCCCAATCCACTTAGCGATTTTAGGACGGGCATTTCTTTTTTGTTAGTATTTACTTACTACACCTACAAACGACTACCCGCTGACAGTTTTTCTACTGTTTCCATCACTGTTTCACCCATCCTGTCTAAGCTTATCACTTGCTTGGCCGCGCCCTTCTCGATGGCTACTTTTGGCATGCCAAATACAATGCAGCTCGCGTCATCTTGGCAAAAGGTTTCACAGCCCGCATTTGATAATTCAAGCAAGCCCGTTGCACCGTCACTGCCCATGCCAGTCAATAGCACACCAATCGCGTTACTACCTGCGCTCCTACAAGTTGAATTGAACAGTACGTCAACAGAGGGCTTATGGCCTGAAACCCGGGGCCCATCAGTTAACCTAATTCGATAGTCAGCCCCGCTCCTTTCTATCTCCATATGCTTATCACCTGGCGCTAGGTAAGCTTGTCCAGGCAGCAAGCGTTCCCCGCCTTTTGCCTCTTTGACCTGCATTTGACATACCGAGTCTAAACGCCTTGCGTAGGTCGATGTAAACCCAGCGGGCATGTGTTGAGTGATAACCGTCGCCGGTGCATTTGCAGGAAATGTTCGCAGCACTTCCTTAATGGCTTCAGTGCCACCGGTAGATGCGCCTATCGCAATAAGTTTTTCTGTGCCAGTGTAGTTCACTTTGCTTACCGCTGATGCCTTAGCAGGCGTCGCTTTCTTTACTTTAGAGCGGGCGGCAGTACGTATTTTTCCAACTATAAGTTGGTGATAATCAGCCATGCCCTGCGCCACGCCAATTTTGGGTTTCGCAACAAAGTCGATAGCCCCAAGTTCCAATGAACGAAGTGTGGCGTCAGCGCCCTTTTCGGTGAGCGTGGAAATCATCACAACCGGGGTCGGTTTTGCATTCATTAGTACTTCAAGGAACCGTAAACCATCTACTTTTGGCATTTCGATATCGAGCGTTATTACATCAGGTGATTTCTCTAATACGAGTTTTTTCGCTACAAACGCATCGGGCGCTGCACCCACCAATGTCATGTCTGGTTCGCTTTTTATAATTTCGCTGAGAATTTGTCTTATCAACGCAGAGTCATCGACTACCAGTACTTTAATTGTCATTTTCAGTCCTCAAATAAATCAACACTACCGTTTGGTGCCCGAGCAGACAGCTCCCAACGATGCTGGCTTTCGCGCTCAATAATGGTCGCATTATTAAGTTCATGAATACGCTTCATGAGTACGTTACCGTCATTAGGGAAAAAATAGATTTTTCGTGCATAGGTATCGCACAAGTCACTCGCGAGTATGGGAATGCGCTCTGTGTTTAAAAATTGGGTAACAAATTCGGCGTTAAACCTTCCCACATCGTTTTGAACGAACGAGGGAACCACCTTCCCCCCGCCAAATATTTTTGCCTTAATTCTCTTTTTTGACGCCCCGGCCTTCACTAAATCGTTAATAAGCAGTTCCATGGCGTGAACGCCATACTTCGCGGCCATCCCCTGCATTTTGTCGAACTCTTCGGCAGTTTTATTCACGCTTGGCAGCATAAAATGGTTCATGCCACCAATGCCTGAAACCGGGTCAAATAAACATGCCGCCACACAGGAGCCCAGCACAGTGACCAGCATTTTATTTTGGGTAGTAACGAAGTACTGCCCTGGCAACAGCTTTACAGCGTCAGTTGCAAAGCGTTTGTCGTAATAGCTTATCGGTACTTCAAAGTTGCAAGACGCCACGAATACTCCTAATCAGCCGGTCGATAAATAGTTTTTCCTACCGGTCTCACAAGGTTAGTATACATATTGAAATTTTCAGAGTGCCCCGCCATATAAAGTCCAGTGGGCTTAAGCATGCCCACCATTTTTTGCAGTACTTTTAGCTGGGTTGGCTTGTCAAAATAAATCATCACATTTCGGCAAAAGATAATATCTATGGGCCCCTTTACATCCCATTTTTTATCTGTCAGGTTGAGCTTTTTAAACTGCACCATGTTGCGAAGTTCATCGACCACTTTTACCTTGCCCTCGTTCGCCCCTTTTCCTTTGTGAAAAAACCGCTTCTGCCGGTGAACAGGTATTTTTGAAATCGAAGCGAATGGGTAAATGCCAGCCTTTGCTTTACTCAACACCTTACTATCAATGTCTGAAGCTATGATTTTCACGGGCGTTTTAAAGCTACCAAAGGCTTCTGCCACGACCATAGCAATCGAGTAAGGCTCTTCTCCCGTGGAACTTGCCGCACACCAAATGTTCGTTACATTCGAATGCTGTCGCAAATACTCAGCCAAGGCGGTGAAATGATGGGGCTCTCTAAAAAACGACGTCAAGTTGGTGGTTAGCGCATTGATAAACTGTTCTAACTCAGCCTCTGATTGATTCACTACACCAAGGTACTCACTAAAGCTTTTTAAATTGAGTGCCCGTATGCGCCGCGCCAATCGGCTGTACACCATAGCCTCTTTTGCGTCCGACAAATTAATGCCCGCTTTTTTAAACAGCATTTGCTGAACATTCTTGAAGTCCGCCTTTTCAAAGGCGAACTCCCGTATACCATTGCGTTCCTCTACCGCTGCCATCATTAAAACGACTCCCACTCGGCCTCAACAGGCATAGCAGGTTTAAGTACAGCTGACTGCGGGGCGTGATGAGTGGTCGAGGCCACGCGTTGATGGCCAAAATTTCTTTGAGGTAATGCGGCGAGATGTTGCTGGTCAGCAGTTAGGCCTTTACCTACTTCAAATACCGATACTCGCTCGTTTAGCTGTGCCGATTGCTGTTTCAAACTATCTGCCGCGGCCGCTGCTTCTTCTACCAAGGCCGCGTTTTGCTACGTCATTTCATCCATTTGGATAACCGCTTTGCTCACTTCTTCTATTCCAGAAGCCTGTTCTGCCGATGCGGCAGCAATTTCAGACATGATATCGTTTACGCGCTTAATGGAGGTGACCACCTCAGCCATGGTTTCACCCGACTTCACCACCAACTGATTGCCGCTTGCAATTTTGCTTACTGAGTCTGAAATAAGCTCTTTAATGTCTTTGGCAGCTTCTGCAGAACGTTGCGCTAAATTACGTACTTCTGACGCTACTACGGCAAAACCCCGACCTTGTTCACCCGCTCGGGCTGCTTCCACTGCCGCATTTAATGCTAAAATATTGGTTTGAAAGGCAATGCCGTCAATCACGCCTATGATGTCCGAAATTTCTTGTGCTGAGTCGTTAATTTGCGTCATGGTATCTACGACCTCACCAATGACTTCTCCCCCTTGAGAAGCTATTTTGCTAGCTTGCGCAGCTAAACCGTTAGCTTGCTCTGCATTTTCAGCATTGAGTTTAACCGTTCCGGTTAGCTCTTCCATACTTGATGCGGTTTCTTCGAAGCTTGAAGCCTGCTGCTCAGTTCGGCTTGATAAGTCAGCGTTACCTGTCGCAATTTCACCAGATGCCACATTTATTGTTTCAACGGCATCATTGATACTGGTAATGGTGCCGCGCATTTCATTAATGAACTGGTTTATCGCTTCACCAAGTACAGCGAAGTCTCCTTCAAGAGCGTGCTCGATATTAACCGTTAAGTCTCCCTCGGTCAGTCTTGTCATGACATGCTTAATTTCATCTACGGCTTGGGTTCTGCCGGTAATATCAGTAGCAAATTTAACCACACGGAAAGGCTTACCATTGTGATCTAAAATTGGGTTATAGGTGGCTTGAATAAATATTTCTTTGCCGTCTTTGCCCACTCTTCGGTATTCCCCCGAAGAATACGTACCATTGCGTAGTCCGTTCCAGAACGCCGCGTATTCTGGGCTAGCTCGGTAAGCAGGGTCCACGAACATACTGTGATGCTTGCCTTTAATTTCTTCAAGGGTATAGCCCACCGTGTTTAAAAAGTTGTCGTTGGCATGCTGAATAATGCCGTCCATATTAAATTCAATGACGGCCTGCGACTTTCCAATTGCTGCAAGTTGCCCTTCATAGTAAGCATTTTTAACTTTTTGTTCGGTAATGCTCAGCTCATTATTACGCGCTTGATCAAGCAAGTTTTCCATCACGTGCGTTAAATTCATTAACGCATCAAAACCAAAGATACCGCTACCACCCTTAATGGAATGGGCAGCACGGAATATACTGTTCAGTTCTTCAGGATCTGGTGATTCAACATCCAAGCCCATCAATAGCTGTTCCATATCGTCGAGATGCTCATCGCTCTCGTCGAAAAATACGCTATGGAACTGTTCAATATCGATGCTCATTCTGAATCCTTCCAGATAATAGGAATGGTTAGGCGACCTAACCCAATACGCGGCGCCTTACGTCAAGAAGCTTATTAGGGTCGAAGGGCTTAACCATCCAGCCTGTTGCACCGGCAGCTTTGCCCTTCGCTTTCATATCGCCACCAGCTTCTGTCGTAAGCATAACGATAGGCGTTCTGCTGTAGGCACCAAGGCCTCGCAAATTTTTAATAAGAGTTAGGCCGTCCATACGGGGCATGTTTTGATCGGTTAACACAAAATTAAATTGCTGACTTTTGCACTTATCAAAGGCTTCTTGACCGTCTTGGGCTGTGGTGACGGTATACCCAGCGCCCTTTAGTGTCATTTCTACCATTTGACGAATTGATACCGAATCGTCGACGACTAAAATGTGTTTGCTCATTTGCTCACTTCTCCAAAGTATGTCATTACTGACGTGCTTCCTGTTCCTTTCTTAGCTTAGAACAATTCAACTTCTCCAGCGTCCATAGAGGTTGCAGACACTGGGTTGTGGTCATTTTTACCTTTCGCAGCGAGTCCTTTTTGGTACTCATTTAATGCGTTGACGAAACGCTCAATATTGCTGGCATCTAACGTTGCCAACTGTTCTAAAATGAACGCGATCATGTCTTGGGTATATTGGATATGCTGGCCGTTAATATCCCCGAACTGCATACCTCGGATAGCTGCGTTTATCGACGCATCAAGCTGTGCTCCTATATCTTCAATTTGTTTCGTAGTAACAAGGTCTGCTTCTGCTTTTCTGATGATTTCCGCCAGTTGATCACTAATATGTGATTTAGCATTAACAACCTGTGATATATCTTGCGAGGCTACAAATTCTGCAGTGTCAGTAAGCTTATCTACCAAACTACGAATGTTCTCGACCTGGGTTTTAATTACGTCACTGAACTGGGTAGAACGGGTTGAAAGGGCGCGTACTTCATCTGCTACAACCGCAAAGCCTCTACCTGCTTCACCGGCTCGCGCCGCTTCAATAGCTGCGTTTAGGGCCAATAAGTTAGTTTGGGCGGCAATATCGTCAATACCGCTTAGCGCATCTATCACGGTAGGCATTGCCTGTTGGATAGTTTGCACCTGTTCCATCAAGTGCTTTGTTGATGAGGACATTTGCTCGGTTGAATCGATAAATTGGGTTAGGGTTCCGTCGGTTTCTTGCGCAAAGGTGCGCATGCGTTCGGAATAGGACTGTGTTTGCGTAGCATCAACGCTCAATAACGCATCAATACATTGTGTTTGCTGTGCTACCAGTCCCTTTAGACTACTAAAAGCATGTGACAAGGTTTCAACCGCATCATCTTGCGTCGACTTAATAGAGGATAAGTTGGTATCACATGTGCTCAATGAATGGGAGAGCTCTTCGCTCGCTTTTTTAATATCAGTACTACCTGCTTGTTCGCTTTGCCCTAGGGAGTCGTTATTTGGATAGATCTCGTCAACTTCATCCGCACTTTTGCTATAAACGAAAGCACTAAAGACAACTACGCCTGTTAGTACCGCAAGCGCTGTGAGCGCGGACACAAAAAAGAACAAAGCCCAAGAAGCAGCTATGCCTACTACACAAAGTACATATATGCTCTTTAAAGCCCCTTGCTGCATAGAAGGTAAGTTATTAGATGACAAAAAAACTCTCCTTGAAAAGACACTGCGACTTATCCTCAACAGTACTCTTTCATAATTAAGCACGTTACTTGGTTCACGAATTGCAAAGCGCTGGGCACACTATATGAGCGCCAATAGACAAAAAGCCTAGCGCAAAAGCAACATAACGTTGTTAGCTAAGCTGGGTAACAACGTTATGATTAACTGGCTTTGCACACATGAGATAAGCGTAGTACCCATTTTGAAAAGTAGGCAAGAACATGCATAGGTTTTTTATTAAAAAAGCGCTCTATGGCTTTAACTGCGTCTAAAAAGCGCAAACTAGTTCTTATCAGGCTTGTTTTCAGAGTATTTGGCTTCGTTCCACTATGCGACAAGTGCGCGACTATGCAAGGTGCTCTTTCTGAAATTGAAACATTCAAGTGTGCCTATGACGCACGCCACTCCCTAGTAATTTAGCCATACATACCATTATTAAGTTTTTGATTTCGAAAGGTGCTTAGCACCGAACAATAGTGTAGGTGAAGGCATATTGTTACCTCTATTCAATGTCATCGAGTCAGATAAGCGTAACGATTTAACTCCCTTTTTAAGTCAAGAAATGCGTCTGGCTTTTTGGCGTAAGCCTTTGGACTATATGGTTGAAAAATATAAGCCAGCTACGAATGAAGTATGGGTTATTGGAGACTGTGAGGAGTCTGCAATTAGTGCAGATAATAGTTTAGGCACGAAAACGGTTCAGATACTTCGGACGGGCGTTAAAAAACCACTAAAAGCACAATTCCATGTGTCTTCGCGTCAAGAGTTTTTAAGTTTGGTACAGATGTCGTAGCGCTAGTGTATCCGTCACTATCAATAACTGGAGGCGTTTATTGGCCTTTCAGCTGCTACATGCAGCTTAAATAGTGGAAACTATCTGTTCAGTTTCGATTTCATCAATAAGCCCCACTAGGGGGCATTATCATGCTCAAATTCATCTATCTTGTGGATCTATTTATATGAGGCTGGTCAATTATGGATCCAGACTATCAGAATCAGGCAAAGGTGTGTATTTGTATCCAGTCAATACCCAAACTCCATTCACATAAGTATAAGTCCACTCCCTGGTTCCATCAGCTCTAGTCTGCTTGACTGTTTGCTTGTCACCTTCTTTCGGTGCTGGATCAGGGTTTGGGACACTGTTAAGAGTTTCAAAAGAACTTTCGGCTCCTTTATTAGACTCTCCTACACCCATACAGAAATGTTTCTTACTTATCAAAGTATAAGGTTCGTCAAGATCAAAAGTGTTAGTGCTAATTGCTTCATACATTGCATCAATCAGCCCAGAACTAAGAGTAGGGGTGCCTTTTTCTTCTACCACTTCAGTACTACAAACCGTTTTTGCTAAAGTGGAACCAGGAAATACAATAAATGAAACAATGAAGAATGATACATAAGTACCTAATTTGACTACTTTTGGCGGCTTCGAACGTGCTCGATGGCTTTTATTCGATGATAGAAAATTACGAATATACTTTGGCATTATAATTAAAACTCCCTCTTAATTTAAATCGTGAAAGTCCACAACTAAAGCCTAGTCGTAGCCCATGCAAAACGCATTAAATCAAACCTCAACGATTAAGTGCATGAAATTACTTAGATTAAAAATCAACAAGTGCACCACTCGCTAAGTTAAGCACCCTTTCGTATGCACTTACGCAGCATTTGGCATAACTGGATGATTAAAGCGCTAGATAAAAGCTTTTATCGGAATAGTTTTTGGAAAACGGGGTTTGTATGGAAACTCGGGTCACCGGAATCAAAAAAGCCCCGACCATTTCTGATCAGGGCTTCTTTATAAGTGGTGCCTCGACCCGGGATTGTAACGCGCGGCGCAGCCGCAGGGGCACGCCAGCGTGTTCCGCTAACTTGATACAACAACCTAGATCAAAAAAGCCCTCGCATTTCTGCAAGGGCTTCTAAGAATGGTGCCTCGACCCGGGATCGAACCAGGGACACGCGGATTTTCAATCCCTACGAGCCTTGTTGCAATGATGCCACCTATTGATTTTAGCGGCCTGTAGCGCCGCTTCCCTGTGACAAAACGCTGTGACAAGACTAAAAATCGTCACACCTTCATCGTTCCCAAGGCACTATTTTTATTAAATTTTGTCTCATCTAAACCAATAATCCATATTTGAATTAATCAGGGTGCTGTTGAATTTAGCTTTTGCAAAAGATCTGAAGGTGCTATAAAAATTGTCTTTTTACCGTCTTTAGTAGACAGAAAAAGCCGAAGTTCGGTAAGTTTATTCAGATGACTTCTAGACGTATTATCCGAGATTGAATAAGACTTAGAAACTTCTTTGATTGTAAATATTCTTCCTGGTTCTTTAACCGCTTTTTTGATCAAATCTTTCTGGATAAAATTGAGTATATTACCCCATGCTGTTTTTTCTAATGACTCAGAAATCTTTTTGTATTCATAAACTTTATTATCCAAGTAATTTTCAAGCTCTCCGAATGCCTTATAGATAGTATCTAGCTGATAGTAAATGAAATATGTTAAGTCATTGTCATCTTTTTCTGTATACATGTATGACAACCCGTACTCTTTGGGCTTTTCCTTTAAGAGCTTACTAATGGATATATATTTGAACAATCTATATTCGCTTTTCAACATAAACCAATAAAATAATGCTCTAGCTGTTCTACCATTACCATCTCTAAATGGGTGTTCGTATCCAACCATAAAGTGGAGGACAATTGCCTTAATAAGCGGATGAACAAAATCACATCCTCCCTGACCTGAGTGATCTTGATTAGCGAACTCGCACAACAACTTTAACCGTTCTTCAATCAGCATGAAATCGGGCGGTTGGTGTGCCACATTTCCATCTCCATCCTCTATGAATATGTCGTTCTCAACTCTAAATTCTCCAGGAACGACGTTGTTCTCCGTTGTTCCTTGTGTAGCGATTCTGTGGAACTCTAGAATCATATCCAAAGTTAGCTCGTCTTTACTCTTTTGTTCTGCATATTTAAGAAGGAGGTAATTATTAAGAATCATTCTTTCGTCTTCATCGACTGGCTCTCTTTCTTCCTCCAACATTTTCTTTGCTACTTCTCTTGTAGTTGATGCGCCTTCAAGTTGAGCACTTGTGATAGCTTCTTCCATTATAAGAGACGAAACTAAGAACTTATTCTGTAAACTATCACTCGCTGTGGAGCCTGCGACTGCACCAACATTGCCACCAGTAATTTTTACTAATTGGTAAAGAGTAGCTTCCATCGAGTGAGGAGTACAATATACAAAGGGGATACCTTTTTCGTCTTTTAACCCAATCTGTTTATATTGAGTCATCCTTTTAAATTTTACGGCCTTCCATAAATTTTCAGCGTCTTCTTTTTCAACTCTCCACTTAAATTGCGACCAGTGTAGATAACGTCCCTTACTGTCAGTAGCATCACATTGACCGAGGAAGGGGGATATATCTCTAAAATCATCTGGAAAATTGAACTTAGGTGGGTTCTCGACCCTTGCTTTTGCCATGGAGCCACTCTTCAAAGTTAATTTCGATAGTTAGTATAATGGCGTTATCAGGCGTAAAACGCAAATTTTAAATTTTGAGAGAATAGTTTTAGAAATAAAAGTAAAGTTCATAATCGCGCACTTCAATATTATTCAACGGAGTGCGGAACCTTCTCCCCATCATTAGAATTAGCTCTTCTTTATCGAATGCATAAGACTGCATATTTTGGGTAAGCCTTTGAAGACATAAGATAGGGAAACTAACCGTCAGCCTTCATATACTTTTCTAATAACCGTTCAAAAGATGGTATTAGCCAGATAGCTAAAGCTACTAGCAGTAATAACACCAGTAAGGCGAATTGAAATACAGTCATCTACCAGTCTCCGTCACACCCTGACAGGTCGTTAATTCCAAAATCGTCAAAACCATTATCAATAGACGTTGTGTCTGTCATCCAGTCGGTATCAGAATGGACATCACATCCACAAGCCATATTAGTATCTATAAAACTAATATCGAGCGTGGTATCAACACCTAGGTGGTCTGACATATCAGTGCCGCGTGGATTTCCTTCTACGTCGATAACACCAGGACAACCTTTTACTCCACTAGATAAAAGCGGTAATCCCGTTGCTTCATTAACTCCAGGCGCATCATACTCGCTCTCATCGAGTGCTGAAGTATTAGCCTCTTCACCGCTTTCCGAG
>NZ_JBQKUJ010000026.1:0-31199 GCF_054968525.1 Alteromonas sp. G5_S2_22_S1 | reverse complement strand
GGGGAGTCATTGTGTCTAGTTGCCTACAGGAAATTTTTGCTTTTGGTGTAAAACTCGAAGAATGTGAATAATGTCGTCTTTTATGAAATATGAAACAATCATTGAAACCTCTGGAATTATTAACAGTCTTCCCGGTATATCCTCTCTCTCCACTCCCATAAAAGGTTGCTGGTTCAAGTTTTCAACTTTCTTCTCAATTATTGCATCAGTTTTTTCTGCTGCTAATGGGTTAAATTCGTATAAAAACTCGAAAATAGCCTCACGATCGTCCAACGAACTTTTTTCCCATAAGATCATTTTTTGGCTTTATTCCTAATTTTCATTTTTCGAGCTTCCATGTCCAAGTTCGCTTCTTCATGACTGACAAACTTGCTTTGCCCACTCTCTAATTTACTGAACGCAGCATTAACCTCTTCAGTAAGCCACTGATCATGAGTAATTATTTTTCGTTGCTGTTCAGCGAGTTCTTCCGTAAGCTCTCTACAAGCGTCACTTAAAGTGCGTCCTTGGCTTTCGGCCATTATCTGAGCTAGCCGTTTAGTTTCTTCATCTACTCTAAACTGAATACGGGTATCCATGGTAAACTCCTTATGAAATGTACACACAAATGTTAGCACACCTATTGAATTTACGGCAACTAACAAACGCATTAACTCTGTCGCTGGCGCTCCTTGGGACAAAAACACGTAGGCTCCTTGCGCTTCGCTTAGTATTGTAGCCTACGTATTTTTTCCCGTTATGCGGGTGTTAGCCCTTATTTCTCTCTTTGACCAAAGTAATCCAATGGATTACAATCAGCGTTATGCTTACCACAATAAGTGAATTACCTGAATACATTAAACGAGCAGATTCATTACTTTACGAATCTGAGCGTAAAGCCTCAATTGATTATCTTTTTGAGCACCCAAAAGCGGGAGATATCATGGAAGGTACTGGCGGTATTCGTAAGTTACGCTGGAGTAGAGGCAATAAAGGTAAAAGCGGTGGTGTAAGAGTTATCTATTACTATCACGATGAGCGTATTCCTTTATATCTTCTTACCATGTTTGGAAAAAGTGAGCGCGCGAATTTGTCCAAGGCTGATAGGAATGAATTGGCTAAACTCGTTGAAATTCTAGCAAAGAAAGCATTGGAGAAAGCTTATGAATAATGCATATGAAAGTATTGCCCAAGGGCTTCAAGAGGCAATCGATCTTAATGACGGCAAAAAGGTGGCTGCTAAAGTACATCGCCCACCTCACGTTGATGTAGCCAAGATTAGGCACGGCTTGGGATTAACACAAATGGAGTTTGCTTCCAAATTTTGTATTAGTGTGTCAACTCTTAGGCATTGGGAGAGAGGCGACCGAACTCCTCATGGTCCAGCATTAGCGCTGTTAAATGTGGTCGCCAAAGAGCCAAAGGCAGTTTTGCGTGCGCTGGGCTAAAAAACCAATCAACACACTCACTTCGTTCGCTGGGACGCATACACGCGGGGCGGCTTCGCCATAATGCCCCACGCAACTGCGCCGCTTAGCGTAATGTTATACGCAATTGGTCATAATAACTTTTTAACATCACGGTAAAAGTTTTCATGAGAACCAAGAGCTATCAATTCAAGTATTACAGTGCCATCCTCGTAGCTGTAACCTAGTAAGGTTAACTGCATGACCATCTTGAATTTGTACACGCGAAGAAAGGCTAGGTCGCCTTTTTTTTGCTCACCTAGAAGAGGATCGGCCATTAGTTCCTTAACGGCTTTATCCAAGTCTTTTTTCTGATTCTGATGTAACTTCTTTACTGCTCTCTTAAAATTAGCTGTCTGTAAAACATTGGTAATCTTAGCCAAAATCGTAAGGCTCCAATTTTCCAGCCTCTTTTTCAGCTTTAGAAATAATTGCCTGTTTCACAAATTCGTATGGCAAATCGGGATTATCTTCCATCATTTCACCTATCTTTGCCCAATGCTCAATCTGTTTTGGCATAGTTCGATTTAGTGCTTTGCCCATAATGGTAGCTTTCTCAACTAGATCTTGGTCTAGTCTTACGCTCGCGGTTGCCATAATATGTCTCCCAATAGTTAGCCGCTACATTGTAGCAATGCGCTACAGATGTAGCAAATTGCGTATAACAAAAGCATTAACACTCGCTGCGTTCGCTGGGACAGTAACACGTGGGCACTGTCACTTCGTTCCATATTTTAGCCCACGTACTACCGCCCCTTATGTGGGTGTTGGTATGACTCCCTTTGTCAACCCTGAGCGAGTGCATCCCTGACACTATTTCAGTCCATAATTAGCTTTATTTCTCACTTAAAATAAATGAGCTAACGCACCGGATGAGGCAGTAATCTCGTCGCTTCTAATGCTGGTATTCGTGGATTATTCATTTCTCAATGAACAGCGCCTACCTTACTCACTCCGCCGTAGCCCGGTGACCGCTCAGCCTTTCCAGTCGCCGGATACGCTCCTCAATGGTTTGCAGTTGTTCCTGCAAGACAATTTGCTGGGCTGGATGAGGCAAAATCAGTTCGGTGAGCCAGCGAAGGTGCTTCTTCGACCAGTTGGCAGTGCCTTCATTACGTATGTTGTTGAGAAGTAATAAGGCTTTGAGTTGATACTTTGCTTCTTTTAAATCCTTCATTGCCGCTTCACGAGTACGGGATAAGTCGCGAAAGGCTTCGTCCTCAGGCTCGGGCACATAGATGGGCGTGAGATCTTCAGACTTTAATGACCTAACGAGCTTAAGCGCATCTCGGCGGTCAGTTTTAATTCGCTCCCTTGGCTTTTTGGGAATAAGAGACGGAGCCACGACATAGCAACAATGCCCAAGACTGGTAATAAGGCGATATATCCAGTAGCCACATGGCCCTGCTTCGTAAACAACGTGAAGTGTTGCACCAGGATATTTAGATTCAAACTGACGAAGCAGCTTTTTGACACTAACCTTAGATGAGGGAATACGCCCATAATGAACAGGGGTCGCTCCACGCTGTTCTTCACAATAAGCAACCTCATGAAACTCTTTATGCGTATCCAACCCGATAAAAATCATGCTATGTTTGTTCATGCTAGCCTCCAAATTGATTTAGTATTGAACAAACTAATTATGGCTCTGGTGAGCAGTTTTGCTGTTAGCTAACCCTCGAAAATGCGGAGGCTAGCATTTCTCAGGGAGTCATTGTGTCTAGCCGTTTGAAAACTTGCCATGCTCAGAGTGACAGAATAGTATCACTTTAACGTTACTTTGGAGCAGCTCAAATGAAAGTAGAACTTGTGACATCACTAAAACGGCAGGCTACTAAGATCCTTGCCGATCTTCATGATACGAAAGAGCCAGTATTAATAACTGAGCACGGAAAGCCGTCAGCTTACCTTATTGATGTAGAAGATTATGAATTTATGCAAAATCGTTTAGCGATCCTCGAAGGCATTGCTCGTGGCGAGCGAGCTCTAGCGGATGGCAAAGTGGTCAGCCATCAAGATGCTAAGGACAGAATGTCAAAATGGTTGAAATAATTTGGACGGAGCCGGCTCTATCCGATCTGAATGATATTGCTGAATACATCGCGCTTGAAAATGTCGTGGCGGCTAAACAACTGGTGCAAACCGTTTTTACAAAAGTTGAACGTTTGGTTGATTTTCCAGAGCCTGGGCGCGTCCCACCAGAACTGGAACACCTCAATTGTCGTGAAGTCGTTGTAAATCCGTGTCGTGTTTTCTACAAGTATGATGATGAAAAGGTTCGTATTCTTTTTGTTATGCGTGCGGAGCGAGATTTGCGTCGGTTAATGCTAACGAAACAGTAGGATTGGTAAAAACGGCTAACAACGCGCTCAAGTGGGACACATACATGCAGCGGCTTGCGCCATTATAGCTGCATGTATGTGCCAAAAGGAATTTGAATGCACAAGAATAATCAACTAATAATCGCTGGCAGTTTAAGCATCTTGGCTGCACTACTTCATATGAGTTGTATTATCGGCGGTCCTGATTGGTATCTCTTTTTTGGTGCTGGTCAACGCATGGCTCAACTCGCAGCTCAGGGTGACCCGTACCCCACAATTGCAACTTTAGTAATTGCCTCAATTCTTACGGGCTGGGGCTTATACGCTTTTTCTGGTGCAGGCATCATCATCAAATTACCTCTACTAAAAACCTGTTTAGCTTTAATCACAGCCATCTATTTTTTGCGTGGTATCGCAGGCTTAATTGGCCCCTTTCTGACTTCAGACCCTGTGGTACATCAGAATTCAATAACCTTTTGGTTAGTAAGCTCATTTATATGCTGTATTTATGGTGTGTTTTATTTATTGGGCACAGTAAAGTTATGGCGGCAGTAGAAAGTACGCTGGCACATAACAAAAATTAAGCTCGCACGCTACGCGGCCTGTAACGCAAACAAGTAGGCTGGCTCACTTCGTTAGACTTTTAGCCCACATGCCTGCGCCCCTTATTTAAAAGTCTATATACCTAAAAGGATTTGACTAAATGAAGTACCTCATATTATCTCTTTTTTCACTTTCCATTGTTGGCTGTGGCACAATCAATACGCCTAATGACGGTGTCGATGCAATCTACAACACCACTTCGGCAGTGATGAAAGGTGAGAACAGTAACTGCTCGACGGGACATATTGAAGATAGGAAGAAGTGTAAGAGTCGTTCGCAAGAAAAGACAAATGCTATTTCAGAGTCAATCAAAAAGCACCGTCGCGACAGCGGCGTCTAACAAGGAAAATTTTTATTTCATACGCTTTCATTAATATACGCTATGCTCTTTTTACTGTCAGCTTCCACAACAGGAAAGCTGTATTACACGCAAGAATCTGGGAAACGAGTTTTAGATTGCGATGTAGAGTTACGCCTTAAAGGTGCTTTGTTTATAAGCCAATAATCGTTGACGGTAAGAAAAACTAGTATGACAATGGACACGCAGGTTTTGGCCAAGTACTTACAATTGCAGGCGCTGCAACGAAAACTTTTATGACCTTGCACTGACTGGAAACACGGGCGATACGAATAGCAGCCCATTTTACGTAATGCCAATTCAAAGCTTTAAAAATAATAGAAAAAGCGCGTTTGTATGAAAATTAAAATTAACGTTGTTGATGCATTTACCAGTGTAAGATTCAAAGGTAACCCCGCCGCTGTTGTTATCACTGGTAAATGGCTCAGTAATGAAAAAATGCAGGAAATTGCTGCCGAGAATAACCTGTCTGAAACCGCATTCTTGGTTGAAGACGATACCGGCGTATTTACTGTCCGCTGGTTTTCACCCATGACAGAAATCGACTTTTGTGGGCACGCAACGTTGGCTTCTGCCTATGTGATTTTTAGCGAAAATTATCAGCTATCACATATTTCACTTTTCGCAGAGTCAGTAGGAATGATGAAAATCGTTAAAAAAGACGATGGATTCATTCAGATGGACTTTCCTAACAGAATGCCTAGCCCTGTTAGCGAAGTACCTGAAGCGTTACTGCAGGGGCTTTCTATCAAGCCCAAAAGCGTTTTAAAAAATAACCAAGCTTATTTTGCGGTTTATTCAGACGAAGACGATGTTTTAAGCGTAATTCAAGACAGCGAACAACTAAAAACACTCGCGCCTTATGATGTGGTAGTAACAGCGCCTGGCTCACAATTTGATTTTGTGTCGCGTTATTTCTGGCCTGCAAATGGTGGTGATGAAGACCCTGTCACAGGCTCTATCCACACCGGTCTCGCGCCCTATTGGGCAAAAGTATTTGGAAGGTCAAAACTTATGGCTTATCAAGCTTCTAAACGAGGTGGTACAGTCAAATGTGAAGTGACAGGCGAACGTGTGCTTATTTCTGGTCAAGCAGTGTCTTATCTTGAAGGTTACATCACAATTTAATGATTGATGTTTACTATGGAAAGAATGAATACAAAACGGAAGGTTTAAAACCTTCCGTTTTTCCACTATTGCGACAAATTGCCGCACTACTTTTTTATACTAGTGGGTCATTGCGGGTCATTAGCGCCCTACTGCAATACCTTCCCTACGAGGGTCAGCACCGCCAATTAGTTTGCCTGATTTAAACTGAATTCCGTGAAGACCGCTGTTTAAATCCACCACTTTTACGTTATGACGAAGTGCCTTTAATGGCGCTTCAAGCTCAGCTATAGGTGTGCCCTTCTCTAACGCCGTATAATCGTTTCTATTGGTGATTTTAGGCAGGTTTATCGCTTGCTGAATGTCTAAACCGAAGTCCAAAACACCAATTAGCGTTTGCGCGACATAGCTTACAATTCTCGAGCCACCCGGTGAGCCTACAACCACTTCTAAGTTACCTTCTTTGTCGAACACCATTGTGGGGCTCATAGCACTTCTAGGTCTCTTACCAGGCTCTGCGCGGTTAGGGACAGGGAATCTATTTTTCGTTGGAGAGAACGAGAAGTCGGTGAGCTGATTGTTTAGCAAAAAGCCTTCTACCATAATCCCAGAGCCAAACATGAATTCAATGCTTGTGGTCATGGATACTGCATTGCCTTCTTTATCTACGATTGAAACGTGCGAGGTGTTAGGCAACTCCATTGAGGTGCCAAGCGCTACGTTTGCGTCAGCGTATGGATTACCGGCGCGCTTGCGACGCCATTCTTTATCAACACTAATGCTTTCTGCACGGCGCTCAAGGTAAGCCGTATTGATCATGGCAGCAAATGGCAAATTGGTGAAATCGCTATCCGCTATAAACTTTTCACGGTCGGCATACGAAAGTGCGCTTGCCTGCGTGTACAAATTCGCAAATTCGACTGAATCGGGCGCATACTGGCTAAGGTCGAAGCCTTCTAACATTTTCAAAATTTGATACACGTTCACGCCGCCCGAACTCGGCGGTGCCATCCCGCAGATACGTTTTTCGTGATATAGGCCACAAACAGGTTCACGTTTTACCGGCTCGTAGCTTGCTAAATCTTCTAACGTCATCTGACCTGGGTTGATTTCAGCGCTATTCACCGCTTTTACTATTTTTTCAGCGACTTCACCTTTCAATAAATAGTCGCTGCCCTTTTCAGCAATGCCTTTAAGGGTTTTAGCGAGTTTCTTATTTTTCTTTACTGTGCCTTCTTTTAAAGGAAGGCCTGCTGGAAAGAAATAGGTCGAACTCGCTGGAAAGGTCTTTAGCCCTGGGTGATAATCTAGCGCAACCAGTTTGGCTAAGCGAGGCGAAACCTTAAAGCCGTCTTCTGCTGTTTTGATTGTATCGTCGAACAGCGTATTCCAAGGCAGCTTGCCGAACTCTTTTTGTGCCATTTCTAGCGCTTTAACTGCACCAGGCACGCCTACTGACTTGCCGCCTACTACAGCGTCTATCCAGCGCATTGGTTTGTTCCCTTCGATAAACCAATGAGAATTTACTGCTTTTGGTGCCGTTTCACGCCCGTCAAAGGTATGAAGTACTTTGTTCTTGTTATCCCAATAGAGGATAAACGCACCACCGCCAATACCCGATGATTGCGGCTCAACTAAAGAAAGCATAGATTGAACGGCCACGGCCGCGTCAATGGCGCTTCCCCCTTTTTCTAAAATATTCTTTCCCGCCCAAGACGCATAGGGATTTGCCGCCACCACCATATAGTCTTTGGCTTCAAACGCCTGTTTCTCGACGTATCCCGTTGCCGCTTCTGGCTCACCCACTTCGCGAGCTTGTTTAGCGTTCGCACCAAAAATAAAACAACTAGATAATGCTAGGGTTACTACTGAAGCTCTGAACAAAGCACTGCGTCTCAAAATAATACTTCCTCTTATTTAAACTTTTCGGGGTTAATGGGGCGTTTTTTAAGAAACGCATCAAACGCTTCTTGGGCTGCGGTAGTACCCAACGCTTCTAAAAATATATCAAACTCTTCGTTCATTTGTTGGTTTGTTCGCTCCCCGTCACCTTTTAACAGCGCTTTTGTTTGTTTAAGCGAAAATGAAGGCTTGGCAACGAGTTTTTCTACCGTGGTTTGAACCGCTTGATCTATTTCCTGCGCGTCGACAATCTTAGTCAGAATACCAAATTGATAGGCATCGGCAGTGGTAAAGGGTTCGCCCAGCATAAGCCACTCTGCCGCTTTGATATGACCTGCAACCTTAGGCAAAAGATAACTTGATGCATACTCAGGAACAAGCCCTAAGTTGATGAACGGTAGAACAAATCGGGTATCTGGGGTGGCGTATACAAAATCACAATGAAGTAAAAGGGTTGTACCTATTCCCACGGCTAACCCATGAACTTGCGCAATAACAGGTAAATTACATGCTGTGAGCGCACGCATAAAAGCAGCGGTTTCTGGTACTTGAGCGTGATCCTGCTGCTGTGCAAAGTCGCTGATGTCGTTGCCGGCGGTAAAACAATCCCCCGCCCCCTTAATAACAACAACTTTAGTAATACCGTCGTTTTTTATTCCTAAAATGGCGTTCGCCATGTCTTGGTACATATCGCGGGTTAGTGCATTTTTCTTTTCTGGTCGATTGAGGGTTATGGTGAGGCACTGCTGTTTTATTTCGGTAATGATGTAAGACATAATTACTCCTTTACTGTCGTCTTCGTTATTTTTAGGCGTACTTCAGTTTTCACCCTGTGGGCAATTTCTGTATCATAGCCAGCAAATTCGAAATTCAAAAATAACTAACACTGATGAATTCACTGCCGTTTTCGCTTAAGTATAGTGCTGGCCCCTTACTTATTGCGCTATGTTCTCTTATCGCGTTTTTCTTTGAACCCTTATCGGGCAATTATTTAGCTTACGACCGCTTCGCCATTCAGGGTTTAGAAACGTGGCGAATAGTGAGTGGCAACATCGTTCACACTAATGGCTACCACCTGCTTTTAAATATAGCGGGTCTAGCACTTTTGTGGGCGTTACACGGCGAACATTATCGCGTTGGTTTGTTCTTGAAAGTCTTTGTGTGGTGCTGCTTAGGCACCAGTGTTGGGCTTTACTTTTTTTCACCAGACCTTATTTGGTATGCGGGGCTTTCTGGCGCACTTCACGGCATTTTTGCATGGGGCTCTTGTGTTGATATTAAGGAAAAGATGAAGTCGGGTTGGTTACTACTTATTGGGTTAGCGATTAAAGTGGGATACGAACAAATAGACGGTAGTAGCGAACAAGTCGCTAACCTTATTGATGCTAAAGTTGCTGTCGATGCGCATTTATTCGGAGCCCTTACGGGTATCACTATCTTTTTGCTGATGTTTATTACGGCAAAGCGTATATAGGTCGTTTTGCATAGTAGCGCTATTCATACGCGCTGCTGACTTCAATAACATGCTATAAGCAGACAAAGAAAAATATCACAAAAGAAAAAGGCCCGAACTCTTTTGAATTTGGGCCTTTTTATATTGATTGTGCGATAACAAACCCCGTGCTTTTAAACACGGGGGAAATCGCTCGTTAAGCGCTGTTTATAAGTTTTCTTCGAAAAGTTTATAGATACGGCGATATTCGTCTAACCATGAACTTGGCTGTACAAAGCCGTGGGGTTCAACTGGGTAAATAGCGGTTTCAAAATCTTCTTTTTCAAGCTCTATAAGACGCTGCACAAGTCGCACGGTATCCAAAAAGAATACATTATCATCCACCATAGGCGCATTGATAAGCAGCGGTTTTTCTAACCCCTCTGCGAAATAGATGGGTGAGCTGCGCTCATAAGCAATGGGGTCGATGTCAGGCGTATTTAGAATATTTGCTGTATAAGGCGTATTGTAATGCGCCCAGTCGGTTACCGGGCGAAGCGCCGCGCCTGCCGCAAACAGATCTGGTGCGGTAAACATAGACATAAAGGTCAAGAAGCCGCCGTATGAACCGCCGTATGTGCCAATACGCTCACGATCTACATTTGCATTCTCTACAAGCCAGTTAACACCGTCACGCAAATCTTGCACTTCTGGCGTCCCCATTTGGCGATAAATAGCCGTGCGCCAATCTCGCCCGTAACCAGCACTGGCGCGATAATCCATATCAAGTACCACATAGCCTTGTTGAACAAGCATGCTATGGAACATGTATTCCCTGAAGTAACCCGACCACCCCATGTGGGCGTTCTGCAAATAGCCCGCACCGTGGTTAAACACTACCGCTTTATTTGGCGCTGACTTATCGTAATTTTCAGGTAGATATACCCTAGCGTAAATAGGTGCCTCGGTATGCGATGACTCAATAGCAACGATGTTAGGCACTGCCCATGGTAGCGCGTTAAAATCGGCGCTAGTGCTTTGTGTAATTTGTTTTGCCGCAGAAGTTTCATTAGCCGGCTTGATATAAAGCTCTTGTGGCTTATTTACTTTACTGTGACTCAATAGCAAGTTTTTACCATCAGGACTAAGCGAGTAATCCGTCATACCATTTAAATCGGTCATGGTATCGATAGTGTTGTCGGTTAAGTCAGCGCGATAGACTTCGTAAAGCCCTGGGTGCTCCATATTCGCTTTAAAGTAAATGTAGTTGTCGTCATGAGAAAGTGTTAAGTCATCCACAATAAAGCGCCCACTTGTTAGCGCAATTGGCGCTTCGTCAGGCTTTTGTATGTATAAATGCGAGAAGCCTGTATGTTCAGACTGGTAGTACAATGTCTCGCTATTATTCATCCAACCAAATGCATTAAAACGATAGTTGATCCATGCATCGTCATGTAGCCTATGTTGGTTTTCTAGCGTTTTATTCGCCAAATCGATGGTGGCTATCCAGCGGTCTTTGTTGTCCCACGCTTCAAGCATTACCGCGACAGCGTTTCCGTTTTTGTGCCAGCGAATTGAAGGCTTGGTCCAGTACCAACTCTGTAGCAGCGTAATGTCCCGTGGTAAGCGATTCACTTCATACGATTCGCCCTTTGCTTCGGCATTTTCCGCTTTTACATTAGCCAGAACATCATCGTTATAGCCCGGCAAGTTGAAGTATTTAAGTTCGTTTTTCTCACCTGTTTTTAAATTGAGAAGCCATAATACGTGATTCACCGGCTCAGCATCGGCAACCCGCTGGCGTACTGGCTTAGCAGCAATACGACTGTCTTCCTGAATGTAGTGCGGCATGATGTCGGTATCATCGCGGCTAGGCTTGCTTTCAGTTGTTGCAACCACCGCATAATTTCCCGCAGGAGATACGCTGATCCCAGCTAGCCTATGAGACTTGTCAAAGTAAAAAGGCGTTGGCGCTACGCTCTTGTTTTCGTTGGCAAGCGCTTTGTGGGCCTTATCTTTATCTTGTCTATTTTTACGCTGTAGTTTTATATATTCCACCAGCGATTGCTGCTGCTTGGCGATATAGTCCTTCGCTGGTTCAACGGCTTCAGGCGCATCTTTAAACGCCCAACTTAGTAACTCTTCACGTGTGCCATTAGACAGGTCGATAGCTATGAACTTGTTGCCACTCAGGGCCATCAACCGACCATCGGTCATAAACGAAAGCGTAGAGAGTGCGTTCCCTCCTCGTGCCAGATGCACCGTTTCACCGTTAGTGAACTGAACATACACACTATCTTCAAACGAGTACGCAATAACCCCATCATCTCGCACTACTCGTTCGTCAAAACGGTACTTATGTAAATCTGATAAAGGCGCTTTAACCGCACGTGCTGGATTTGAAAGCTCTGCAATATAAACATCTTTTAATGCGCTGTTTTGCTTTTCTCTTTCAAAAACTATTTTACCGCCATCTACCGACCAGCCCATTGATGTCGGCAATGCACCAATCCACTGCGGATCTGACATTATCTGTTTAAGCGTGATTTCACCGGTTTCCGCGTCACTTTGCGATGCAACATCAGGGGTGACTGTTTGCTGTACCGTAGCGGCTGGAAGTGAAGGGAAAGCCGCCTTAGCTGCTATATCGTTAGTTGTGCTGGCGCATCCGCCTAGCGCGAAAGCCACGCTGGCTGCGATGACTAAAGAAGAATATTTTTTCATTATTTTAAGTCGTTGTTATGTAAAAAGCGTTAACATTATACGCAGAGTAACCTTGATTGCTCTAACGTTCATCGTTAGTGGTAGTGAACCAAACGTAAACCAATCCCGTTAATGGTTTGGACAAATAACAACGACTAAAATAACAAACATTGATATGAGAGGTAAAACCCTATGAAGATTAAAGGTTATGCGGCTGCCCTACTTTCACTTAGTTTATTCACATCTTTGAGCTACGCGAACGAGTGCCCTAGCGTACTTAAATTTATGAAGCGTAAACTCAATTCTCAAGAAACCGTAAACTTGTGTGACGAGTACGCAGGAAAAACCTTGTTGGTCGTTAACACTGCGAGTTATTGTGGTTACACGCCCCAGTTTGAAGGTTTAGAAGCACTTTACCGCAACTACAAAGACAAAGATTTTGCCGTGTTGGGTTTTCCTTCTCACGATTTTAATCAAGAAGATAGCGACGAAGGTAAAACTGCTGAATTGTGTGAACTAACCTATGGCGTTAAGTTCCCGATGTTTGAGCCGATTTCTGTTAAAGGTGACGATGCCGACCCTATGTACCGTATGCTTAAAAACGCGACAGGCAAAGCCCCATCTTGGAATTTCAACAAGTACCTTATTGATAGTTCAGGGAAACAAATTATCCACTACCCTAGTTCAACTAAGCCCACAGATGCAGCGTTTATTGCAGATATAGAAGCCTTGCTTAAAAGCGAATAGTCGTTAGTTTATTCACTGCGTAAACAGAGTGGGTAACAAAACCGAATAATATATCGCCCATAAAAAAGCCCCGCGTAATACGCGGGGCAATCAAGCACACTCAACTTGGAACACACTTTTAGCTGAAAACATACTTCCTACGTTTTAGCTAACTGCATTAATTTAGTGTGTTTAGCCCTTCGTTAGTTCAATAATTTTTTCATTCGCATCGGCAAAAGCGCTATTCGCTTGCTCTTCACCCATGTTAAGTCCTTCAGCATAAACGAAATTTACATCGCTGATCCCGATGAAATTTAAAAAATGTTTTAAATATGGTGTTTGTGTATCAAAGTCTGAACCAGCGTAAACACCACCACGGGCTGCAAAAACCGTGGCTGATTTATTCTCTAACAAGCCTACAGGGCCTGTCTCTGTATATTTAAAAGTAATACCAGCCCTTGCGATACGGTCGAAGTAGGCCTTAAGGCTAGAAGGAATGCCAAAGTTATACATAGGTACTGCAAGTACAATTTCGTCCGCCGCTTTCACTGCTTCAACAATATTGTCAGAAATTTTTGCCAATGCATGTTGAGACTCGTTCCTTTCAGATGCATCCGTCATCCACGCCTGCATTTCTTCGCCAGTTAAATGCGGCAGCGCCAGTGAAGCAACATCCACGCGGTTGATGCGCACGCTATCGTCGTTCTCAATTTTTAATAGATACTCGTTGGCGAGTTTAGATGAGTTGCCCTCTGTACCGTTAAGGCTAGAAAAAATCGCTAGTACTGTCTTCATGCAGACCTCCAATATCTGTTATCTCGAAAGGACTCATATATTAGGCCAACCAGCTTGGATGAAAATATTAAAATTAAGGAGGCTTTGTTCTATTTTATAGAACAAAGCCTAGACATGTAAACAATATGAAAACATTACATTGCGTTAATGTTGCAAGGAGGTTGATCTTCTCTATTTCGCTTTGCGTAATCGAGTTTGCCACAACACAATTAAGAGGATACGAAATATGAGAAGGACCAAAGCACTCCTTGCTTGTTCAATACTACCACTGTTTTTATTCGGTTGCTCAGATGACGACGACGATGTGGTTCAAGAGCCCACTCCAGAATTTGCCAATGTTAGGGTTGTTCACGCCGCATCGGATGCCCCCATGGTTAACGTTACCGCAAATGATGCCATATTAAACAGCCTTGAAAATGTAGACTACCAAGTCGCTTCTTCCCGTTTTAGAGTGGAAACGGGTACCTACGACATTGGTGTAACCGGCATTCTTCCAGGTGAAAACGCTGAAGTTTTACAAGCCAATGTAACGCTAGAAGCAGACATGAATTACGACATCTTTGCTGTTGGTAATGTAGCAGATGAATCGCTTTCGCTTCTCACGGTAACAAGCACCGAAACAGCCGTTGAAGCCGGTAATGCGCAAGTTCAGATTGTACATGCAGCATCTATGGCACCGACGGTCGACATTTATGTTACTGCCCCCGATACAGACATCACTGCGGAACAACCACTTGTCACTGCTGAATTTACTGATTCTACAGACTTGATTCAGGTTCCAGCAGGAGATTACCAAATTCGTATTACACCAGCAGGTGAAACCACGGTGGTGTACGATTCAGGCACGGTTAATCTCGCCGATGGTGCAGACTTGCTTATCGCAGCTACTAACAATGTAGGTACGGTGGAATCACCCGTTACGCTGCTTGCAGCAGATGGTGATGGCAGCTTTAAAATATGGGACACAGAAGCGGGTGCAGCGATTCGCGTGGTCCATGGTATCAGCGACGCGCCAGCGGTTGATGTAATTGCTAATAATGAAATTGTGTTGGTAGACGGCATCCAATTCCCTCGTACAACCGATTATCTTTCTGTTGCTGCCGGCGATTATTTAATTGATGTAGTAGCGGATAGCGATAGTAGTGTTGTGGCAATTGACGATGCAGAATTATCGCTAGAAGTCGGCATGTCGTATACCGCTATCGCAAATAATACTCTAGCAGCGCCAGAGTTAGACGTACTGCTTGATATGCCACGTTCTGTTGCAACTGAAGCAAAAGTGCGAATTATTCATGCTGCACCCTCTGCTGGGAACGTTGATATTTATGTGACAGCGGATGGCGAAATTGATGCCATTGACCCCGCCTTTGCAGATATAGCCTATGATACAGGCGAGCTTGTTGAAACAGGTTACGTTAGCTTAGCTGAAGGCGACTACGTGGTAACTGTAACACCCACCGGCACAAAAACCGCTGCTATCGAAACGGGTGTACTATCACTAGTAAACGGTGAGATATACACGGCAATCGCACTTGATGGCGCGATGGAAGGTGATTTACCGCAGTTAGCGTTACTTGATGGTCTAGCACCACCCCCACCAGCGTTTAATGCTGATATGACTTACAACGTTAGTTTAAGTGGAGCGCAAGAGGTACCTGCTGTTGATACCATGTCTACTGCAACGGCAGTCGTTGAGATTGACGAGGATCTACCTGCATTTAGCGTAAGTGTAGATGTTTCCGGTTTAACCGAAGTTACTGGCGTTCACGTTCACGATGGGGGCATTGGTATGAACGGCCCTGTTGCTTTCCCACTGACCGATGCTGGAAATGGTACCTATGTTTTAGCTGAAACTACCATTTCACCGAGTAACCTAGATGCGCTGACTAGCGGTGAGTGGTATCTAAACGTTCATACCACAGCTAATCCAAGTGGCGAAGTGCGTGGCCAAATTGTTCCTGACACTACAGCGGTAGTGACATTCTCGCTAAGCGGCAGTCAGGAAGTACCAGCGGTAGATACTATGGCAATGGGTTCTGGCTATGCTCTATTCGATACGACCAACAATAATGTTTCTCTTGTGGCGGTTACCACTATCGATAATGCAACCATGGCACACATTCACACTGGCTTTGCTGGAGTAAATGGTCCTGTGCTAGAAGCGTTGGTAGAAAGTGACGAAACAGCTGGCGTTTGGATGACGGATGGAAGCGTAATGCTTGATGAAGCTACAGCTACGCAATTACTTTCAGGAGGTCACTATGTGAATGTACACACTGCGGCATTCACTGGCGGTGAAATTCGGGGCCAGATCACGCCTGACAATATCGAAGTGTACGGCATCATTGCCGATGGCTTACAAGAAGTTCCGGCCGTTACTACAACAGCAAGCGGTGCGGGTGCATTCACGCTGAACACATCCACAGGTGCACTATCTGGTAGCGTAACCATTACAGGTATGACGGCCAACATGGCGCACATCCACGAAGGTGAAGCGGGTGTAAACGGTGGTGTATTACTGGGGCTTACTGACGGTACAGATGGTATGTGGTCGGTGCCAGCTAATACAACGCTAACCGCTGAGCAAATGGGTGTTATGGCTGACGGAGGTCTTTACACAAACTTCCACTCAGATGCATTCCCAAGCGGTGAAATTCGCGGTCAAATTACCCTAGGTTTTGATTAGACAGAGGCCAGTCAAACGTATTGCTTTAATTATATTGAACGCAATTAGTACAAAATAAAAAAGGGGCGAAAGCCCCTTCTTCTGTACTTTAACTCAGCAAAACATTGTCTAAATCGTGTTTAGCGCTGCTTCAAAATCCGCAATCAGATCCTGAGTGTCTTCAATACCTACTGAAATACGTAACATGGTATCGGAAATACCCATAAGCTCACGTTCTTCTGCCGTGTTCTCGAAATAAATAGTAGGTGCAACAGGTAGTGCGAGGGTGCGATTATCGCCTAAGTGGGTGGCGCAGATTACCAGCTCCATCTCGTTTAAAAACGCCACAGGGTTAGCGCCTTCAATCAAATCAAAGCTCAATATCGCACCGTAGCCACCGTTTAGATACTCGCGCGCCATGAAATGCTGAGGATGATCGGCAAGACCAGGATAAAATACCTTAGACACTTTTGGATGGTTATCTAAAAACGTAGCGAGTTCCATGGCATTGTGCTGGCTGCGAGTTAAGCGCAAATCAAGGGTTTCCATGCCAAGAGCGATGGCCGTAGCTGATTGCGGTGCCAATGTAGCACCTAAATCGCGCAAGCCTTTCTTTTTGATCTGGGTAATACCCCACTGTGCAGTATCTGCCACCTGATAAGCAGGCTTGAGGTTGTCAAACTTTGTCCAGTCGAAGTTGCCAGTGTCAACCACTGCTCCACCTAACACATTACCGTGACCTGCAATGTATTTGGTTAATGAGCAAAACACCAGTGATGCCTTAACGTCTTTTGCGTAGAAAACTGGTGGCGGGGTCATGGTGTTATCAACCATAAACAGCACGTGCTTTTCTTCACAAAACTGACCGATAGCGTGAAGGTCAGCCACTTGGGTTACCGGGTTCGCCACGGTTTCTGAGTATACGCCCTTTGTGTTCGGCTGGTACGCTTCTTTTACTTGCTGAATATCAGTAACGTCTGTGTAGGTTACTTGCACACCAAAGTCTTTGATGGTCTCAAAAAAACTGCGGGTATTTCCAAACAAGTACTGGCTTACTATTAAATGATCGCCTGACTTAAGCAACGCAAACAAGGTGCTGCTTATAGCAGCCATTCCCGTTGCATAGCATAGCGCACCTACGCCACCTTCAAGTTCACAAAGCATGTTTTGAAGCGCAGCAACTGACGGTGAAGATGAGCGAGAATAGACGTGAGCAGCACGTTTTCCTTGAAAGGCGTCTATGATGCCCTGAGCATCTTTAAACTCGAAAAGCACTGAATTAGATGTACTGCTATGGACACCACCATGTTCTGGTGTATTTAGCATGCGATCAGCATGAACCTGACGGGTTGTGAATCCCAATTTTGTCACGGGTGAAGCTCCGAAAATAGATGATTGCGACTTAGCCTAGTACGTTACTTAAACAGTACTCACTGCTTCTTACGAAACAGCTATGGCTTTGTAATGCAGTTTTTAGGATATTTTGCGCAAACATTATCATAAAACGTATAAATAGTTTGCATTTGTTCATCTATATTAGTCACATTCTGAATAATTGGCCCTAAAACGATAGTCTTTTCCGCATAATCTAGCCCAATAACTTGAATGGGAATATTGGCTTGCTTCGCAATATGCATAAACCCTGTTTTCCATGGATATACAGGGCTTCTAGTCCCTTCTGGTGCAAGCGCTAGAACAATATGGTCTGCTTGCGCAATTTGATGAGCTATAGTGGTAACCACGCCGTGGGCTTTGCTTCTTTCAATAGGAATACCGCCCAGCCTTCTTACCACTGCGCCAAGCGGACCTCTGAAAATGGTATGTTTTCCGAAGAAGTTAATATTAAGCTTAAAAGAAAACACTACGCACAGGCCAATAAAGAAGTCCCAGTTAGACGTATGCGGTGCCACTGCCAAAATCGCCTTGTTTTGATTGATTAACTCACCTTCAACTTTCCAGCCCCTTTTCGTAAGAAGCCACGCAGCAAATTGTGAAAGCCAATTAGGCCATTTTCGAGGAATATTTTCTCCTACATTTACCTTTCCTATTGCACGTCCTTCTATGCTACTTTTCGTAAATTCTGTCATTATTATTCTCATTACTACTTCTAAGCGAAGGGTAATCAATATGCTAATGTAACGCAATTGTTAACGGTATTTGTTATTTGCTTGAAATCAGACATATTTAAGGAAGAGCATGTGTATTCTTTTTATCGCTAATAAAATGCGAGACGATTACCCGCTTATTATTGCGGCCAATAGGGATGAGTTTTACGCGCGGCCTACTTCCCCTTCACATTTTTGGAATAGCTACCCACACTTACTTGCAGGGCAGGATTTAGAGGCTAACGGCACCTGGATGGGCGTTACACGTAATGGCACCATGGCAGCGCTTACCAATGTAAGAGCCCCCAATAGCATAAATAAAAATGCGGTGTCTCGCGGCGAATTAGTCGCTAACTGGTTGAAGCAAGACCAGGTTGACGCAACGCACTGTGCTCAATCACAATATTTAAAGACGCTGGAAAATACGCGCCATCAATACAATGGCTATAATTTGTTATTTGGTAATGTAAAGGCGCTTCAGGTTTACAACAATGTAAACAATTCGACCCATCCAATCGATACCGGCGTGTATGGTTTGTCTAACGCTGATATTGCTACACCTTGGCCAAAAGTGACCCAAGGCGTTACCGCATTGAACGATTATGTTGCGAATAAGAGCAGCATTATTGATGACGACTTATTTGATATTTTGCGTTGTGACAACAAAGCTAACGACGCGCAGCTACCCGACACTGGCATAGGCTACGAATGGGAAAAGGCGTTATCCTCCATTTTTATTCAAACTGAAAAATATGGCACTCGCACCTCTACGCTACTATTAGTCGATAAAAACAATACTATTTCATGGAAAGAGCGTCGTTTCTCAGATAAGGGCGAGGTGCTAGAAACCCGTGCCTTTTCTTTTTCAATTTAGGGTATTTCTGAAATGAAACTTTCGTTTACGTTTTCCTTAGCCGAATAATTGAAATATTTTCAACCTTTAGGGGTCGTTTTTTCTACCATCGGTGGCATAATGCCTGCCTGCTAACTTTTGCACACCAACGTAACGTGAGGACATATCGTGTTTGAAGTATTACCCCATCTCGCCCCAGATCCAATTCTTGGCCTGTCAGCTGCTTTTCGTGAAGACACCAACCCAAATAAAATCGATTTAGGTGTTGGCGTATATAAAGATGAGCAAGGTAATACCCCTATTCTTTCAAGTGTTGCTAAAGCACAACAAGTGCTTTTAGACACCGAAACCAGCAAAACCTATATCACGCCTCAGGGTAATCAAGGTTTTATTGATGGCATGTTGTCTTTGCTTTTAGGTAAGAATAGTCCAGTACTTCTTGCAGACCGCGTTGCGGCGGTTCAAGCGCCTGGTGGTTGTGGTGCGCTGCGTATTCTTTCAGAACTGCTAGTTCGTTGTAATGAAAATGGCAAGGTATGGGTAAGCGACCCTACATGGGCTAACCATATTCCACTTATTGGCTCTGCTGGCCTTAAAATTGAAACCTATCCGTACTTCGATAAAGCGTCTGCAAGCATTCGTTTCGACGCTATGATGGAAACTCTTCGCAAAACTGAAAAAGGCGATATCGTTCTTCTTCACGGTTGCTGTCACAACCCAACAGGTGCAGATCTTACTAATGCACAATGGGATGAAGTACTCGAAGTCGCGAAAGAGCGTGAGTTCTTACCATTTATTGATGTGGCTTACCTTGGTTTTGGTGAAGGTTTAGACGAAGACGCCTACGGCATGCGTTTGTTGGTCGAAAATCTTCCAGAAGTAATTGTAGCGGCCTCTTGCTCTAAAAACTTCGGTCTTTACCGCGAGCGCGTTGGATTAGCGGCCATCATTACTGAAGACTCAGCAACCCGTAAAATTGCGCAGGGTCAAATTCAGTCAATCGCACGTGGCATCTACTCTATGCCACCAAGCTACGGTGGTGCATTGGTAGACATCATTCTTGCTGACGAAGCACTGAACAACGAATGGGTATCTGAAGTGAACGAAATGCGCGACCGCATGAAGTCTCTACGAGCCATGCTTGTTCAAAACCTTCACGACAATGGTTCACCGAAAGACTTTAGCTTTGTGAACGATCAAAAAGGTATGTTCTCGTTCTTGTGTATTACACCTGAGCAAGTGCGCGAAGTGCGTGAAAAGCACAGCGTGTACTTTGTTGATTCTAGCCGCGTAAACATTGCAGGCATCAACCAAGAAAACGTTGAAACACTAGCGAAAGCGTTGGTATCAGTGCTTTAAGCGTTAGCCAACGTTTTTAAAAATTCAGAAGGCAGAGTTTAAACTCTGCCTTTTTTGTTTTGTCTCTTCTCCTCACTCCCCTGCGACGAAAGGCTTATAAACGCTTTAAACGACGTCTCGTTACACTTGCTAACAAATTTGTGTTGCACGCCCGGTGCTTTTTCATAGGGCGAACAGGAAATAATCGTTACACTATAACAATGTTGACGTATACGTTAACTTGGTATGTATTAAGTTTGGTTTATAACAATTAGATTAACGACAAGAACAAGGAACACCCATGTCAAAAGTAAGTGTATTTTGTATTTCTGCCGCGTTGCTCGGCACGGCAATGCAGGTAGGTGCTAAGGAAGGCATGTTCACGCCAGAGCAACTCCCTTCAATTGCTGGCGATTTAAAAGAAACCGGTTTGGAAATTCCTGCAAGTAGTATTAACGACTTAACCGCGTTTCCAATGGGCGCTATTGTGTCGCTTGGTGGTTGTTCAGCATCGTTTGTGTCTGACAAAGGCTTAGCGGTAACCAATCACCACTGTGCCCGCGGTTCAGTGCAATACAACAGCACACCAGAAAACAACTACTTAAAAGATGGCTTCTTAGCAAAAGAAATTGGTGACGAACTGCCAGCAGCACCAGGCACTCGCATGTTTGTTACGGTGGATTTTTCTGACGTAACCGACAAAGTTGTTGGCGGTATCAATGATGACGTTCAAGGGCGCGAGCGCTACGACCTTATCGAGGCAAACCGTAAAGCGCTAATTGCAGAATGTGAGTCAGAAGCAGGCTTTCGCTGCTCTGTTCCGTCATTCTTCCAAGGCCTTGAATACAAGCTTATTAAGCAAATGGAAATCCGTGACGTGCGTATTGCTTATGCGCCCGCTGATTCTATCGGTAAATACGGCGGCGATGTAGATAACTGGATGTGGCCTCGCCACACCGGTGATTTCTCTTTCTATCGCGCTTACGTAGGTAAAGACGGTAAACCCGCTGATTACAGTGAAGACAACGTGCCGTTTGAACCTGATCACTTCCTTAAAGTTTCGGCAGCGGGCCTTGAAGACGGCGACTTTGTAATGGCGGCGGGTTACCCTGGCTCAACGAATCGCTATGCGCGTTTGTCGCAAGTTTCGTACATGTTTGACTGGTTATACCCTACCTACCTTGAACTGGTAGACGAATGGATTAAAACCATTGAAACCTCGTCAGAAGAAGGTAGCGATGCTCGTATTAAATATGAAGCAACACTTGCAGGCTTGAATAACTTTCATAAAAACACGTTAGGTCAGCTTTCTGGCGCTAAGCGTGTTGGGCTTGTTCCTCGCCGCGCCGAGCGTGAAGAGCAACTGGCAGCATGGCTTGATAAAAATGGTAAGAGTGAACTAAAACAAGCCCTGGCCGATCTTGATGCGGTTAGCGCAGAACAAATGCAGATGAACAAGCAAAACTTCTGGTACAACAACCTAGGTCGTGCACAACTGTTGTCATCCGCGCAAACCTTATATCGCAACGCAATTGAAAGGGAAAAGCCAGATGCAGAGCGTGAACGTGGGTATCAAGAGCGCGATCAAATTCGTCTTAAAGAAAGCGCAGAGCGCATAGAGCGCCGCTTCGACGCTGTGGTAGATCAAGCTGTGTGGCAAAAAATGATCAGCATGTACCTAGAGCAGCCTGAAGAAAACCGTGTTGCGGCTTTCGATAAAGCAGTAGGCATTGACGGTAGTACTGACAGCAAAACGCTTCATAATAAGTTAAAAGCGTTTTATGACAACACGTCACTGAACAATACTGAAGAGCGTTTGAAGTGGTTAACCGCAAGCCGCGAAGCGTTTGAGAAGAGCAACGACCCATTCATCAAACTAGCAGTTGCATTATTCGATACTGAAATGGCTATTGAAGATAAAAGTAAAACGCTTAGCGGTAAAGCTGCTGCACTTCGCCCTAAATACATGAGCGCGATTATCGAATGGCAAAAATCTTTGGGCAGCCTCGCTTACCCAGATGCAAACAGCACGCTTCGAGTAACTTACGGTAACGTGATGGGCGGTTCGCCAAAAGATGGCCTCATTTACGAACCCTTTACCCGTCTTGAAGGCATTACTGAAAAAGATACCGGCGAAACACCGTTTGATTCACCGAAAAAGCAGCTTGAGCTTATTAAAGACAAGCAGTACGGTCCGTACAAACTTGAAGACATCAATAGCGTACCGGTAAACTTCCTAACGGACTTAGATTCTACAGGCGGTAACTCAGGCTCTGCAACGCTTAATGCAAAAGCAGAACTAATCGGTTTGTTGTTCGACGGTACGTTTGAAAGCGTTAACTCAGATTGGGACTTTGATCCGAAAACAACCCGCACCATTCATGTAGACACGCGCTACATGCTATGGGTAATGGAGTACGTTGACGGTGCAACAAACCTGATCGAAGAAATGACCATCGTAAAATAATTACTAAAACCAAATGGAGTCAGAGTACATTTTTGTCAATGTAAAAGTACTCTGACCCCATTATTTTATTTGAGGGTGCGGAGGCCTTGGGTTAGGAGGCGGTCTAGCGCATTGGCGAAGTTTTGCTTGTCGCGCTGGGAGAACGCCTTTGGACCGCCAGTGTGTTCGCCACTTGAACGCATGGTGTCCATGAAGTCTCGCATACCCAGTATTTGCTTAATTGACGACTTGTCGTATTCCTCACCACGGTTGTTTAACGCAAGCGCATTTTTCCCTAGTACATCAGCAGCTAAAGGAATGTCGTTGGTGATGACTAAATCCCCCGCCTCGCACTTCTCTACAATGTAATCGTCAGCTGCATCGAAGCCAGAAGGCACCTGTGTAAGGGTTATGTGCTTGTCTGGTGGAACAGACATAGAATGGTTAGCCACCAAAGATAAAGGCAGCTTGGTACGCCTAGCTGCCTTAAAAAGTATATCTTTGATCACTGCAGGGCACGCATCGGCGTCAACCCATATATGCATGGTCGTATCTCGTAATTATCTCTATTTACGCTAGCATACCACCATCTACAACCACTGTCGTGCCCGTGGTATAGCTTGATGCATCTGATACTAAATACAACACCGTGCCCGCCATTTCATCTGGATCGGCTACGCGGCCCAGCGGAATTACTTTAAGCGCATGCTTAAGTATTTGTTCATTGGTAGTAAGCGCAGATGCAAATTTGGTGTCAGTTAAACCAGGTAATAAGGCATTCACTCGAATATTTAGGCTACCGCACTCTTTTGCAAACGACTTAGTCATGCTGATAACCGCAGCTTTGGTGATTGAATAAATACCCTGCATATCGCCCGGTGTTACACCATTTACTGAAGCGGTATTGAGTATGACGCCACCGCCCTGCTCTTTCATCATTTTACCCGCTTCAATCGACATGAAGAAGTAGCCGCGAATATTTACATCTACTGTTTTATTGTAGGCACCAAGGTCGGTATCCAGAATATGACCAAAGTACGGATTTGCCGCAGCGTTATTCACAAGAATGTCCAATTTACCGAAATCTCGTTTAATCGCATCAAACGCTTCGGTAATTTGCTCCATCTCACCCACGTGACAAGCCAATGCCGTTGCTTTGCCGCCCGCATCGCGAATTGAAGAAGCAACCGCCTCACAACCGTCTATTTTACGGCTAGATACAATCACGTGCGCGCCGTACTGAGCAAGTAAACGCGCAATAGATTCACCAATACCGCGACTAGCGCCAGTAACTAGTGCCACTTTTCCTGTTAAATCGAACAAGTCTTTCATTAAATATTCCTTCTCTTGCTGTTTTCGAGCAAACTATGCAGATTGTGATTTATACTCTTCTTGCATAGTTTCGTAATCGTTTTTAAGGCTTATATAGATAAGGTACATAACCTTTTATATCGCCCCTACGCTTAGTGATAGCGCCATAGTGAAGCTTATGCCAGCATGCCCCCATCCAATACAACCGACTGGCCCGTCATAAACGATGATTCATCGCTACACAACCAGGCAATCGCATTTGCAATTTCTTCTGGCTTACCAAGCCGCTTCATCGGGTTTGCGCCAATCAGACCTTTTTGACCACGCTCATCGAGTTTTGACAGCACACCCTGCACCATAGGGGTATCTACAAAACTGGGGCAAACAGCGTTAATGCGAATATTGGCACGCGCATATTCTACTGCCGCTGATTTGGTTAACCCAATGACACCGTGTTTTGATGCACTGTACGCGCTGATCATAGGCGCAGAGCGAAGCCCAGCAACGGAAGCGATATTAATGATGTGTCCACCACCTGTTGCTGTCATATGCTTCAACGCATTTTTCATGCAGTACCATACCCCCGCTAAATTCACCTGAATATTTTTCATAAACATAGCGTCATCGACTTCGGTGAGCGGTGATGGAAAATGATCGATACCCGCATTATTGATGATCACGTCTATTTTATCGGTGCGAGATAACGCCGTATCGAACATGGCCTTAACCTGGCTAGGTTCAGTAACATCTACCGCTACGGCGTACGCCTTACCACCAGCCTGTTCAATTTCGCTTGCCAACGATTTCGCGTTGTCTTCATTTAAATCGGCAATACCCACTAAGGCCCCACGAGCACTTAAAACCTGGGCAGAAGCAGCCCCTATACCAGAGCCACCACCGGTGATAAGAATATGTTTACCTTCAACATTTGCAGCTACGTTCATATAATGAACTCCAAAAAATGTACTTCAATTCAATGATTGGCTGAACAAGCATGAATGTAATGCTTGCCGCCTGATGCTATAGCATCATTCCCTTTTAAGGCTTATCTCAATTTAGAAATAGCTCGCTTTAACGTTATTACATGTGGCGTCTTGTGACGTGAGTACTTCGATGTCGCGACTAACCAGCGGCAGTTCCCAATTTAAAAAATACTCGGCGGCTGCTAACTTGCCTTCGTAGAAGTCAACGTCTTGTTCGTCTGCCCTTTTCGCGAGTGCTTGTTCGGCAACATTCGCTTGGCGCAGCCAAATCCAGCTCACTACACAACTTGAGAATATATTTAAAAAGCAGCTTGCGTTAGTAAGCAATACCGGTTGTTTGTCTGAACGCAAATCGGTGGCAGCTTGTTGAATAAGTGCCCCTAGCTTGTCTAGGTAAGGCTTTAGCTTAGCGGCAAGTGTCTGTGCACGTGGCGTTTCTGCACGCTTCATGTCGCCGGTTACACGAGAAAGCAACGCCTCTAGCCCCTTACCGTCGTGTTGCCACAATTTTCGACCAAGCAGGTCAAGTGCTTGAATACCATTAGTCCCCTCGTGAATGGGGTTTAAGCGGTTGTCACGCCAGCATTGCTCAACAGGGTATTCACGGGTATAACCCGCGCCCCCCAAAATCTGAATAGCTAAGTCATTCGCTTTAGGACCAAACTCTGATGGCCAGGCTTTAAACACCGGCGTTAATAGGTCTAACAGCTGGGAAAGCTCGGTACGCTTTTCACTATCCGTCTCGGTTTCCATTTTGTCTATCAGCATGCTGCCATACAGGCAAAGCGACATACCACCTTCACAGTAGGCTTTTTGCGCGAGTAACATTCGGCGCACGTCGCCATGATTGATAATAGGTGACGGGTCATCTTCTGGCGCTAAGTTAGGAGCAGCACGGCCTTGGGTGCGATCTTTTGCGTATTCCAATGAATAGCGGTACCCGCGATACCCTATCATGGCAGCACCGTAGCCCACGCCAATACGCGCTTCGTTCATCATCATGAACATATAACGCAAACCTTGATGAGGCTCGCCAATAAGATAGCCGTGGCAATCACCGTTTTCGCCAAACGTAAGTGCCGTAGATGTAGTACCGCGGTAGCCCATTTTGTGAATAAGGCCCGCAAGGGTAACATCATTGCGCACATCTGGATTTCCGTCTGCATCTAAACGGTATTTAGGTACAGCGAAAAGTGAAATACCTTTCACGCCTGCAGGACCACCTGGTATCTTCGCCAGCACCAAATGCACGATATTGTCAGATAGCTCATGCTCACCGCCTGAAATATAAATCTTGCTACCTTTGATGCGGTAAGTACCGTCATCTTGCGGTTTGGCTGAAGTGCGGATATCAGCAAGTGAAGAACCCGCGTGAGGCTCTGTCAATGCCATGGTTCCTGTGAAGTCACCTGTAAGCATCTTTGGCAGGAACGCATTTTTGATATCGCTAGAAGCAAAATGCTTAATGACGTTTGCAGCCGCTGCGGTTAGAAACGGATAAGCTGTAGATGATGGGTTAGCCGCTAAAAAGTAACCCGCACAGGCATTCATTACCGTAACGGGTAGCTGCATGCCGCCGTCTTCAAAATCAAAGTGCCCGGCAATGAAACCAGATTCACGGTACGTATCAAACGCGACTTTAACCTCATCGATCATCGAAACCTTTGAACCATCAAACGTAGGCTCATTTTTATCAGCCACCGCATTGTGAGGAAGAAATAGCTCTTCAGCCATTTTCTCAGCCATATCAATAACAGCGTTGAATGTTTCTACGTTATGTTCTTCAAAGCGTGATTTTTCGCAGAGCGATGCGGTATTTAATACCTCATAAAGTTGGAATTGCATTTCACGGCGAGGAATGAGTTGATCGGCCATGGTGTTTTGTCCTTCACGAATACTTGTTAACACATTGTGTCATATTCGTTATCATGCCATTATTGTCAATAATGACACAATAATGGTTAATGCCGCCAACAATAACTCAGCCTTATTTTTTAAAATAACTCTAATTACTTTTATGAATAGCACCAGGTTCACTGTTACCGTATTAGGCTTCGACCAAGCCCTTGCCTCAGCCATCACTGGCGCGCTTGATGTCTTCGCTTTTGCTGGCATCAGTTGGCAGCGTATTCACAAACTTTCCCCTTCTCCACAGTTTAGGGTGCAGTTGGCAAGCCACCACGGCCAGCCTTTTATGTGTTCGAACCAAATCATGTTACAACCCAACATCGCCATTGAGGATGTATCACACACCGATATCCTTCTTATTCCCACTATTGGCGGGAATATCGACGAAGTACTGAGAGATACACAGCCTCTACTCGTACATATAAAACGTTTGCAAAAAGTAGGCGCCGACATTGCGGCGAACTGCACAGGAACATTTTTACTCGCCCAGACAGGTCTTTTAACGAACAAAACCGCAACTACTCATTGGGGCTACGCTGACAAGTTCAAATCTATGTACCCGGACGTTAATTTACAGCCAGACAAAATGGTAACGGAAGACAATGCGGTTTATTGTGCAGGGGGTGGGATGGCATGGATAGACTTATCCACGCAATTAATTGAACGTTACTGCGGGCACCAAATTGCAAGTGATATCGCTAAATCACATGTGCTAGATGTGTCTAGAACAAGCCAAACGATTTACGCGAGCAGCAGGCAGCGCCGGCTTCATGCTGACAAAGACATCATGGAAATTCAGTCGTATTTAGAGAAAAACGTGCGCAGCAAAACCACGCTTGCAGAATTAGCCAAGAAACACAATATGACTGAGCGCACAATGATCCGCCGATTCAAAAACGCCTGTGATATTACACCTGGTCAGTACTTACAAGCACTACGTATTGAACAAGCTCGCAAACTGTTAGAAACATCTACTATGCCGCTAGAAAACTTAATAAACGCTGTAGGTTACGAAGATTTAAGTTCCTTCACTCGCTTGTTTAAGAAGACGACGGGGCTCTCTCCGTCACAATACCGCATAAAATTTAACCGCAGCTAATACAGGCTGTGTTTATGGCCTGATAACTGTGCACTAATAAAAACCATAGTTGTCTCTCATTGCTTTACCTCAGTGCAATAAATATTCATCGATATATTCACTGCTACTAATATTATGCATTAAGGGGGCAAAAATTTGTAAAGTTGCACAAATTTGAAGTTTTTATTGCAAACTTTGTGTAAAATGCAACGCCAAGCATAGATTGTTAATTTTTGTGCTAAAAACACTACAAAAGTATAATTTTAAAATCATCTTGGTGGAAACATGAGAACACATAAAATCGCCACGCTAGCGTTAGCAGTTAGTGCAGCGTTCAGCTCTTCAGTTCTTGCACAAGAGGCCGCAACGACAGAAAAAAAAGAAGCCTCACTTGAACAGATTACCGTTACTGCGCAAAAGCGTACACAATCAATTCAAGAAGTACCAATTTCAATCTCCACGCTAAGCGGAGAGCAGTTCGAAAGCCTTTTCTCTGGCGGTGGTGACATTCTTGAACTTGCTACACGTGTACCGGGTTTGTACGCTGAATCATCTAACGGTCGTGTGGCACCGCGCTTCTATATTCGTGGCCTAGGTAATACGGATTTCGATTTAGCAGCATCTCAGCCTGTTGCAATCATGATGGACGGCGTTGTTAAAGAAAACGTTGTCCTAAAAAGCTTCCCACTTTTCGACGTTTCTCAAGTTGAAGTACTACGTGGCCCTCAGGGCACCTTATTCGGACGAAATACCACAGCTGGTATCGTAAAATTTGATACGAATAAGCCTACTCAAGATTTCGAAGCTTTTACTGAAGTTAGTGTAGGTAACCTTGGTACATTCAACGCAGAAGCAGCAATTAGCGGAGGTTTGACTGACGAACTTTCTGGTCGCTTCTCGGTACTATCTCAAAACCGAGGTGACTGGATTGATAACGGATTTACAGATGAATCTGATGCGATGGGCGAATATAAAGAGCTGGCTTGGAGAGGCCAACTTTTATGGGAGCCAACAAGCCTTGATATGACTGCGCTTTTATCTGTACACGGAAGAGACCTAGACGGAACATCTACTATTTTCCGTGCTAATGCTCTAACGACTGGTTCGAATGATTTCAATGCCAACTATGATAGAGACCGCGTGTATTATGATGGTGGCGCAGGTAACAGACAAAAATATACAAACGAAGGGGCTGCGCTAACGCTGGACTTTTTCCTAAACAATGGAATGACCCTTACTTCAATTACATCTTACGAACAGGCTGACGGCTCAAGCCGCGGTGATATCGATGGTGGTGCCATAACCCTGGCAGATCAACCAGTTCCAGATGTTCCGAATGGCTTTACGTTCGCAGAATATATGAGTGATATTGACTTTGACGGCGTAGAAGATGCTGTTCGTTCATATCCGGGTTTTATTCCATTCTCTTCGGACACGACTGATCTTCTCGATAATCTCGAACAAGTAACTCAAGAAGTACGCTTGGCAAGTGATACTAGTTCTGCACTGTCTTGGCAAACAGGTATCTACTTATTTAGTTCAGAATTTGATGTTACTACTGACCCAGGCTTCGTTGCACCAACAACAGTGACTCACGAAAGCTCGCTGTGGGCTGTTTTTGGTCAGGCTGATTATAAAGCTAGCGAAAAGCTAACTATCACTGCAGGTATTCGTTACACAGACGATGAAAAAGAGCTAACTAACGCCAATAACTCTGCGCCGGTACCGTTCGATCCGATTAAAGTTGATGATCAGCGTATAAGCGGCGATTTAAGTGCTAATTATAAGATTGACGATAACGTGAGCGTTTATGCGCGTTATGCACATGGTTTCAGAGGCCCAACAATCCAGGGGCGTGATGTAGCCTTCTTCCTTGCTCCGTCCGTTGCTGAATCAGAAGTCATGGACTCATTTGAAGTTGGCTTTAAAGCTGACTTGCTTGATGACACCCTCCGCGTAAACGGCGCTGTTTACTACTATACGGTTGACGACATGCAGTTTTCTGCAATTGGCGGCGCTGATAATTCAAATCAGCTACTCAATGCGGAAAATGGAACCGGTCAAGGATTTGAAATTGACGTAAAATGGCTAGCAACTGATAGCCTTATGCTAACCGCGGGTTATAGCTTCAACGACACTGAGATTGATGATCCGAACTTGCTGGTTGCACCATGTGGGTCAGGACAGTGTACTGTTACCGATGAACTTGTTGATGGTTTTGCTGTTGTAGATGGTAACCCGTTCCCTCAAGCGCCAGAGCAAACATTTGTATTCACCGCCAGATATTCAATTCCTATGGGTGATTCAGGTGAGTTCTTTGCCTTTACTGATTGGGCTTGGCAAGGTGAAACGAACATCTTCCTATACGACGCTGTTGAGTTCAAAACAGACAGTCAGTTTGAAGGTGGTCTTCGTTTAGGCTACGAGAATTTCGACCATGAATACACGGTAGCTTTATTCGGGAGAAACATTACTGACGAAGAGAACCTCCGTGGTGCTATAGATTTCAATAACTTAACGGCTATCGATAACAGCCCACGCGTATTCGGTATAGAATTTAGAAAAAGCTTTTACTAAGTTATAAATACGTTCTTAGTTAAACGTACTAGAAATAATAAAGCGGTAGGCTGCCATACAGCTACCGCTTTTTTTATGCCATTCTACGCCGCCATATGAATATCTGAAGTAGGCGTTTGCACAAGCTGCTGTAGCTTTCGGCACACCTTTACCCAGCGCGCCACTTTTTGATAGTAAACCTGCTCTATCAATTGCCCTTTCTCATCAAACAAAAAGCTAGCAAGCTTTCCTTTATTTCCTGGCATATAAAAGTGATGTACCGTGAACTGGTGAGACAAGGGCGCATTTACGATTTTTTGATACATGCAGAACGGCAGTGTATTAGCTCGCTCATCACCGCCAGTTAAACGACTACGGCGCTGAAACGTATCTGAACCTAAGTCAGCTAATATGCCGTGCTTTGTAATAAGTTGATCGACCGCTTTGATGCCTGTTTGCATAATCATCTCCAAAAAGGTGCCGACGCCGACACACCACAATAAGAGTCAAAATAAACCATACTGATATTTATACAGTATATGGTCATTTGATTAAAATGCAAAC
>NZ_JBQKUJ010000025.1:0-33051 GCF_054968525.1 Alteromonas sp. G5_S2_22_S1 | reverse complement strand
ACTCTGACCCCCGTTTTGTTACTGGGTCGCAACTAGAGCGTAAACGTGCAGGCGAATAGCTTGAAGCGCACGATCTTTCCAATTGTTCCAAGTTATTCGATTGCTAATTTCATGCTGGTTAAGCGTGATATAGCCGTGATTTAATGCCCAAATCTGCATTGCTATGTCCTGCTTGTCTTCAACGGATAGGTCTTTTTTGGCAAGGGTAGCAGTAAGCGCTGCAAGCGTTGTAAAGACGTTTTTACCGGCCTCTATTGCTTTATCAGAAGGGGTGTAACCCTTCAGCTCAGAAGCAAATATCAGGTGATAGTGTGCGGTATGCGATTCAGAAAAATTTAGAATACGCTCGCACACATTAATCACTTTTTCGGCCGCAGTATTACCATCTGCAGCTTTCATTTCTTTTTCGACTAGCTCAACGCCTTCGATATATAACGCATCTAAAATGCCTTGCTTACCTTTAAAATGGCTGTAAATGCCTATGGTAGACATACCGGCACCTTCTGCAATTGCACGCACGCTTAACGCATTGGTGCCGCCCTTTAAAAACAAAGCCGAAGCAGCCTCTAAAATTTTTTGTCGAGTATCGTTCTTCATTACCACACTACTTACAATATGCATAAGATAACGCCGTTATGCAGGGTTCGTTTATAACGCTTTTATTAATCTCGGCTAACGCTTTATCTACTTAAGCGCAGGATAAAAATAACTATAGATGAAAACTGGGGAATTAACCCGTGATAATTAGGTGGTGAGCGCGAGAGTAGTACTGGGTTTTGCGCTCACGAGAAAACCGGTTAACACTCGCTGTGTGATTGTTCGTGGCCTATTGCAAAAAGAGTGGTGCCTGCTGACACAGGAATGATATACAAAGTGTGAAGCATAAGAACCTACGTGGGGATTAAAGATACTGTCTTATGTAATCGGTGACCTTGGGCCATAAGTGCTGACATTTCCGTGAGAAAAACTTCATGTGGCCTATTTCTTTTACGTTGTTGGCATGAGGGTCGAGTTCCTCCACTTCCGCTTCCATATTGGGGAAAACGCTAATCATATCGTGGACGTTGTGAATATTAGCAATGTCGTCGTCATTGGCGAGTAGCCACTTTGAAGGCATTTGAATGGTGTCGTAGTGGTGTTGGTTAACATCACTACCAAACCCTGTTTTTACGTAGCCTTTACCGTTACACCATTTCTGCCATTGGCGCGCCACTTTTTTAGGTAATGGCTCTCCCATGCCTACCCACTGAGATTTCGTATGGCCGAACAGTAAATTACTCACAGGGATATAGAAATTCATAAAGAAATGCGCTTTTAGCAAATAGCTCTTACGCATGTTTCTTAAGCTACCTGATGAACTGCCAAAGTTACAAAAAGCAGTGAGGTCGTGTACGTTATGCATCAAACCCAGCAGTTGACCACCTGCACTGTGACCAACAAGAAAATAAGGCACATTAGGGAAATGAATCTTTAGTGTCTCCAGCACCGCCGGCATATCTTGTTCACCCCAGGTTACTAGCGAGGCATCACTTTGTTTAACACTGCCCTTTACCGACCCGCCAATGCCTCGGTTATCGAACGTGATAACGCCAAACCCTTGCTTACATAAATAAGTGGCAAACGCGCTGTAGAATTGACGTTTAATGCCTGTTGCAGGACCAATCATAATCGCTGCCTTCGCAGGCTGTCTGGGAGTGAAAAGCGTTGCGCTTAAACGCATGCTGTCCTTGCACGTTACCGTAATGTCGTTAGGCTTTGCGGTGCTCACTAGGTGTACCTTACTCTTTAACTTCTACCTGGTCATACCAGTAAAGCGTTCTTCAGCAGAGTTTGCAATGAAAAGATTTATTTCAATTTGTGATAAACGCATATTAGGTTTAGCTAGATCTTTGGAAACTTAGTTAAGCCTGCGCTTTTGATGCACTTATCCAGTGCTCGATGGGGGCTGGTTTACCGAAGAGGTAACCTTGAAAATGTTTAAACCCCATGTCTTTTAGTACTGACAATTGGGCGTGTGTTTCTACCCCCTCTGCGATTGTCTGCATTTCTAAACTCTTAGCTAGGTCTAACGTCATCTTAACGATTTTTCGGTGTCGCTCAGAGGTTTCTAAACGTTCCACGAACTCTCGGTCCACCTTTATAATACTTGCTGACATATCAATTAGTTGCGATAGCGACGCGTGACCAGTACCAAAGTCGTCAATAATGATGGTGGCCCCTACGTTCGACAAAGACGTTAAGCGACGCTTGGTTTCATTGTGGCTGGCCAGTACTGACGTCTCCGTAAGCTCTAATTTTAATCGCTTACCGAGTTCAGGGGTTTCAGAATAGCGACGCAATAGCTTTTCATAGAAAAGATCGCTGAGCAATTCAGGCCCAGACAAATTAATGGCTAACGGAACAGGGGGCAAGCCTGCCGGCCACGACTTGATAAGTTCAAGCGTGCCATCGATAATTTTCTGAGTAAAAAGCACTTCCCATTTATTTTGTTCCACCAGAGGAAGAAACTGATAAGGTTGTAGCACGGTTCCTGTTTTTGGCTCTTTTAACCGCGCAAGTATTTCATAACCGACAATGTTACCGTTAATGTCGACCTGTGGCTGAAGGTACAAGGCGAGACAGCCGTTATCGAGCAACATTTTTACGTTGTCTTTCTGCTGGGTGTTTTCCCTAATGGTTTTTACCGTGTTGACACTGAACGATACAATTGGTGAAAGTTCACTGCTTTGGCTTAAGGCGATAGCGCAGCATTCTGCCGCAGCATCAACGTTAATCTCTCTAGTTGCGTGATAATGACCGACGCGCCATGATAAGGGGTGTTCCACTTTTGCGCTGGCTGAATCTATCATCATGCTTGAGGGTAACTTACGCGCTAAATATTCCTCGATAGTTTTTTGAGCAAGGTGTTTAGTGTTTAGCGTAAATAGAAACTTCGCCCCAGGGAATTGGTAGATACTAACATCGGTCGGCAATTCACTTTGGAGTAGCGCCGCAGCACGCAACAGGAGTTGATCACCCTGACTATAACCATACTGCAGATTGACCTCTCGCAAATTGGCTAATTTCAATAGCACAATATGGCGATTTAAAATGCTCTCACTCGATTCTGTCTTTTTCCAGAAGTGGTGGTTTTTTAATCCAGTGAGTTCATTGACGTAGAGCTTTTCAAACTGCTGCTTTTTGAATGCATCGAATTCACGCATATTCTTTTTTGACGCAGATAAATCGTGGCAGTGGATCAGCTGCTTTTTGTGATGCTCTAAACTGGCTGGCTGTAGCTTGAATTCTCGTTCGGGAGCATTGCAGATAGAGGCAAGCTGATTGACTCCGCGAGTTATGGGTAACGAAAGGGCGAAGAGATCTTGAATGTATTCACCATCAGGATTGTGCCTTTTCAAAAGTGCCCGTGCCGCTTTGTTCGCTTGCAAAATTCGCCCTTTGTCATCGCAAAAAAATGACGGCGTTCCGCCGTTATTAAAAATTTCTTGATAACGGCTAACTAACTTGTTGAGCTTTTTACTTTGTAGCAAGTTATGTTCAGCTTGCCTTTCAAGTGAAGACATAACGCGTAACACAGCCATGGGAATGCAAAAGTTAAAGAACAAAAAGATTAACGAGGCAAGGTAAGTATGGGTATCTGGCAATGTAATGTCGATACCGAATAATGGCGAAAGCTGGGTGTTATTGAGTAACAGGTAAAAAGGAATAAAGTTCAATAACATACTGGCAATAGATGCTTTCACGCCATACAACACCCTAACAATAATAGGCAGTGTAAATAGCAGTAACAGACCATACCTTGCTGACATAAGGTCGAGAGTGAAAAATAAAATACATAGCGAGGCCCCTACCACCGCTAACACTAAACAAGCGGAGGCGAGTTTTATGTGTTTTAAGCCGATGGCAAGCGTAGCGAAGAGAAAAGCACTAAAGCCCAGAGTGAGGTACATGACATAGTAAAGTTCTTGTACATAGGCTGTATAGGATGAATGTATAACGATGGCAGAAGTAAGTATCACGCCAATCAACAAGATAGTGCGAAGTACACTAAGCCGCCAGATATTCGCGTCTGTGGTTTTTAAATTATCGTCATTCAGTAAGAGATAGTTTTTAATTATTTTTGTTATTTTAGCAATCACTAGCAAACCACGGACGTAAAAATATGTTCAATACTAGAATCAAATGGTTATCGCGAGGATACCGCGTATCAATATAACGTTATACGTGGATTAGTGGTAGCTTTAAAGATATTAAGTGTAATTCGTATTCTCTAATGGGAGGAAGGAGCAACGCTTTCCTTAATAAAACGAAAGCGTTCTCATGCTTATCTACACCGATAAGGTGAATACCTTAGAATTGCGTTGGAAGTTATACAGTTCTTTTTTTACGGCGGGTAAAGCGCCAATATCGGCAGGCTCAAAACCCTGCTCCAAGAACCAGTGAGCGGTCACCGTAGTTAACACGAAGATACTATGTATATCCGCTTCTTTGGCACGCGCACGTACTTCATCTAAGATACGCTCGCCGCGGTTTTTACCGCGATAATCTTGGTGCGTTGCCACGCAAGCTAACTCCGCACAGCCGTCTTCGGGATAAAGGTACAACGCCGCACAGGCGATGATCATACCGTCACGCACTATTACAATGAACTGATTAATTTCATTCTCTAATCGTTCACGAGAGCGCTTTACTAGCACACCACTTTCTTCCAGTGGCTTGATAAGCTTTAAAATACCGCCCACATCTTCAATAGTGGCCGCGCGTAGCTGCTCGTAGTGGTGCTCCATCACTAGTGAGCCAGTGCCGTCTCGCGTGAACAGTTCTTGAAGTAACGCGCCATCTTTTTCATAGCTAATACAGTGGGCGCGGGGAACGCCTGCCGCTACGCTGGTGGTAAGCGCGCTAAGCACCGTATCTTCTGTGGTGATATCGCCTGCCATCATGAGCTGCTCTAGCTGTGGGCGCTCAATAGTACGTAATAAACGGCCTTCACGGTTATACACGCCATCATAGTTCGAGAACACAATAAGCTTGTCAGCTTTTAGCGCAATGGCTGCCTGTGTGGCGACATCTTCATGGGATAAGTTAAACACTTCACCCGTTGATGAGTAGCCCATGGGGGATAACAGCACAATCGAGCCATCGTTAAGGTGATCGCTAATTCCCGTCGTATCGATACGGCGAACTAATCCCGTGTTTTCAAAATCCACACCACCGCGCACACCCATAGGTTTGGCAACCACCAAGTTACCCGAGCAGACGCGAATTTGAGAACCGTGCATAGGCGAGTTCGGCAAGCCCATAGTAAGCAGAGCTTCTACCTGAGAGCGTACCGAGCCAGCGGCATCTTTTACGCACTCTAGCGTTTGCTTATCGGTAATGCGCACGCCGCTTTCAAATCTACCCTCAATGTTGCGAAGGGCAACACGTTGGTCAATTTGCGGCCTTGCACCATGCACCACCACCACGCGTACGCCCAAGCTATTTAACAGAGCGATGTCGTGAATAATATTCGGAAAATTAGGGTGTTCGATGGCTTCGCCACCGAACATCAAGACAAAGGTTTTTCCCTGATGAGCATTAATGTATGGCAGTGAACTGCGAAACAGTTTGATGCCGTCATGATGCGCTAATACCATCCTAGTGTTCCTTAACTACCCTTGCTTGTCTAAATTTTCCAGCTCTTGATACAGAGCTTTCGTCACGGTTTCTTTACTGGTGCCCCCTAGAATATTGCGTTGGTTCACGCCGTACTCTAGCTGCAATACTGGGTAAACGTCGTCTTCAATTTTATCGCTAATAGCTTGCAGGTCGCTAAGCGGTAAATCTTCAATAGCGCAGCCTTTGTCGATCGCCTGAAGCACTACGCGCCCAGCAATGTCGTGGCCTGTTCTAAAGGGCACGCCTTTACCTACTAAGTAGTCGGCCAATTCAGTAGCATTAGAAAAACCTTGAGCCGCTGCTACACGACAGCGTTCTTCGTTAAGCTGAAGTGAATCGAGTACTTCACTGGCAATACACAAACAAATGTGCCACTGATTAACCGTATCGATAGCGCCTTCTTTGTCTTCTTGCATGTCTTTGTTATACGCAAGAGGGAGGCCTTTCATGGTTACAAGCAGTGCTTGTAGGGCGCCAAATACGCGCCCGCATTTGCCGCGCATAAGTTCAAGGGCATCTGGGTTTTTCTTTTGCGGCATCAGTGACGAGCCTGAGGTCACGCTGTCACCTAGCTGCAGGAAGCCTGCTTCGCCTGAATTATAGAAGATCATGTCTTCGGCAAGACGGGATAAGTGCATCATGCTGGTACTAGCAACAAACAGCAGTTCAAGTACAAAGTCTCTGTCGGACACCGCATCCAAGCTGTTTAAGCAAGGAGAGTCAAACCCCAACTCTTCTGCAATGGCGTGACGGTCTACCGGAAAGGTGGTGCCTGCGAGTGCACCAGAGCCTAAAGGGCACTGGTTCATGCGTACTTTTAAGTCGTCTAAACGGCTTAAATCACGCTTTAGCATCTCCACATACGCTAAGCACCAGTGTGCAAAGTGAATGGGCTGAGCACGCTGCAAGTGGGTATAACCTGGAATAATCGCTTCTTGATGACGGCTTGCGGCATTTAGAAGTGATTTAATAACACCTAATACATCAGCGCGAAGTGAAGCAATATGCTCACGTACCCACAAACGGAAGTCGGTGGCTACCTGGTCGTTACGGCTACGGCCTGTGTGAAGCTTGCGGCCAATATCGCCAAGCTTCTCGATAAGCGCGGCTTCAACAAAGCTGTGAATGTCTTCTTCGCTAGAGGCGTTAAAGTCTAATTCACCGGCATCTGCTTGCGCTTTTAGTTCACTAAGCGCGCCTTCTAGCTGCGCTTGTTCACCAGCGGTAAGTACACCTGCTTTTTGCAAAGCACGTGACCAGCTGATCGAGCCTTGAATGTCTTGGCTTGCCATGACTTGGTCGAACGGCAACGAGTCGTTAACCTGTTTAAACATACTACTTGCACCGGATTCAAACCGGCCACCCCACAACGCCATGTGATGCTCCTTAAATGCTGTTTATTGCGTTCGCTACCCGCGCGCGAATGCGCGCGGTATGCGATTAACCTTGGTTTTTCAGTGCTTCGATACGACTTGAGAGGCTGAATAGGCGAATAAAGCCTTCTGCGTGTTTCTGGTCGTATACATCATCGGCACCGAAAGTGGCGAAGTCTTCAGAGTAAAGGCTGTTAGGCGAACGGCGCTGCGTCACCGTAGCTTGCCCTTTGTAAAGCTTAACCACGATATCGCCTGTCACTTTCTTCGCAAAAGATGCTGCGCCAGCTAATAGTGCATCGTTAAGGGCAGTAAACCAGCGGCCATCGTACATGACGTGTGAAAACTCAAGACCAATTTGTTCACGGTATTTAAGGGCTGCTTTATCAAGCACCATGGTTTCAAGGGCTTTGTAAGCTTTTAGCAGTACTGTGCCTCCTGGCGTTTCATAACAGCCACGAGATTTCATACCCACAAGACGGTTTTCAACAATGTCGATACGGCCAACACCGTGGGCTGCAGCCACTGTGTTCAGCTTAACTAGTGCTTGATACGGAGACAGCGCTTCGCCATCAACATGAGTAAGCTTACCTTCGTCAAACGATAGGGTTACACGCTCAGGCGTATCTGGCGCATCTTCAGGGTCTACCGTCATGGTCCACACTTGCTTGGTAGGCTCTTGCCATGGGTCTTCAAGCTCGCCACCTTCATGTGAAATGTGCCATGCGTTTGCATCACGGCTGTAAATTTTAGTGGCTGACGCTGTGGTGGCAATGTTGCGCTCAGCTAGGTAGGCAAGTAAGTCTTCACGGCTTACCATATCCCATTCACGCCAAGGCGCGATAACGGTTAGATCTGGCGCAAGGGCTGCAAAGGTGCTTTCGAAACGAACTTGGTCGTTACCCTTACCCGTACAACCGTGGCAGAGCGCATCAGCACCGACTTTACGCGCAATCTCAACTTGCGCTTTAGCGATAACTGGGCGCGCCATTGAGGTGCCTAACAAATATTCGCCTTCGTAAACCGCACCTGTCGTGATAGTAGGGAAGATATATTCGCTAACGAACTCTTCTTTTAAATCAACAATGTGGCACTCGCTTGCGCCAGAGGCAATAGCTTTTTCGTGAAGACCTTCAAGCTCTTCATCACCCTGGCCCACATCTGCCGCAAATGCGACAACTTCACAGCCGTAGTTTTCTTTTAGCCATGGAATGATGGCTGATGTATCAAGCCCGCCTGAATAGGCCAGCACGATTTTTTTAACGTTTTGCATCTAAGTAATCCTTTTAAGCGTCTTTTTAGGCGTCTTTTTAAGCGTTAAGTAATTGAGTAAGGATGGCGTTTTGGCCATGCATTCTATTTTCGGCTTGTTGCATTAATAGCGACTTGTCGCTGTCAATTAACGAACCTGTGATTTCTAAATCGCGATGGGCAGGCTGGCAGTGCATGACGTAGCTTGCACCCGTGGCCTCCATCAGCGCTTCATTGACCTGATAAGGCATGAATTTTTCTTTGATAACGTCAAGTGGCGTATCGTCGCCCATTGAAAGCCACGTATCAGCATAGATAACATCTGCGCCGTTTGCAGCACTAAGCTCTGTACTCTCTACGATAGTTACGCCGGTTTTCTCGGCAATAGCCTTAGCTTGCGCCACAATTTCAGGGCTGGCTTGGTGACCTTCTGGCGTCACTACCACTTGATTACAACCAAGTAGCGCACCCACAATTAATAGCGAGTGAGTTACATTGTTACCGTCGCCCACGTAAGCCATAGTCAAGCCTTCGGTTTTACCGAAGCGTTCAAACATAGTGAGGTAATCAGCCAAGCCTTGGCAGGGATGATATTTATCGCACAGTGCATTAACTACCGGCACTTTGGCTGCCTTAGAAAAGGTTTCTAGCGTTTCGTGAGAAAACACGCGAGCCACGATAGCGTCTGCCCAGCATGCAAGATTAGCGGCGGTATCTACTGCATCTTCGCGTCCGGCTAATTTGCCCGACTGAGCATCTAAGTACACCATATGACCGCCAAGCTTGTTAATGCCGATATCGAAACTTACGCGAGTTCGCAACGACGGTTTTTCAAACAGGGCAACAATCGACTTGCCCGCAAGCACATTGCTGTAGCTGGCTGGGGCTTGTTTAATTTCTACTGCCAATTGCAGCAATTTTTGCATTGCTTCTGGTGTCCAATCTGCAAAGGTGAGTAGGTCCTGTTTCATTATATTTCTCCGGCATTGCCGTTTTCAGCGGCAAGGGTTGTAGGTACTATTTGTGTACCTGTTGTTTTATTTAGTATATCGGTGATATCTGCCGCCCAACTTGCGATATAAACAGGGCGGCTTAGGCTCTCTGCAGAGGCAAGCGCAGCGTCAACTTTTACTTTCATACCATCGGTGATTACGCCTTCACTGGCGTATTGAGCAATACTATTAGCATTTAACGCACTGATAAGTGCTTTGTTGCCGTCAAGTACGCCATCAACATTTGAAAGCAGTAAAAGCTCGGCGTTGAGCAGTTCGGCGATAACCGTAGCCGCTTGGTCTGCGTTTACGTTAAGTAGTCTGCCTTGAGGGCTAGAGCCTATGGAGCTAATAATTGGCAAGGTCGATTGGGCTAAAACACTCTTAAGAAACGCCGCATCTGCGGTACTTGGCACACCCACCGCGCCATATTGATCAGCAAGTGGTTCACATACCACCATGTTGCCGTCAAGTAAGGACAAGCCGACAGGTGTTAAACCCGAGGCGAGTGCGGCGGCGCATAACTGCTTGTTAGCAGAACCGGCCAGTGCACCGCAAATATAGGGCATATGCTCATCGGGGGTAACCCGAAGGCCATCAATTTTGGTGCTTTTAAGGCCAAGGCTTGCCATTAGTGTTTCCACTAAAGGCCCGCCACCGTGAACCACTACCACTGGGCGAGTGGCCTGCACATCTTTTACGCTTAGAAATAAGCGCGTCATTGCCGCGGCATCATCAAGCAATGCGCCGCCAACTTTAATTACAATAGGTGAAACACTCATAGTACTAACCCTGTTTCTATAGGTTGTTTCGTCATTATGTTAAGGCACTGAATCGCTTGTGAAGCTGCACCTTTCATTACGTTGTCAATGGCAGCGGTAACAACTGCATACCCAGATGCTTCATCCAACTTCCAGTGAAGATCGACAAAGGGAGTGTGAGCAACGTCATCAATTTTTGGGAAACTCTTGCGCAAACGCACAATGGGTTTATCAGCATAGGCGTCAGTGTACGCTTTCTCAAGTTGTGCGCTGGTGGTACCAGCTTTAACTTTCACGGTTACCGTTGCCAGAATTCCTCTTTTGAAATTACCAAGGTGCGGCGTGAAAATAACAGGCGTACCTAAATAGGCTTCAATTTCAGGCGTATGGCGATGGCCTAACACGCCATAGGCCTGAAGACTTACCTCAAAAAAGCTGGTGGTTAAACTGGCTTTCCTACCTGCACCCGATACGCCGGAAACCGCGTTAATTACAGGGCGTACGCTCTCATCTAATAAGCCGTTGTGCGCAAGTGGTTTTAGCGCGCTAAGGCTGGCGGTGGGATAACAGCCCGGCACTGCGATAACGTCGGCGCTTGCTATTTGCGCTTCGTGCCACTCGGCAAGACCGTAAACCGCCTGCGCTAAGCTTTGTGTCTGCGTGTGCGGGAAACCGTAAAACTGCTCAAAAACCGCGGTGTCTTTAATTCTAAAGGCACCTGATAAATCCAATACTTTTGCTTTGCCTGATGACAAGATTGGCATCCAATCGTGGCTTGCCTCATGAGGGGTAGCAAGAAAAATAAAGTCTACGCCATTTGCCATTTCACTAAGCGCGGTATCTGAAATAGGCGTCAGTGTGGCATTTACATGCGCAAGGTTGCCATGCAGTTCTGCAATGCTTTTGTTCGCATCGTTACTGTTTTCAGATACGTAAGTACCCGCTAACTCAAGCTTAGGGTGCTGTAATACTAACTGAACAAGTTGTGCCCCTGTGTAACCACTGGCACCGATAATTGAAACGCTATACATAATTTATAAATTCAATAAAAGGAGAAAAAAATCACTTTTTACCTTTGTAAACTGGTTAGCCGTAAATCCTTGCCTAACCGCGACCACATTACAAAGGTAAAAAGTGTGCTACCGAATAAGCATAGAAGTACACACGCATCGTCGTGTGCTATGCAAGGTGTAGCCAGCCAGGGGAGAGGTAAACTCTATAATGCTGTTAGTGGTAAAACCAACAACACGAGTTGGTTGTGTCATCATCAATTCCTATCATGTTACAACCCAAAAATGGGGTTGGATGCCTTAACCGTGGACTAGTGTAACTAATTTGAATGTTTATGCAATAAAAATGTATAAATATTTTATCTTGTTGCGGCGGCTTATTTGTCTCAAAAAATGCACTTTATAATAGAGTTATAGTTGTGACAGTAAGTTGACAATGTGAGCAATAGAATTGAATATTTATATCTTATTTCAGAGTTTACAGGTGATAGTGATAAAGTACGGTACACTGGGAGTGTAAGTCCATCAGTAGACGGTATTCACAGGCATAAGCTCGCGGGCTACGTATAATTTGTTGGGAATAATAGCGGAAATTAAAATGAGCAAACTTACCTTGGCGCTTGTCGCTCACGACCATAAAAAACCAGAACTACTTGCATGGGTTAAGCAGCATATTGCCATACTTGAACAGTGCAACTTAGTGGGAACAGGCACCACCGGAGGCCTGATTGCCAGCGAAACGGGTCTAGAGGTTACACGCTATAAAAGCGGCCCGCTTGGCGGCGACCAACAAATTGGGGCATTAATTGCTGAGAATAAACTAGATGCACTTTTCTTTTTTTGGGATCCACTAAACCCAGCGCCCCACGACCCCGACGTAAAAGCGCTGCTGCGGCTGTGTTCAGTATGGAATGTACCAGTAGCCTGCACGCCAGCCACAGCAGATTTGGTAATAACATCGCCATTATTTTTATCGCCTGATTACAAGCCGGTAAAGCCAAATTTTTAAAATGCCATTGCAGGTAAATAGAGTTCTACTGAACGCGTATTAAAGTTTAGTTGAATATAAAAAAGGCTGGCCTAGGCCAGCACTTTTTAGGGTGGGTAACGGTTCAACAGTAAGTGCTTATTTAAACATATCCCGTAACTCACGTTCATTTTCTCGTTGCGCCTTTAATGTAGCTTGCTGTTGTTGCGTTAGCACTTGAAACATGGCTTGGCGCTGTTTGGCTTTCTCAACCTCAGCACTTACAAGGTCGTCTTTGTATTGGGCGATAAGCGCGTCCCAAGCGTTTTGAGAGAAAGACTGGCTGCGAATCAAATCGCGCTGGGCGTCTTTAAAATTGCGTAGCGTCTCTCCATTCGTTTTCGATGTATCTTTGAATGACTCGCGAAGTTCTGCAAAGCTCGCTATTTGTTCGTCGCTTAATTCAATGCCTTCAAACAAAAATTCCCTAGGCTTGCGTTTAGGACCTTTACCCTCACCATCCATTCGTTTGGTAAAGCGAGCATCTTGTTTTACGAAAGCGTCACGATGTTTTTGTATATCTAATTCTCTTTTAGCGTCTCGAGCTAAGAGAGTTGCCTGTTGCTCTTCATTCAGCACGTTGTAGATGTCGTGACGCAGTTGAGCAAAAGCGAAATGGGTAGCTTCACGCTCTTCAAACTGAGCTTGAATAAAAGCGCTGAGCTGGGCTTCAGTGGCGGTATCAAAATCAAAGCTAGGCTTTTCAATATCGCCAAATTTAGGTCGAGGGTTAGCGTCTTTAAATGCGCTTACAAGTGTTTTTATCTCTTCGCGTTGCGTGTCGCTTAAGCTAAGGTCGCGAAGATGTTTAACCATTTCTTTAACCGGTTCGTGGTGACGCATACCAGGCCCTAACGGCTGCGCCAATGCAAGGCCACCTAAGCCAATCGCTGCTACCGTTACACTAGCAATTAATAACTTTTTCATTGTCGTCTCCTTTTTTCGGACAAGCTAATCGTAGCGTGCTCGACTAAAAAAGCAGTCAATGCAGTGTAAAGCTTATGTAAAGGCACCGCCGATTTGTGATTGTAAAGGTCTGAAAAGATATAGTACGCGATTTGTCAGTGCTGTTGTCGGCTTGAGGCGAGGCACACCATAAGCGTAGGTTGAATTCTATCCAATTTACAGGCATTTTCATGAATCTAGCAGTTAAAGAGTTTAATACCATGAGTTCAGATTTTCACTTGCAGTCTATCCTTGTTATTGATGATGACCTAGAACTAACAGAAATGCTCGCTACTTACTTATCGGGTATGGGTTATCAGGTACAAGTGCGTAACAATGGCGAAGAGGGGTTATCTGAAGCGGTGTCTGGGCGTCATTATGACCTGATATTGCTTGATGTGATGATGCCTAAAATGGATGGATTTGACGTTTTGAAAAAACTTCGTTCAAGCCACAGTACGCCGGTGCTTATGCTTACCGCGAGAGGCGACGACTACGACCGAATTTTAGGTCTTGAGATGGGCGCCGATGATTATTTGCCTAAACCTTTTAATCATCGCGAGCTAGTAGCTCGAATTAAAGCGATCGTTCGTCGTCATAATTTGTCATCAAGCGGCGGGGCCGTTGAGCAAGACTTGTTTGTAAATGGAATTTTACTAAGCCCCAGTAGTCAGCTTGCCAAAGTAGATGATGTAGAACTTACCCTTACCACCACTGAATTTTTAATACTGCGCTTGCTGATGCTTAATGCAGCACAGCGTGTCACAAAAGAAGAAATCAGCCTAAAAATACTTGGCAAACCGCTTCAAGCCTTTGACAGAAGTATTGATATGCACGTGAGTAACCTGCGCAAAAAAATAGGGGCCGTGGCGGTTGATGAAAAAATTAAAACCATTCGCGGTGTCGGGTATATGTTAATTGTTGGAAGCCATTAATGGTAAAACTGCTACGCAGCGTAAGCCCAACGCGGGCCATCATGGGCCGATTGTTTTTATGGTTTTGGGCTACGTTTATTGTCACCGCCTTGCTGGCTATTTGGGGCAGCCGCCTTTTCTTTGAAGATCTTGAAATTGTACCGATAAAACCACGTGAAGTGGCTGCTCTCAATCAAGTGGTGGAGCGCATACAAGATAACCGTTACCAAGGTGCACCATTACGCGGAGCGCTTGACCGCCATTCTCGGGGAGGGAGAGGGCGAATGGTGGCTATCGATATTAGTGATAACCGCGTTATTTCTGGTGGTGGCCCACCGCTTCGTAACGAGGACAAAGAAGATTTACTTCGATTAGTCACACAAACGTCACCCATAGCGGTGAAGCGGGGAGCATTTAAAATTTTGGGGCCGGTTTTCTTCGAGCGAGACGGCTCCCGATTTGCGCTTTTTTCAGTGAGACTGGAAATGCCTGAAAAGCAAACTCCACCGATTTTACTGTTCCTAACCATCGCCTTGATTACCACCATATTATTGAGCTGGTTGTTTGCGAAATCACTGACTAACCCCATACTGCGTATACAAAGCTCAGCGAAACGCATAGCGAGCGGTGACTGGCAGGCTCGAGTAGGCCGAGCGGCTAAGCGTCAGGACGAGCTAGGGCAGCTTTCGCGGGACTTTAACAAGATGGCAGAACAGCTAGAGTCCATGTGGGGCGCCCAAAAACGCCTATTGGCCGATGTCTCTCATGAACTACGCTCACCGCTTGCCCGCTTACAAATGGCATTAGGACTTGCGCATCAGCAAAACGTAGATCCTGAAACCTTAGCGCGTGTAGAGCGAGAAGCCGATCGGATGGAAGCGTTAGTGAGTCAACTTCTCACCTTGAGTAAAGCTGAAGCTGGTGAAGCATCTATGCAAAAGCAAATGCTGTCGCTTGTACTAAACGATGTGTTTACCGACGCGAATTTTGAGGCGGCAAATAAAAACAAGCAGCTTCAAATTGATGACATACCTCAAAAGACAGTGGTTATCGATAGTATGATGTTTTGTCGTGCAATAGAAAATGTATTGCGCAACGCAATTCGTCATAGCGCGCTTGTTACCCGTATCTCGTTTAGCGAGGATTCAGAGCACTGGTGTATTCATATTGCTGATGATGGTGAAGGGCTCTCCCATGAAGAGTGTGAACGCATCTTTTCTCCCTTTTATCGAGCAACGCTTGCCAGAGAGCGGGAGTCCGGGGGCGTGGGCTTAGGTTTATCCATTGCAAAAGCAGCCGTGGAGTTGCATCATGGAAGGATTATTGCTGAACCGGCTGAGCGCGGTGGGCTTAAAGTAACCTTGTCTTTTCCTAAGTCGTAAGCACAACGTAGGAAGATCGCTTTAGGCCTAATAGAGCGCGTATTGACAGTAAAAGGGTATTTATGAACTGGGCGTTCACGTCTGAAAATAACTTAGCTAGCACTTTTGCTACAGATATTAATCCTTTTTGGCAGCACAGCGTGACGCAGGGCCATTTCGTAGGAAAAGACAATATCACAGTGCGCTATTCGCATTGTATTCCTAAGTCGCCTCGCGCAACGATTGTGATTTGTTCAGGGCGTATTGAGTCTTACTTAAAATACAAAGAGTTTATTTACGATCTCTATCAAAATGGCTTTGCCGTTTTTATTCTTGATCACCGAGGTCAAGGCCTATCTGACCGAATGACAAGCGACCCGCAGCATGGCTATGTAGCCCACTTCGATGATTACGTAGATGACTTTGTCACATTTGTAGAAACCATTGTTAAGCCTAAGCAACAAGGGCCTTTATTGTTAGTGTGCCACTCGATGGGTGGAGCAATAGGCGCATTGACTTTACTGCGCATGCCAAAGCTTTTCTCTAAAGCCGTATTTGCATCACCGATGTTTGGCATTAAGCCATCGCTGCCTAACTGGCTAGCAAACGGGCTAATACGCACTGGCCTTGCGGTTAATAGAATGAAAAAAGCCGATTCAGGCTACTTCTTCGGGCAGACACCGTATATCGCCTTTCCATTTGCACTGAATAAACTGACGCATAGTAAAACCCGCTACGCACTATTCCGCGAATTGTATGACGAAGAGCAGGATATACAGCTAGGCGGCGTGACCACTGAATGGTTAGCGGCAGCCCACCAGGCAATGAATAAAATTGAAAACAGCGCTGGGGCCATTACCACCCCCACACTGGTATTAAGTGCCGATGACGATGCTATTATCGATAATAAGCGCCAGCGTCTTGTAGCGCAGCGTATGCCTAACGCAACGTTAGAAATTGTACCTCGTGCTTATCATGAGCTCTTCACCGAGTCTGACGATATTCGTGAACGCTCGCTCACCCGCATTCTCGATTTTCTTACAGAAAGCTAAGGTTACTCGTTAACTATGCTGCATGGTTAAGACCATTAACATGCAATTAAAGAGAAGGGTAGGGTGATGCAAAGGGCGGTTTCGTTATAAAATGAACGGGTTTTTAATCTTGAAGGTAATTTAAACAAGCATGCTAGATATCGTACTTTATCAGCCAGAAATCCCGCCAAATACTGGAAATATTATTCGCTTATGTGCGAATAGCGGCTTTATGCTGCACCTTATTGAGCCTTTGGGCTTTGATTGGGACGACAAGCGGGTACGTCGTGCAGGCTTAGATTACCATGAGTTTGCTCATGTAAAACGCCATGCTAGTTTAGATGCTTACCTTGAAGATGCAAAACCGAACCGCGTTTTTGCCTGCACCACCAAAGGCAAAGCGTTTCATAGCGACGTATCCTATCAAAAAGGCGATGCACTTATATTTGGTCCTGAGACCCGTGGTTTACCGGATGATTATATTCAATCGCTACCGCCAGAGCAGCGCGTTCGCATTCCCATGTTACCAGACAGCCGCAGTATGAACTTATCCAATGCCGTATCTGTCTTTGTATATGAAAGCTGGCGCCAGTTTGGCTACGAAGGTGCCCGGTAGCAGAAGGCGGGTAAAAGCTTTCTGAAGATATTCATTTTAAAAACGCCCTGTTATAAGGGCTTTTTTATGCCCAATGTAAAGACAGCGTAAAGCGCGTCAGAGTCAGTTTTCGTTCAGCTTCACTCATTAGTATAGCCTGTGAATATACACAAATGAGTTAGGAGTAGCATTATGAAACGTATAACACTCAGTATTATTACCGGCGTTTGTTTAATGGTGGCTGGGCAAGCTAGCGCGCACTCAGGGCATCACTCTCACGGTAAAAGAGGGGCAAATGAAACGGTAACCGTTATTACACAGCCTGCTCGCACTTTGGTTGATGTAGCCATTAGCGTACCAGAGATTGGGCTGTACGTTAATGTTTTGCCGGGGGCGCATAGAGTTGAGGTTATTAATAATCATCGTTACTACGTTGCGAATAACCATTACTACCGCAAGCAAGGAAATCGCTATGTGGTCGTTGATTCACCCTACAAGAAGGCGAAGAAAGTGAAAAGCTCTAAGCGCTATAAACATAACCACGATGGCTATCGAGACAACGCAAAAGTGATAGTGATAAGAGAAGGTCGCTAATTAGTCGCTGAAATAACTAAATAAAAATGAAGCGTAATGTGATTACGCTTCGTTTTTTAAATCTCGACCAAGCAGGGCTAAGGCTGCTTCTTTAGGGGATTTTCCGTGATAAAGCACCGCGTATATCTGCTCACAGATAGGCATTTCCACCCCCACTTTTTTCGATAATACGTGTACTTCTTCAGTATTGCGGTAACCTTCAACGACCTGACCAATTTCTTCAATGGCCACATCCACGCTTTTACCTTGGCCTAGTGCCAAACCAAAGCGACGATTGCGCGACTGATTGTCAGTACAGGTTAATACCAAATCGCCAAGACCCGCCATACCCATAAAGGTTTCTGGATTTGCACCTAGCTTTACGCCCAAACGGGTGAGTTCTGCTAAGCCACGGGTGATTAACGCTGTACGTGCATTAGCACCAAAGCCTAATCCATCTGCTAAACCAGCGCCAATAGCGATAACGTTTTTCACCGCACCGCCCAGCTGTACACCCGTGAAGTCTGAGTTCTTGTATACGCGAAATGACTTCGCACAGTGCAGTTTTGCTGCAAACTCATCACTTAAGGTATCGTCGGTAGAAGACAGTGAAATAGCGGTAGGCAAGCCTGCTACCATTTCTTTAGCGAAAGTGGGGCCTGAAAGCACCGCTAGCGGATAGTCGGTTCCCAGAATTTCTTCTGCTACATCACGAAGTAAACGACCGGTTTTAGGCTCTAGCCCTTTGGTTGCCCAAATAATACGCTGATGCGGTTTAAGCAAGGGCTTCAAGCTTTGAAGCATAGCCGCAAATGCATGGCTAGGTACTACCACTAAGATGTCTTGGCTGGCAGCGACCACTTCTTCTAGATTGGCATTAACAACCAACGCATCAGGAAATGTTGCGCCTGGAAGATAGCGAGCGTTTTCTCGGTTGGTGTTCATCTCGGCAACGTGCTTTTCATCGCGACCCCAAAGTAATGTCGGGTTACCATTTCTGGCAAGGCAAAAAGCAAGGGCGGTGCCATAAGACCCCGCCCCCAATACTGAAACTGACTCTGAAACCGGATTCGACTTCATGTCCACGTCCTTCATGGTCAACTAATTAGGCGTCCATTTTAGGCGCTTCGCCCTGCGCTTGCTGTGCACGTTTTTGCACGTAAGCGGCAAAGATAGCGTCGAAGTTTACAGGTGCGAGGTTAAGTGGAGGGAAAGTACCACGGTTAACCAAGTTAGAAATTGTCTCACGCGCATATGGGAAAAGCATGTTCGGGCAGAACGAACCTAGCGTGTGCGCTTTGTTTTGGTCTGGCATTTCGCCAATAGCAAAAATACCTGCTTGCTGTACTTCACATAGGAAGGCCGTCTCTTCGCCTAGTGTTGCCGTTACGGTCACTGAAAGCACAACTTCAAATACATTTTCTTCTAGCTTGTTCGTGCTAGTGTCGATGTCTAGTTTAATTTCTGGCTTCCACTCTTTAGTGAAAATAGCTGGCGCGTTTGGAGACTCAAAAGAGATGTCTTTTGTGTAGATACGCTGAATATTGAACTGAGCACCCTGCTGCGCTTGTGCGCCTGCTGCTTCGCCGTTGTTTGTCTGATTTTCGTCAGCCATGGTATTTCCTATTTAATTGTCGTTTTAATTTAATGTAGTGCGTTGCTGTATGCGCTGACGCTTTACGCTAAACCCAGCATAGGGTTTAGTTTGCTTTGTGCTTCTAAAGCCATCATATCGTCACAGCCACCAACGTGCTGATCGTCAATGAAAATCTGTGGAACAGTCCAGCCGCCGTTTGCTCGCTCAATCATTTCGTCGCGTAGCTCAGGCTTAACATCTATCGGGTATTCAATAAATTCTACACCCTTTTGCGTCAACAGCGCTTTTGCGCGATGGCAGTATGGGCAGTGGCCCTTGGTGTAAAGTTCTACTTTGCTCATAAAGGTTACCTGTTATTTAGAAACGGGAAGGCTGGCGCTTTGCCATGCGTTCATTCCGCCTTTTAATACATTCACATTCGCGAAGCCGTCTTTTTGCATCGCATTTGCTGTACCACGAGCCTGATTACCCATAGCGCATACTACGATAATGGGTTTGTCTTTACTGTTTTCAAGTTTCTTGAAGTTTTTCTCGCGCACTTCTTCAGGTTTAATCTGCCTTGCACCCAAAATATGACCTGCATTAAATTCTTTCGCAGGACGTGTATCAAGTACTATTGCGTCATGTTTATTAATTAAAAGTGTTGCTTCGTGAGTGCTTAGCTCTTTTACCGAAGATGTCCATGCACTGATATAACTAAATATCAACATGGCAATCAGCGCAACCCAAATACCAGCAAGAATAAAGTTGTTGCTAGCAAATTCAATTAGTTGATCCATTACCTCTAACCCTGTCTACAGACCATGAAAAGAGTGCAAAGTATATAGAAAAATGGGCGAGAAACCAGCCTACCTTTCACTAAGATGGATGTGAGGTGCGGCATGCTTCATAGAAATACTTTAGATGGTTGATATTACGGATAAATTGCACTGGGCATATGCGTGACCGTCAGATACACTGGAAAATGTTATTAATAGCAATAACGAAATTGACGCATTATCGAAAAAGGCGAGGTTTTAAGCACACGTTATGTCATTACGGTCATTACTTTCAATCATAGGGTGTATTATTGCACTCGCTACTCTGCCGATTGGAAGTGGTGCTATTGCGCAAGAAGCCGGGGCCAGTGCGCAAAAAGAGAAGTTAGCAGAACTACAGGCAGAGCTTCGCGCGCGCCAACAGGTATTAAAAAATAATAAAGCCAGTGCGCAAGAGCTAAAAAGTGTACTTAAAGCCTCTGAACTTGAGATAGCGAAAGTCGCCAAGGCATTAGCCATTACTCGTCAGTCGCTTGCCAATGTAGAGCAAGAACAAGCAAAGCTTGGTGCTGAGCAAGAAACCCTTAAAGCGGCTATTCGCAAACAGCAGTCTTTATTATCTAGTCAATTAAAAAGTGCTTTTATGGCGGGGCATTACGACTACGCAAAAATGTTGTTTTATCAAGATGACGCCCGCACATTTGAACGCGTAATTACCTATTACCAATATGTTGCTAAAGCTCGTCAAAAAGAGATTGAAAGTTTTAGAAGCAATGTAGCAAGGCTTGAGGAAGTTAACGCTGAACTCGATGAAAAAGCGCAATCGCTTGCCGCTCTTAAAGAAGAGCAAGAAGGTCAGCGCGCGGTGCTCATAACGCGCCAAGCCGACCGTAAAAAAACACTCACAAAAATCAATAAAACTATAGCGTCGGAAAACCAAAGAATTGCTTCATTGCAGGCCGATGAAAAAGCCCTTAGAGATGCTATAGAGGCCGCGCGTATAGCCGCTGAACGAGCTGCAAGGAATGCGGAAGTATCTATGGACGGACTAGCGAAGCTCAAAGGAAAGTTAACGCCGCCAGTGAAAGGGAGAGTTCGAAAGCTATTTGGTAGCCGCCGCCAAGGGCAAGTATCTTGGAAAGGTATTATCATTGATGGTGCAGAAGGCGACCCTGTCAATAGCATCGCCCCTGGTAAAGTCCTCTACGCCGATTGGCTTCGTGGTTTCGGGTTGGTTGCTATTATTGACCATGGTAAAGGCTACATGAGCGTGTATGGGCACAATCAAGCTTTGCTTAAACAGGCTGGTGACGATGTTAGACGGGGCGAGCGAATAGCCCTTGTTGGGCGAAGTGGCGGTCAGGAATATCCTAACCTTTACTTTGAAATTCGCCACAAAGGTAAAGCCCTTAATCCAAGCTCGTGGCTAGACTGAGCGGTTGCCCAACCAGAGTGCGCGCGTGGGCTGGCGCTATTAAAATAACACTAAAGTCATCAGCAACGTTGAAACTGAACCAGTTGTTGGTATGCTAAGTTTGAGAGTTAAAAATAAAACACAGCTATGTGTATTGTGCGCTAAATAATAATGATGAAAAATGGATGTGATTTAGATGCTTTTGCGTCTGCTAACGCCTTGTATAATCTTTGTTTTATGCGGGCTTGTTAGCCCTTACGTCAAAGCAAAGTCAGACATAATAATAATCTTAGATGACCTGGGCTACAGGCCGTCCGATATCGCTGCTTTCTCTCTTCCTAAAGAAGTTACTTTTTCCATACTCCCACAAACGCCTTTGGCATCTGAAATAGCGCAGCGCGCTGAAAAAGAGGGCAGGGCGGTAATGCTGCATATGCCGATGCAGGCTCAAAATGGTAAAAATATGGGGCCCCTTGGGCTTTCAACTGATATGTACGCCGGTGCTATTACACACAATGTCCGCAGGGCAATGAAGAGCGTACCTAACGCGGTGGGTATCAACAACCATATGGGAAGTGCCTTTACCGGGCAGCGAGAGGCGATGGAAGCGTTACTTAAAGAGGTGAAGCGTCAGGGGCTATTCTTTGTCGACAGCCGAACGACAGTATTATCTAAAGGAAAGGAAATTGCCGAACAACTCGGTGTGCCTAACGCCAGTCGCCAAGTGTTCCTTGATCACCGCTTAGAGCCTGCGTTTTTATTACGCCAATTAAATGAGATGAAGCGTATTGCTAAGCGTGAAGGACGAGTTTTAGTTATAGGTCACCCTCATCCTGCCACCATAGACTTTTTGCAAACGCATTTACCACTACTTGAAAAAGAAGGCTTTAGCCTCGCCTCTGTGGCAGACTATTTTCCCGATGCACCGAAAGTGGCGAAGCAGTTTCCAAATGTGCATGAGCAAACCGCAGGGCTTTCACACCACATAATTGCCAGTAAAAACATTGCTGACAAAAATATTACTCTGAAAAATAATTTGGCTTTCACGAATAAAGTAAGTTCAGAAAACCTAGAGCACACTCGATATAGCACGCGAAAAGTGTCGCCAGAAATCACTGATGTTGCGCCAAAGGAATAGTTAACCCACTTACTTTTCCCCTTCATTAGTCTACTTTCGTCTCAATAAGATCAAAATTTAATGTGGGAACGTTTCGCATTTTTGCTAGTCTGTTATAATATAACGTCTCTGACAGTATTTTTGCGCACATATTCCGGCACGGTGGTATTTAGAGTAATGACTCCAATTGATGAGAATCCAACAAAACTAGACAAACTTGGCATTTGGGTGTCGAGCTTGTGTGCGTTGCATTGTCTCGCTCTACCTGTCTTGATCCCGCTATTACCTCTTGTAGGTTCAAGCTTTTTTGCGCAAGTGTGGTTCGAAAGAACCATTTTAACCTTCTCTTTAATTGTAGGCGCAGTGGCGTTGATTAGCGGTGCTGTCCGTTACCACGGTAAATACTACCCACTTATATTATTGTTCACAGGTGGCGCTATTTACTGGCATAAAGATATTTTTGGGCATCACTACGAACCATTTACCATCGCTCTCGGGGCAGCGCTTATCGTAGCCGGGCACTGGTTTAATATGCGTTTGTGCAGACAGTGTAAATGCTGCAAGAACACTGTATTTTCAGAGCATCTTTCTACCGAATTAAAATAAGCGTTACAACGTATTCAAAAAAACGAGCACTGGGGTTAATTATGACAGTGCCTTAAGGGCTGTATCGGGCACGTTAGTAAAGATACCTGTAACGCCCCATTCTCGTAGCATTAGCATATCCCTTGGTTCATCAACGGTATATACAAATACGTCAAACCCATCGCGTAGGGCCGCGTGTACAAAGCTCTTATCAACAGCATCTAAGGCAATATTAACCGAATAGGCGTTAAGTGCTCGGGCGCTGGCAGTACAGTCTAGTTCGTAACTTGCCGAGAGCGCTCCAATCTTAACCTTTGGCCAGCGCTTTGCGATTGCATGAAGCCAATGATGATTAAATGAGGATAGAAGCAGCTTATCAACGTTGATACCGCTTTCTTGCACAGCCTGCTTTACGTCTTCAACCCAGCTATCGACATCGTTTAAGTGTTTAATTTCGATATTGCACCACTTATTATCAACAACACACTTTAGGGTTTCAGAAAGGGTTGGTATGCGCTCACCTTCGCCTATGTCCATTTCTCGAAGCGCTTGCCACGATGCATCTAACAGGTAACCCGGCTCGCGAGCACGACGTTTAAGGGTCCTGTCGTGGAAAACTACAATGCCGTCATCGTGCTGATAAGTGTCAAACTCAATACCATCTGCTTGTTGCTCAAACGCTAACCTAAAGGCTTTAAGTGTATTTTCAGGTGCTGCTTTGCTGGCACCGCGGTGTGCAAAAATGAGCATAGGTACTAGCCCCTTCCATTATCAATACGCATTATTCATCGTTTGAACTGTGCAACTTATGGGTATTAAGCGTTTCATAAACTGACGCCGAGGTAATGAGTATGCCTCCTACTAGCGCACTCCAGCCAGGCGTTTCATTTAGCAAAATAATAGCGAGAAAAACGCCGTAAAGAGGCTGCATGCAGGCTATTAGAGAAAAAGTTTTTGCTCGTAAATGTCGCAGACTCGCTGCAATTAACGCATGGGGCAGGGCTGTAAATACGGTGCCTAATAGCAACAACATGAGCCATGAATTCGTTGAGGCAGAGGCAATGGCTTCACTTCCTACAGGCAGCATCAACACGCTAATAACTAAGGTTTGCCATGCCATCGCTTGTGCACCAGTATAATGCTTAAAGTGTTTGCGATGAATAAGGTTTCTAAACGAATACAAAATAGCAGAGGCAATGCCTATTAGAACGCCAAGCGTAATATCGTTCTCTAACGATGTTTCAGGCACAATTAGGTATACGCCAATGATCACCGTTAACGTAGATAGGATATCCTGCCAAACCAGCCTTACTCGTTCGAAAAAAGGTTCGATAAGTACGGTAATTACAGGAAAGGTGAAAAGCGCAATCATGCCCACAGATACGCCGGCATACTGCATCGCCGCAAAGTAGGTAACCCAATGAAGCGCCATGAGTAAGCCTAAGCCAAGCGCAACGCCGTAATCTTTTCTGCTATTCAGCTTTATTTTATTTTTGGCCAGCTTTAGAAATGCAAATAGGGCAATGCATGCAAATACCGAGCGGACCAGGGTAATATCACTGGCACTAAGTGGTACAAGCCTAGAAAAAAGGGCCGTACCACCTAATAAAACAACCGTGAGGTGAAGCGAAATTAGGCTTTTTTTAACAGCATCCATAAATTAGCTGTCAGCGCCCTCTGAAGGTGTATCTTTCTTGGTTTCGCCAGCATTGTCATCAAACTCGTTGCTAGCTTGAACAGGAGTTTCGGTAGTTTGCTCTGGTGTAATAGCTTTTTGTGAAGACATTTTTGAAGCCATCGGCTCACCTAAGCGTGTCACCATGCCAGGGGCAATATCTTCGAAATCTATCATGTCTTTTTCGAAACAAACTACAATGGTTGAGCCTAGCTTAAAGCGTCCAAGTTCAGCCCCTTTTTCTAACTTAACCGCCGCTTCGCTATCAGTTTCATACGACCAGTGCTGGACCGTCTTACCTGTAGGTGGAGTCACCGTGCCAGCCCAAACCGTTTCGATACTCGCCACAATAGTAGCACCTACTAATACCATTGCCATTTTGCCCACCGGGGTGTCGAACAGCGCTACAACACGTTCGTTACGTGCGAAAAGGCCCGGAATATTTTGTGCAGTAAGCGGGTTGACCGAAAACAGTTCGCCCGGCACGTACAGCATGTCAGTTAGCGTACCTTCAATAGGCATATGGATTCTGTGATAGTCACGTGGCGCCAAGTAGACTGTTGCGAACTTGCCGTTTTTAAACGGTGCGGCAACATCAGGTTTTCCGCCTAGTAACGTGGTAAGGCTGAAGTCATGGCCTTTCGCTTGGAAAATGCTGTCGCTGCGGATATCGCCAAACTGGCTCACTGTGCCGTCAACAGCATGGATTAGCACATCGTCACTTTCATCGATAGTGCGCGCTTCTGGCTTAAGCGGACGAGTGAAGAATTTATTGAAGCTTCGGTAATGCTCGGGCTTTTCATGAAGAGCCTCGGTCATATCAACATTGTATTGCTTAATAAATAGCTTGATGAAAAAGGTTGTCACGCTACCCATCTCTGCTTCAGCGAGTTTACCCACAAGGCGAGAAAGCAAATGCTTAGGGGTAACGTATTGTAAATTAACTTTAAGCCAATCTAACACAAAATATCTCCGTTTCTTTTATGCAAACAATAACGCATTGCATAGATAGCGCTATTGTATAGTAAGTCGTAGTATTTAGAGCAACTTTAGGGTTATGAGTGCTTACACAAAAGCATAAGCACGGGTTTACTCTCGGTGAGTGTTATCGCGTTTTGTTTAAAACCGCTTATGCACCTGGGGGCTGACTATGGCTAGGACGCTGCTCTTCCATCGTGGTTAATATTCGGTGGTAGCTGTCAAAGCGTTCTGCACTGATTTTCCCTTCTTCAACCGCTTCTCTTAACAAGCAGCCCGGATCGTTTAAGTGCTTGCAGTCGCGAAATTTGCAGCCGCCTAAATAGTCTCTAAACTCAATAAAACCCCATGTGATACGCTCAACGGGAATATGCCACAGGCCAAACTCACGTACTCCTGGAGAATCAATTAAATCACCCCCAGCCGGTAAATGAAGCAGTTTAGCAGCGGTGGTGGTGTGTTGACCCAGCCCTGAGTTATCTGAGATATCACCGGTTAATTCATCGGCATCTGGCAGAACCTGGTTAATAAGGCTCGATTTACCAACGCCCGACTGCCCCACGAAAACGCTGATATTATCATTAAGGTATTCGTTAAGTGTATTAATACCCTCGCCAGTTTTACAGCTGGTAAACAGCACTTCGTAGCCTAGTTTTTCATAGGTTTTAAGCTGCTCTGTGACGGTTGCGCGTTCTTCATCGCTAAGCAGCTCTACTTTATTAAGTACAATAAGTGGCGTAATGCCAATATCTTCACAGGCCACCAAATAGCGGTCGATTATATTCAGTGAAAGAGAAGGTAAAATAGAGCTAACCACAATAATACGGTCGATATTCGCGGCAATGGGTTTGATACCGTCGTAATAATCGGGGCGAGTGAGCACGGAGTGCCTGTCTTTTACTATTTCGATAACACCTCTTACCCCCGACTCAGCATCATCCCCTTTGCTGAAAAAGACTTTGTCTCCGCACACTACAGAGTCGACTGTACGGCGAATATGGCAGCGGGAAACTTCGCCATTGGTATCTTCAACATCGGCATGTTTGCCGAAGCGGCCAATTACAGTACCGCTCTCTAACGCGCTTTCGTCCAGACTCGAAGCATCTTTAGCGCCGTGCTTTTCACGCAAGCGTTTGCTTCTGTTTGCTGCAACTTGTCGTTTCTGTCGTTGTGTAAGTTTTGGTTTTTTCGCCACGATTCTTTTCTAGTTTCACGTATACTATGTCAATAATACCGTTTGTAGGGCATGGTTGCCATGTCTGTAGCGCAAAGAGGAAAGTAATGAGTAAACACGACAGTAACCTTGTTTGGATAGACATGGAAATGACAGGGTTAGATCCTGAAACCTGCGTAGTTATGGAAATTGCCACCATAGTTACCGATGCACAGCTTAATATTTTGGCTGAAGGCCCCGTAATAGCGGTACATCAAAGTGATGACGTGTTAAACAACATGGACGAGTGGTGCACACGCGTTCACGGAGAAAGTGGGCTTACTGCGCGTTGCCGAGAGAGTAAAATAAGCGTAGAAGAAGCATCCGCACAGACTATTGCCTTTTTAGAGCAGTGGGTAGATGCAGGTAAATCACCACTGTGTGGAAACACCATTGGGCAAGACAGACGATTCATGGTTAAGTACATGCCCGAGCTTGAAGCTTACTTCCACTATAGAAATATTGATGTAAGTACAATAAAAGAGCTAACGCGCCGCTGGAAGCCTGAAGTTTTAGATGGTTTCGAAAAGAAAGGCGTACACTTAGCCTTAGATGATATTCGCGAGTCTATTGAAGAAATGCGCTATTATCGAGAGAAAGTGTTTACGATTTAAGCATTCGAGCATTGAGGTGCAAAAAAAGTAGAATTAAAGGTTGCGTTACCCCAAAATTTTTGTAAAATGCGCACCACTTCAAACGAAGTACCTCTTTTGTTGCGGGAATAGCTCAGTTGGTAGAGCACGACCTTGCCAAGGTCGGGGTCGCGAGTTCGAATCTCGTTTCCCGCTCCAAATTTTAATCTAGGTCTCTAGATTGCCTATAAGATGCACAGCATCGACTCTATGCGGGAATAGCTCAGTTGGTAGAGCACGACCTTGCCAAGGTCGGGGTCGCGAGTTCGAATCTCGTTTCCCGCTCCAAATTTTTTCTTCAGTATTCATATTTCATAATCGCATTTACTTTGTAAGTGAAAGCTATCTGAACTTTCTTCTTTGTTAATGCTCAACTACTAGGTGCTTTTATGGATGGATGCATTAATGGTAGACTCAAGGATTGATAGATATGAGCTTGAGAGGAGCAGTCTTACTCAAATAAGCCTGCCAAGCGCTTCTGATCTTCGTGCGCTTTTACTTTCACTTGGTATCAATGGGAGCTTGTTACTCGCGTTGGCATTCACCACAGAAAACGAGTCTATAAATCAGCAACACTTTCCACCTGTATTGCTAAAAGCAGTATTAGTAATGCCAACGAGTGCCCCTCAAAAGACCGACATTGATTCAGAACCAGTGAATGAGAAAGGTAGCGACCTAGAACATAGCGCTGCCATTGAAAAAACTAAAAAGGGTGAGAAAGTATCGAGCGCTAACAAAGTGGTTGGCAAAACTAAAGAACCACAGAAACTTTTGGTAAAAGAACCTTCACCACAATTTAAAGCAAGAACAAAAGAAACCAAGCTTAAAATTCGGGATGCCACACAAGATTATATCAATCGTTTGAACGCACAACGATTGCATGACATCGCTAATCAATCACCTTCAAACAAAACTCATTCGAATGTGAAAAGAAACCCTAAGCTTTCTAACTCCTCCAATACTGAAAACGAAGACTTTCTAAAAAGCATCGAAATAGTCCTTGATTGCAGTTCAATAAAAGGGAAGTTATTTAGCACCCTCAGTAAAAACAAGGGGGTTACTCTTAACGATCGTGACTTTCCCACGCTAGCGGGTGACGCAACTAAATCAGTTCAGGGTACCGTGAAGTGTCGAGACCACGGCAGTATTCAATTGCATATTGATAAGTATCTAAACAAGCTGCAATAGCTGTAATCTGCAAAATTATACCAAAGTATAAGTTTCTCGTTATGCCATTTTCCAGCACCGATTCTGTCTGCGTTCACGCACTATAATGAATCCTTATTCATCATTTTTTGCATCGTATTGGTGCGTAGCCGCCTAGATTTTAATCCGCATCTCGATAAACCTAGGACTTGTTGTGCCTTTTGCACGAAAATTGTGCAACTGGTAGCACTTTAATAAGTCTGTTTGAATATTAAATGGATTTTAGTGGGTAAATATGCATAATGCGCCGTTTTTTAGCGGTAGTTTCGCTAATTAGTCGCCTTTTGATAGGCACATAGTTTGCAGATCTACATGGTTTGCTAAACATAGTGTGTTAATTAAATAGGCTATGTAAAACGCATATCTCAGACATATAAAAAATAACCATCGCTTTTAGACTCCTCGAAAGTGCCGTAAAGAGCACTTTGGAACGAAAAAGTAATACTTGGAGAAACACACATGGCTTTTGGTTCATCAAAGCAAAACAATATTTCTGCACTAGCAATTGCAGTAGCATCTGCACTTACCGTTAGTGCATCTGCGGTTCAGGCTCAGGAAGAAGCCGCTGTTGAAGAGAAGGATGTCGAAAAAGTAGTTGTAACCGGTTCTCGCGTTGCTCAAGACTCCTCCCTGGAAGCAGCGAGTCCTGTTCTTGCCATTAATGCTGGTGATATCAAAACATCTGGTCAAATAGATTTAGGTGCCATGTTGCGTGAATCGCCTCAACTACAGGCGTCACTGCCGGGGTCTTTTTCTGCATTTAATGGAACCCCACTAGGAGCAAGCTTACTGGACTTACGTAATCTAGGTAGTGAGCGAACCTTGGTTATGGAGAACGGTCGACGACATGTTTCAGGTATTGAGGGTACGGGCTCTGTTGATGTAAATACCATCTCTACTGCTTTACTTAGAAACGTGGAAGTCCTCACTGGTGGTGCCTCAGCTGTTTACGGCGCTGATGCGGTAACCGGTGTTGTCAACTTTAATATGAGAAACGGAGCCTCGTTCGACGGGCTAGAGCTTCGCACTCAAACAGGTGTGACTGACGATGGTGATGCGAATGAATTCTTTTTATCATTGGCCAACGGCTTTTCTACAGATAAAGGTGATTTAGTATTCGCGGTTGAATACCAAGAAACCAGCCCAGTGTATGCTAGAGATAGAGACTTCGCAGGCTCTGGTCTATATACACAAGTAGCCAATACAGAGGCTACTCAGAGTGCATTTGGTATTGATTCACGCTTCAAGAATACTTGGGTGCCAGATTACAGACTTCCAATTTCAAGTGACAGAGGTGTAATTTCATTAACTGGCAGTGCGTTTGGGGATGTCGCTGGATCTGGCGGCGTGCTAGGTTGCGGCACTATCGGAACGTCCATGTTTCCAACGTGTCAGGTAGTGGGTGAAGACGGCACCTTACGTGCCTACAATCCCGGCGATGTTTATGCTGGACCTTTCGATGCGAGTGGTGGTGATGGTGTACCGGGTAGTCCCGACGCTGAACTTATCCTTCCAGAGTCTAAAAGAGTCTTAGTACAGGCAGTGTCAAATTACGAACTAAATGAATTCGTAAATTTCTTTGTAGATGCCAAATTCGTATTTAGCTCGACTAAAGAAACTAATCAGGTGAATGGTTTCAATGACGATATTCCAATCTCACTAGACAATCCGTATATTCCTGCAGCTCTACTGTCTCAAATTAATGAATTACAAGCAGAAGGTGAATCACCAAGCTTGGTAATGTCCCGCGATGTTCTTGATATAAACGCTAATTCAAACCCAGAAGCGGAACGTAAAACGTATCGTATTGTTACAGGCTTCGATGGTTATATCCCTAACACCGCTCTAGAGTACGAGGTTTTCTATAACTACGGTCGAACTGATGCCGACATTACTTCGAACTTGCGCATAGAAGACAGATACTTCGCCGCTATTGACGCTGTAACAGATCCAGCAACTGGCAATGTTGTTTGTCGCTCTGACCTAGACAGTTCTGCGCTTCCTCCTACGTCGCCGTTTCCATCTGCGAATGCGAATTTTGGATTCTTAACTTTCCAGCCTGGTGATGGTTCTTGTGTACCAGTGAATTTGTTTGGAAAGGATTCAATCAGCGCTGAAGCGGCTAACTTTATATTCCAACCTGGCACTGAGCAGAACGATATAACGCAAGAGAATTTCTTAGCAGTAGTATCGGGAGACTCTTCTGATTTATTCGAGCTTCCGGCAGGCCCTGTTATGTTTGCTCTTGGTTACGAATGGAGAAAAGAGTCAAGTACCTATACGCCAGATCCATACTCCGCAGCAGGCTTAACCTTTGGAACATTAGACTCTCGCAACGGCCCAACCAATCCTTCTGACGGTGAGTACGATGTTTCAGAATACTTTGTAGAAGCAACTATACCTTTACTAGAAGGTGTCGATTTCGCTGAGCGATTAGAGCTGCGCACTGCATACAGAAGCTCAGACTACGACCCATATGGTACGCATGACGCTTGGACGATAGGAACAGTATGGTCACCTATTGATACATTTAGTATTCGAACGACCTTCTCTGAAGCGGTGCGGGTTCCCAACATTAATGAAGCCTTCGCACCTACATTTGCGGCTTCACTTGGTGCAGGAGATGACCCTTGTAACCAAAACTTAATTAGTGCGGGCTCTGAGTTCAGGGAGGCGAACTGTATTGCACTGATTGGCGACGCGGTAGCTGATGGCACTTATGATTCTACTAACTTCCTGTCAGCGTTTGTTTCTGGTTCAACGGGCGGTAACCCAGACCTTGATCCTGAAGAAGCAGAAACCATCACGATTGGTACAGTGTGGAGACCAGATACAGAGCTCGACGGTATGCTGGAAGGTTTAGTAGTGACACTAGACTACTATAATATTGAAATTGATGGCCTGATTGATAGCCTTACTGGTTTTGACATTGCATCTAACTGCGTAGACGCGCCAACAATCAACAACCAATTTTGTGACGCAATTGACCGTGATGCTACAAATGGATTTATCACAGATTTTCGTTCAGGGTTTATCAACCTTGCAGCGGTAGAAACATCTGGTATTGATTTCCGCATAGATTATGGCTTTGAGTTGGCTAAATTAGTCGACACAGACGGAAGAATTGAATTCACTATCAACGGAACAAACTTCCTCAAAAATGATGAAGTAAGGGATGTGAGTGCACCTGACGAAGTCACTGATGTTCTTGGAACATTTGGGCGACCAGAGTGGATCGTAAACATGAGTGCAGACTATATAATTGGTGAACTCGTTGTTGGGTGGAGAGGACGCTACGAAGGAAGCCAGCTACTTCCAGGGCTAGAAAACCAGGATATCGAGAGTGATCCTGATTTTATCAGTCAAACTCACACTGGCTCTGCATTGGTGCATGATTTTTCTGTTTCATACACTTTTGAAGATAGCCTAGAAGTATATGGTGGTATCAACAACGCGTTTGAGGAAGATCCTTACCTTGGCACATTGTCGAGACCGGCAGGACCTAGAGGACGCTTCTTCTACCTAGGCGTAAATTACACAATGTAGCGTCTACACAGATATCAAAAGCAGCTTTTTTTAGCTGCTTTTTTTATATCTCTAAATAGGAATTTATTTGCATCACTACTTCGTTGAGATTATGTTAATGTAACTTCCTCTGGTCTAACCAGTGGCGCAGATTTAATAATCACTCGAAAGATAAAAAGCTCCCAACTATCAGCGTGAACAACTATGTCAAAGAATTACGTACTAAATACATATAACAAATTCCTTAAACTGCCCTTTGGCAAAAAGCTGTTTAGCTGGTATTCAGCCCGCAGAGCACCTTATTTCTCAACAGTTTCCCCCCTTATTACAGACATCAAACCTAACTACTGTGAAGTGCTTATTAAAAAGCGTAAAGGGGTAGAAAACCACATTGGTACGGTTCATGTCATTGCGATTTGTAATGGTTTAGAAATGGCCATGGGCTTTATGTGCGAAGCGTCAATCCCTAAAAACCTTAGGTGGATCCCAAAAGGTATGGAAGTAAAGTATCCGGCGAAAGCAGACTCAGATATTCGCTGTGTCGCCGAAGTGCCAGCAGATGCGTGGAAGCCTGGCGATTTACCCATTTCAGTTAAGGCGTATAACGCTGAAGGAACAGTGGTTGTAGATGGTACTATTACGGTTTGGGTAAGCGAAAAACGCTAAACTATGTCGCGTTATTTGAAGGTCGCTTTTGCGGCCTTTTTTTATGTCTGCTTTAAGGAGCAATATTAAGTTTTTACGACAGGCCTATTTCCAATTGACAGTATTCAAAAACACATCTAAGAATAACGTGGTAAGCGATTAAGGCGCTATATCGGAAGTCTATTTCATTCAACTATTAGCTGGCAGCCCTC
>NZ_JBQKUJ010000024.1:0-44015 GCF_054968525.1 Alteromonas sp. G5_S2_22_S1 | reverse complement strand
GACTTACTTCAAGAGGGTTGCTGTTTTGCTTTTCCCCCGAAGCGGATGCGCATTTTAGGGAAATGAGCGCTCACGTCAACACTTATTTTAAAAAAGATGAAAAAAGTGAACTAACCGTCTATTTTTCATTCAAAAGTGATAATTAGTAGACAATATGGACTAATTACTAATAGGATGGGTGTTCAGATCCTATAAAGTAGTCGTTCTTAAAGTAGTATTTGATCCTGCCGTTATTATATTGAAACTTGATGTTGAAGGTTGCGTAAAGGAATACGTATGAGAATGCATATAAGCGTAAACGGCCTACGCTTTGTATTCTTCATAAATGTATTAATACTGGTTGTGTCAAAAATTGACTACGCAATAATTATAAAGGTGGGTTTATGTTACGAACTCTTTCATTGCTTTCAGCGGCAATGCTAGCCTCACAGGTTAGTCATGTGGCAATGGCACAAGACGCTTCTTCAAACGAAGTCGCTCAGCCAACCACTTCAGTAAGCATAGAATCATCCGCTGAAGCGTCTAATCGCTTTCAAACAGCCTTTTTGCGACGCCAGGTCGATCAAACCATGTCTGTAGGACGTGCCATTAGCTCTATCGCTGGTCACTATCCTCAGGAAATAGTGTCTATAGTTGACATTGCACTGGATACCTACCCAGATAAGTATCGAGAAATCATCTTTGCTGCAATATCAGCGCAACCTTCTTCTACCGAGGAAATTGTTCAGCTTGCAATAGAAAAAGAAGTCAGCAGCTGCCCCAACATTGTTCAGCTAGCTATTAAAGCAGAACCAACTTATGTCGATTTCGTTGTTCATGCAGCAGCGGTTTCAACCCCTAGGGAATTAGATGAGATAGTACGTGTTGCTGTTCTTACTCAACCTGATGCAGCAGACAGTATTGTTCAAACACTCTCGCAGGAGCACCCGAACAAAATTGTTGAGATTATGACAAGCGCGCTTAATGCCGTTCCTTTCGTTGGTGAGTACGTGGTAGATGCATTATTAGCGGTCTTCCCTAACGAAGCGCAAACGGTAGTGGAAACAGCCGTAAGAGAATCATCTCATCAACGTGAACAGGTAATACGTATATTAAGCACCGCACAACATGCGGGTGTTTCTCAAGATAAGTTAAAAGAATACGCGATGTCGGCAGGTTTATCAGAAGAAGACTTTCATAGTGCGGTTAGTAATTAGCCTTTATAGCGCTTTATCCATATAAACAAACGGCGTACTGATAGTTCAATGCGCCGTTTTTCTTTTTCGGCTTGTGTTGGTCTTGCAAACAACCGGTATTTATCACCTAAAACCCTGTTCGCTTTCTCTCGCTTTTATCTCTCGTTATTCTTTGTAGCTGTAATCTCTAGGCACTTGGCCGTTAACGCCTACTTATTAAATGAATAAAGCATAGCGGCTTCTTTATATAGCATCAGTTCTGCTTTTAACAAATCTACCCTGGCTTTGATCTCTTTCACCTTAGCTTTAATTTCGTTTTGAGCACGGGCATTTAAAACAAACATATCACTGTCGCCAGCATCGAAGCGCGTCTTCTCTACCTTAGATAAGGTTTTGGCTAATGCAGCGTTTTCGCTTTGCAGCGATACAATGTCTTTTGCCTGCCCCCAATACACCAGCGCTTGTTCAAAGCGTTGCGCTATTGCTTGCTCGGTAGACGCGAGTTTGTGCGCCAGCTCTCGTTGCTTTGACTGAAGCTGTGCACGTTCCGCTTTGGCCTTTCTGTTACCCAAGGGGTAAGAAAAAGACAACCCAACTTTTGTTTCTGTACCTTCAAGGGTTTGTGAACCCGCCCCCACATCTCTGGCGATTGAGGCGGTAAGGTCAAGTTTAGGTAACAACGCGTTGTCAGCAAGCGCCACTTTATTTTCTACCACCTGCTGCTCTAACTTCATAACATCCAGTTCGGGATGCTCGCGCAGCGCATTGCGCAGTGTGACAAGTTGACCGTTGCCCACCCAATATGGCCAGTTAATGTCTTTTGGTGGTTTATCGCTTTTGACCGCTTGCATGTCACCGCTTGGCGAACGCCAATAGTAAGACAGCATTTGCGCATGCATATCCCGCTTTTGTTTTAGTTCAGCCAAGGTTAAACGCTGCTGTAGCAAATTTGCTTTGAACTCGGTTAACACGATACTGGCTAAATCGCCTTTTTCTACCCGTGTAACCAAGGCTTTTTCACGTTCAGAAGCGGTATTAAGCAATTCGGTTACCGCGTCTATTTGCAGTGCGCTTTCATACCACGCGATATACTCACTTACCCCTTTGTATACAAAGTCATTAATTAGGCTGCTTGCTAATGCTTGCCATTGGGATGACGCTAGTCCCGCATTTCTTAGCGCGGTTCGGCGTTTGTCTATTTCGCGGTTTTGAAGCAATGACATGGCAATGCCAACACTTGCTTCTCCGCCAGATAGCGTATCGTAATATCCTTCGTAGCTAGGAAAATCACCACCTGCGATGCGGTACTCACCGAAAACCGAGGCATTGTAATCCTCTATGGGGTTAGTAAAGCGCTGAGTTAAATTGGTTCCATCGTAATAACCTGATACGCGGCTTTTCGTTTTCTGTTCTATAAAAGGGTCGAAACTGCTTCTGGCAATTTCAAGTTCAGCCGCGGCTTGGTAGTTACCTTCATTTATCGCAAGCACATAAGGGTGATAATTCACCATGCTTTCTATTAACCCTTCTATAGAAGGTGCCGGCTGTGTAGTTTGACTTTGCGCCAGTACCTTAGCACTGCTAACGCTGCCCAAAAGCGCGAGTGCCAATAATAACGAGATAAAGCTTCGCGCTACCATATTGATGCTCCAGAACCTTTACCACCGCTTGAAGGTGATTCTTGAGTTGGCAGCGGCGGGAAGTTATTCAGCTGTCGCCACATTTCGTAACCCAGGCGTACCTCTTCCAATAACACCCACGCTTTTACGCGGCTACCTAAACGGGCCGAACTTTCTGCCGGCCATGGAATATCTGACTCATCTGGGCGTATCCAAACGTTGAAGTCGCCCATGGCATTTGCCACTGGCTCAACGTAGACCACTTCACCACCAAAGGTGCCAATTGCGCTGCCGGGCCAGCCGCTAAACTGAAACACTGGCCAGCCTTCAAACTGCAAGCGCGCTTTAGCACCCGGCTTTACTAATGGTGCATCTAACCCTCTTACGGTAACACGCACGCTACGCTTCGCATCGGCAGGAATAAATTGGCCTAGGATGTCTCCTGATTTCACGAAAGTAGACACACCTCCAGATAATAAACGCACCACAGTGCCATCCACCGGCGCAAGCTTTGTTTGCGTAGATTGGCGAGACAAGATCATGCTGGCCTCGTTTATTTCAGAAACAGACGCTGCGGCTTTAGCACGTAGCTCCTGCACTTTAATTTCGGCTTGCTCTACTTCTTTGCGCGACACCAGCCCCTGCGCTTCAAGTGACTTCTGACGGGCTAAGTTGTTCTCAGCATTTCTTACCGCCGTTTCATTCGCTTGATTCTTTAGGTTGGCGGCAGATAGCTGAGACTGAAGCTTCTCAAGGCGCTGTGCATCAATATCAATAAGCGTAACGATAGGGTCGCCCGCCTTCACCTGCTGCCCTTCCCTTACATGCCACTGCTTAACCTGACCATCAACAAGCGCGTTTATAGGTTGGGTTCTGTCTTTCGGGTCGAGTGAATCCACCATGCCTGTGCCATAAGCGGTTTGGATCCAAGGCGTGAAGTACAGTATTAAGCCAGCAGCAAGCACTAAGAAAATAATCACGCCGGTGACTACCCGGTGTAGCTTTGGCACGTTCAAAGAAGGTAACGACGTAATGTTGTCTAAAAAGCGACGTTCTGCGTTATTCACTTATTCACCCTCCTTATTTGCGTTCTTGTTATCGCTTTGCACATCTAAACTCACTGGCGCTACCCCATTATTATACTCGCTAAGCATAGCGGTGGCGTTGTCATGCAGATGTATCACACCATCGAAGCATTCGGGTATTGGGATGTTTGAAAAGTACATTACCGTAAAATCGTACTTGGTTAAGCGGTTTAGAAGGCGCGCGCGAAGTTCAATAGGGATCGCATCAAAGTGTTGATTCAATATCAATAATTTAGGTTTGGCGATAATAGCAGCAGCCAGTTTAAGTAATAAGAACTCAAGCGGCTGCAATGGCGCGCCCAATACAGAGACTTTCGTTTTAAGGCCCTCTGGCAAGCCGTCAATTGTCTTGGTCATTTCCACTTCTTCAAGCGCTGCGCGAATATCGGCAATGGTGGCCTGTGGGTGAGCGAGCTTTAAGTAACGCTCTATCGACACTTCAATAATCAGCGAGCGATCTAAGATAGTCACCGCTTGCCTTAGCTCGTGGGTGTCGTAATCGTTAAGGCTTAATTCACCCAATAAAATATCGCCCGACTTAACCCTGTCGTACTGCTTCAATAAACCTACAAGCTGCTTTTGAACCCAGCTTTTATCTGTAGTCACAAAGTACTTAGTGCCAGGTTCGAATACCACATTTAATTGGCAGGTATCGTTACCGTGTTTAAGTTCGACGTCGTTAAATACCAGTTTTGATGATGCGGGTACATGTTCTGACGCATTAAGCTCTTCTTGCGGCATAGCTAAAGCTCCACCTAGCTTTTCGGCTGCTCCGTAAAGTTCGTAATAAAGCTTTAAGTATTGAGTGAAGCGAGATAAACCAAAGAATACGGCTGACATAACCAGCTCAGCGGCAACTAGCTGACCAATAGACAGTTCACCTTGTACCACCAGTACACCGCCAATACCCAATAAAGAAGCACTGGCTACGGCATACATTAATAAGAACATGACCACCTGCGAGAACGTGTAATGAAAATGGTTTTTATGCTTTTGCACATAGTCACTGATGTAACCTTCGGTACTACGCCCGGCGTACTCGACATGATCTGCCGACTTAAAGAACTCGTGAGCAATAGCAATATCGTGAAGCCACTTGGCCGACTCGTATTTCGCGTGAGATAACTCGATAGCAGTGCGCTTAGCGCCGCGGCCCCAAATTTTCCACACCGCATACATGGTAAGTAAAAGCACTACGTTAAACGCGAACAACGCCGGGTGGTAAAAGGATACCAGAGTGAAGCCCACCAGCATCTGCAATACCAAGGCAAAGCCGTCGATCATCAAAGACGGGATGTTCTTTTGAAATGTCATAATGTCGAAATAGCGCTGGGTTATGCTGACGTTTTGCCGCCCTTCAAAAAAGCTATGGGGCGCGAGAATAGTTTTAAGGCCGATGTCGGCAGTTAAACGCGCGTAAACCTTTCGTTCGTAAAACTCCATAACCCGCATGCGAAGCGCACTAAACACACCCGATATAAATAAGGTAAGAAACAAGACAACAGCTAGGATGACCACAGCTCGGGTTGAGCCTATGTTGGCGATACTGTTGATTAGGGTTTGCACTGCAATTGGCACTGCCAATGTCATTAAACTAATTGCAACACCGTAGGCAATAGCAACCCAGAAAAAGCCAGCCTCGGGTTTTAGTAGCGAAAAAAGCGTTTTTCGCGTTTTGCGTAAATTTATTGGTTTAGCCATAGTTATGTCTTCAATATACCGCTAGCTTAGAAAAGTGAGAAACGCGCTGTTCTTGATTGTGGGTAACAGCAACAATAATTAGTGTATTTCAATACTGAGTTAGAATAAATCTGTTATATTCTGAATACTTCATCGAAAATAATTGCGATTATAAATTATGGGGTCAGAGTACATTTCCTGCCCTTCTTCTATTTTGTAAAATTATGCATCACCTAAACTACCATCATTTATACTATTTTTATCTGGTCGCCCGCGAAGGCAGTATTGCTAAGGCAGCCAAGTTACTTCACGTTACTCCTCAAACGGTTAGCGGGCAACTTAGTACCTTCGAAAACCAGCTTGGCTATGCCCTATTCGACAGAATAAACAAGCGGCTATACCTTAACGCGAGAGGTAAAGTTACCTATCAGTATGCCAGTGAAATATTTCATAAAGGTAATCAACTGGCTGAAATACTTAACAATAGCGATGAAGTGAATACGAAAGAATTCGTAATAGGTATTACAAACGGTATTCCAAAAGTACTTTTTTACGATTTTGTTCACGACACCATGCGTCGGTTTTCTCATGTGAAGTATGTAATTAAAGAAGACAGCTTCGATGGATTACTGAAAGAACTGGCCATTAACGCTATCGACTTTATTGTTGCAGACCGCGGCATAGCGCCAGGTACGCAAATTAGCGCCAATAGCTTTTTCTTAGGTGAAAGCTCGTTGAGCTTTTTTGCGAAATCACCACTTAGTGAAGAACAAACCTTTCCTGATTGTTTAAATCAGATGCCGTTACTTATTCAAGGCAACACGTCGGGGATACGACAAGCATTAACCAGCTGGCTTGAAACCGAACAGCTTTACCCCAAAATTGTGGCCGAGTTCGATGATACCGCCTTATTGAAGCTATTTGGCAGCGAAGACTTTGGCGTGTTCTGCGCACCATCGGCTATTTCGAAACACGTTGAAGAGCAATATGGTGTGCATTGTATTGGCAACGCGAATACGCTCAACGAACGATACTACGCTATTACAGGTAAAAGCCGTGCTGACTATACGATTAGTGAGGCGATTGTTGCCTCAGCCAGGGGGATTCTAACGTGACGTGTGGGCTCTGGACGCCTGGATTAGGAGCCATAGAAATTGAGGGGCAGAGTATCAACACTGCCCCTGAGGTATCCCCACAATTTAAAGCATGCTTCTTCCCCGCCGGGTATGTGTAAGCGTGAGGCTTAATGGCAGGAGTTGAATTGGCGTGGATTTTATTTTGAATTTTGGGGTTTGGGAAGTTTTTTGTGAATGATCTTTGATGATTAAAGATACCGCAGCACTGACACGATAGGCATTTAGTTTGGCTCCTTGTCAGATTTTTGATCTACAAGCGTTAGATATAAATGAGTTGAGGACGTGATTGCAACTGTTGTTTTTTTGAACTACCATTATAGCTAAGTTTAGCTAAGCTCATTAGAGGTGTTGTATGCAGGCCAATATGCATGAGGCAAAAAGTAAGTTATCCCAACTTGTCGAACGGGCAGAGGCCGGTGAAGAAGTTGTTATCGCCAAGTCGGGAAAACCAGCAGTGAAACTAGTGCCTTTTAAAACAGAAAAAAAACGCATTTTTGGGCAATTCAAAGGCCAGGTTCATACGACTGAAGACTTCGACTCGAAAGAGGTTAATGAAGATATAGCAGATATGTTCGGTTTGTAATGAAAAGAATATTACTCGATACCCACGTTTTAATTTGGTGGATGAACGGAGATGAGCAATTAGGTCATAACGCTCAAAAGCATATCTCTAATACTGAAAACGCCATTTATATCAGCGCCGCGTCTGTTTGGGAAATGTCGATAAAACAGCAGCTGGGAAAACTCACGGTACCAGACGATATTGAGTCGCTTATCGAAGAGTTAGGTTTTAGCGCATTACCTATCAATTTATTTCACAGCCAGCAAGCAGGAAGGCTGCCAATGCACCACCGCGATCCATTTGACAGAATGCTGATCGCCCAAGCTCAAGCTGAAGGGCTGCAGATTTTAACGAAGGACGAACACTTTCCCGCTTACGGGGTTAGATTGATTAACGCTTTAAAGTGATGGTTGGGATTGTTGTGCTACACCGTTTTTATCTCTTGCATAACTCAGTATACTGACAACATAGATATTACTTTAAAATCAAGGAACGCTAATGAAGCCAGTTATTCTTGCAGGCGGTACTGGAAGCCGCTTATGGCCAAAGTCACGTGCTGCTTTACCTAAACAGTTTTTGTCACTTACTTCTGACAAAACCATGATTCAAGACACTGTGCAAAGGCTCGATGGAATCGAATCATTACCGCCATCTATAATTTGTAACGAAGAACACCGCTTTCTGGTTGCCGAGCAAATGCGACAAATCAACGTAGACAATAGCGATATACTGCTAGAGCCAGTTGGGCGAAATACAGCCCCAGCGATTGCTTTGGCAGCTTTTCAAGCTATGGAAGATGGTGGCGATCCCGTTCTTTTGGTTTTAGCCGCTGATCACTTGATTCAAGATAGCGAAACATTTCAATTGAAGATAAAGGAAGCCCAAGCGTTAGCTGAACAAGGTAAATTAGTTACATTTGGCATCGTTCCTACTCAACCCCATACAGGCTACGGATATATTAAAGCTGGGAGTAAACTAAATATCGGCTTCGATGTGAGTGAGTTTGTTGAAAAACCTGATATGCCTACCGCTACTAAATACGTTAACTCAGGCGAATACTTCTGGAATAGCGGCATGTTTATGTTTAAAGCTGGCGCTTTCTTAAAAGCACTTGAAGCCCATGCCCCAGAAATATACACAACGTGTAAAAAAGCTATTGAGAAAACAGAAAAAGATCTCGACTTTGTGCGTATAGATGAAGAAATCTTTGCTTCTTGCCCGAGTGATTCGATTGACTATGCCGTAATGGAAAAAACATCGGAAGCGGCAATGGTAACACTAGATGCCGGTTGGTCTGATGTAGGCAGCTGGTCTTCTTTATGGGAAACAGGTGACAAAGATGAAAACGGCAATGTAACTACTGGCGATACGCTATTAGAAGGTACCAAAAACAGCTACGTGAATGCAGAGCACAGTTTAGTTGCAGTTATTGGCTTGGAAGACGTTGTGGTAGTTGAAACCAAAGATGCTGTAATGGTGGCTAATAAAAAGAATGCCGAACACATCAAAACCGTTGTGAACCGTTTGAAGGCAGAAAAGCGCCCAGAATTTGAATTTCACCGTGAAGTGTTTAGGCCTTGGGGCAGTTACGATTCTATAGACAATGGCGGTCGTTTTAAAGTTAAGCGTATCACCGTAAAGCCTGGCGAAAAACTGTCTGTTCAAATGCATCACCACAGAGCGGAACACTGGGTAGTTGTATCAGGTACAGCTAACGTAACTATTGGTGATGAAACGCAAATGCTGACAGAAAACGAATCTGTTTATATTCCTATTGGTGCCGTTCACGCACTAGAAAACCCGGGTAAAATTCCACTGGAATTAATCGAGGTACAATCGGGTGCCTATCTTGGAGAGGACGACATTGTTCGTTTCTCAGATAGATATGGACGGTCAGATAAATAGTATCAATCGGTAGGTAAGAGAAAGGGTCAGTTTGTAAAATAACCCCAGTAAGTGGATAGTCCAACTATTGGGGGGCACTTCAAAACTTGGCCCTTTTTAGCTTATAGGGTCAGAGTTTTTACTCTGACCCCACAATTTTTAGTTAATCGGCGTTGAACAAGTCGCGGCTATATACTTTTTCAAGTACGTCTTCGATATCGCCCGTTACACGGTTGGCGACGATAACATCAGAGATTTTCTTAAACTCTTCTAAATCGTTTACTACACGTGAATTAAAGAAGTCATCTTCTTTAAGTACTGGCTCGTATACTACCACTTCGATACCTTTCGCTTTAATGCGCTTCATGATGCCCTGAATTGCACTGGCGCGGAAGTTGTCAGAACCAGTCTTCATGATAAGGCGGTAGATACCAACAATCTTTGGGCCACGGCTTACAATTGAATCGGCAATAAAGTCTTTACGGGTACGGTTAGCATCTACAATAGCCTGAATCATGTTGTTAGGCACTTCACTGTAGTTAGCCAACAATTGTTTAGTATCTTTTGGTAGGCAGTAACCACCGTAACCAAAGCTTGGGTTGTTGTAATGCTTACCAATTCGAGGGTCTAAGCCAACACCTTCAATAATTTGTTTGGTGTCTAAGCCGTTTCGTTCTGCATAGCTATCTAACTCGTTGAAGTAGGCAACTCGCATTGCTAAATAAGTATTAGCGAAAAGCTTTATTGCTTCAGCTTCAGTGCTGTCAGTGAACAACACGTCAATTTCTTCTTTGATTGCACCTTGTTGAAGTAGCTTAGCAAAAATTTCAGCGCGTTCGCTTTGCTCGCCCACAATAATACGGCTAGGATAAAGGTTATCGTAAAGCGCTTTACCTTCACGTAGGAACTCTGGCGAGAAGATAATGTTGTCAGAACCGAAACGTGCTTTTGCGTCTTTAGTAAACCCTACCGGCACAGTTGATTTTACGATCATTACAGCATCAGGGTTAATTTCCATTACCGTTTTGATAACCGCTTCTACGCTACCTGTATTGAAGTAGTTAGTCTGTGGGTCGTAATCCGTTGGCGTTGCAATAACCACATAATCGGCATCTTTATATGCTACCTGTGCATCTAACGTAGCTTCAAGATTAAGCTCTTTAGTCGTTAGGTACTCAGAAATCTCTTTGTCTTCAATTGGAGACTTTTTGTTATTCAGCATCTCGACCTTTTCAGGTACCAAGTCGACCGCTTTCACTTCATTGTGTTGTGCAAGTAGCACTGCATTTGAAAGCCCTACATAGCCTGTGCCTGCTACAGCTATTTTGAGCTTCTGCATAGTACTATCCATTTAAATATTCTCCAGTTTTGTACAAATAATTTTCGAAAACTACACTAGTAATATTGCATAGTAATTTTAAACAATGATGAACGCTTCGGCTAACTCGCCTTTTTAAGTAGCGTATCAAACCTATGTTTTATGCACTATGCATCAATTATGCCTTCTACCTATACTTTTCAATTCAACTGCACTCTTTATTGAAAAGTTCTCACGCTTAAGTGTTAAATTCGGACTGTAAGCAGGATCATCTTTTATGAACGCATCCCACGTTGTTTGCAAATACGATAACTCGCGATTAAAACGGGCCGCTTTTTCAGGTGAAATATCTAAGCCTCTACTGACCGATTCATGATGGAAAAGCTCTGCTTCTGCACAGTAAATATTATTAACGCCTAAGCCTTTAACCTTCAAACAAAAATCTACATCGTTAAAGGCAACAGAAAGGTCTTTTTCATTCAAACCGTTTACGGCATCAAAATGCGCGCGTTTAACTAATAAACACGCTGCGGTTACCGCACTGTAGTTGCTTGTAGCAACGATCCTGTTTAAGTAACCAGTATGAAAGCGAGGAAAGTTCTTATGAGCATGGCCAGCGCCACCACCGTAGCCTAAAACAACGCCAGCGTGTTGTATCCGTGTATCAGAATAAAGCAGCTTTGCACCAACACAGCCAACATCTTTGCGCTCTACGTGGCCAACCATATAAGTAAGCCAATCAGGCGATATAACCTCGATATCGTTATTAACTAACCCAAGGATGGAGCCTTTTGCATGTTCAACACCGAAATTATTAATTGCCGAATAATTAAATGGCGCCGGGTAACGAATAACCCTTACTTTTTCCAATGTGTCTAGATAACTAAAATACTCAATACTTTCCTGTTCATCAGAGCCATTATCAATAAGCAATATCTCGTAATTTTTATATGTTGTTTTTTCTAGAATTGATTCAATACAAGCTTTAACCAGTGCTTTCCCATTTTTCGTGGGAATGATTAAGCTCACCAGTGGATTTGTATTGGGCCAGCAAAGTCGATTTACGTTAAACTTTTCATCCAATTCGACTGTAGCTTTTGAATGTCTTTCTATCACCATCTTCACACGTTCCAGCGATTTTGCTTCATTATTTTCTGTGACTGATAGATGCACCAAAGGTAACGGCATATGATTAACCACTAAGTCATCGATGGATAAGGAAAGCTCAGTAATTACTTCAGCAATCGTTGTTTGATTAGAAATATGTAGCGACTTTAACCGCGAAGTTTTGATCATTACCCCGCTATTGATATATCCCGTAGAATATTGAAGCTCAGGGTTCCAACTTGGTAAGAACCTTGGTGACGTTTTAGTCCCAGTACTGCTAAGTTCGTCAGTATCACAATAGACTAAATCATTACCTTTTAACGCTTCAACAAGATGGTAAATAGCAGTGCTTTCTAATAGGTCACCACCATTTAGCAACAATGTAGGTAACCTGTCGTCTAACAGTGAGATTTTCCTTTCTATTGCAACCACCGCCAATTCGCCCGTTATTATGCAAGTTTTCACACCAAGGGTTTTAATATTTCCCTCTGTCACGCCCTGGTTGTCGGTGCCAAATATTACTGCTTGCCACTCGCCAATATTAGTTATCGAATTTGAGAAAGCAGATTCGTTCATTTCAAGCCAGTGATTATATAGCGCCTGCGTTTGCTTAGGTGTTGGTGCATCAAAAAATAGCCCAGATTTTCTTACCGACCTTATATACAAACCCGTTAAGCGTTCGTTTTGTTTGAACTTGTTTTTTAAATTTTTAGGAATAAGTTGAAGGGCGGCACGCACTGACCGCATAGCAATTTTTTTCATGTAGACAATTTAGGGCCTTAAAAATAAAGAAAGCCGCTATATATGAAAGCGGCTTTCTAGTCTAACACTTGTAGATTTGCATGGGTATCAGCTTCCTGTACCCAAGCGCTCACCTTGATAACTTCCATCAAGAACCGCTTTCCACCAGGCTTCATTCGCTAAATACCACTCTACGGTTTTACGAATACCGCTTTCGAAGGTTTCTTGTGGCTTCCATCCTAGCTCACGCTCTATTTTACTTGCGTCAATAGCGTAGCGCATGTCGTGGCCTGGGCGGTCTTGAACGTAAGTGATCTGCTCGGCGTATTTGCTTTCTTTCGGCTTAACTTCATCCAAAATAGTGCAAATAGTTTGCACCACTTCAATGTTCTGCTTTTCGTTATGACCACCAATGTTATAGGTTTCACCAATTTCACCGTTTAGCGCAACCACCACCAATGCACGAGCGTGGTCTTCAACATACAACCAGTCACGAATTTGGTTACCTTTGCCATATACAGGCAGCGGCTTGCCCGCTAGCGCATTTAAAATAACTAACGGTATTAGCTTTTCAGGGAAATGATACGGCCCATAGTTATTTGAGCAATTAGTTACTAATGTTGGTAGCTTATAGGTACGCAGCCACGAACGTACTAGCTGATCAGAACTTGCTTTACTCGCTGAATAAGGGGAACTTGGTGCATACGGGGTAGTTTCCGTAAACAATGGAAGCTCTGTGCCTGGCTCAACTTCATCAGGGTGAGGAAGGTCGCCGTATACTTCATCAGTAGAAATATGGTGGAACTTAAACCCTGCTTTTTTAACGCCCTCAAGCTCAGACCAATACGCTCTTGCTTGCTCAAGTAAAGTGTATGTACCTACCACGTTGGTTTGAATAAACTCACCTGGCCCGTCAATTGAACGGTCTACATGAGATTCAGCCGCCAAGTGCATTATAATATCTGGCTGGTGCGTGTTGAAAACACGCTTTACTTCTTCAGCATCACAAATATCAACTTGTTCAAAGCTATAGCGGTCGCTGCTTGAAACTGACGTTAACGATTCTAAGTTACCGGCATAGGTCAACTTATCTAAATTTACTACCGTGTGATCAGTATCATTTATAAGATGGCGTACCACGGCAGAACCAATAAAGCCTGCACCACCTGTTACTAAAATTGTTTTGCTCATTTTCTTTTTACCAAAAATATAATTCTGTTTTTGCCGATTAGGCTTTCAATTCGTCTAGCATGCTGGCCAACTGCTTACGCCAGTGAGTAGGCTTGCACGACGCAAATGTTTCACGCGCTGTTTGCTTATCTAGCACACTGTAATGAGGGCGCTTCGCTGGCGTTGGGTACTGGCTAGATGGAATCGGTAATACTGGAATTGATTTATCTAGCAGCCCTTTTTCAATTCCTAGCTCTTGAATAGCTAAAGCAAAGTCGTACCAGCTTGCTACGCCTTCATCAGTCCAGTGATACACGCCGCTGGTTTTATTCTCAGCGGCAGAAACACAAGCTTCAGCCAAACCTTTCGCCCATGTGGGTGTACCAATTTGATCGTCTATCACAGTAAGTTGTGGTTTATCAGCCATTAAACGCAGCATAGTTTTCACAAAGTTATTACCATGCGACGAGTAAACCCAAGCAGTACGAATTAGGCAGCTGGCATCTGGCAGTATTTCAAGCAGTGCTTTTTCGCCCTCTGCTTTTGACTTGCCATAAGCACCCTGTGGTTCAATAGGGTCGTCAGTTAAGTAAGGCGAACCTTTATGACCGTTAAACACATAATCGGTAGACACATGCACCATAAAAGCACCGTTTGCTTTACAGAACTTTGCTAAATTCTGGACAGCTAACGCATTGATGGCATTACACGCTTCAGTATCTTCTTCAGCTTTATCTACAGCGGTGTACGCTGACGCATTTATTAAAACATCTGCTGATAACGGCGATAGTTTTTCTTCAACATTAGAGGCGTTCGTAATATCAATATCATCGCGCCCTAAAAACGTTACTTGGTGATCGCTATTTTCTAGTTCACGAGAAAGCTCAAACGCTAGCTGCCCAGACTTACCTATAATTACAATATTCATTAATCGCTAGTACTCTATAAAAAGCCAGTAAATAACCGATAACAATTAAAACGTAGGTGCGTCTACAAATGCCAAGCCCGCCTCATCTTTACCTGATAAAGAAGGCTTCTCACCATTTACTAATGGCCAGTCGATATTTAACGTTGGGTCGTCGTACTTAACTGATATTTCAGATTCCGGGTGGTAATAGTCTGTACACTTATACACGAACTCAGCTGATTCGCTGGTTACGTAGAAACCGTGAGCAAAGCCCGCAGGTACCCATAACTGACGTTTATTCTCAGCTGATAACGTCACCCCAACCCACTTACCGTAAGTAGGTGAGTCTTTACGCATATCTACGGCTACGTCGTACACTTCGCCGCTAACTACACGCACCAATTTGCCTTGGGTTTGCTCCATTTGATAATGAAGGCCGCGAAGAATACCTTGGCTAGATTTAGAGTGGTTATCTTGAACAAAATCCACATTCGCACATTCTTTCTTAAACCAGTCGGTGCGAAAGGTTTCTAGAAAAAAACCGCGCTCGTCGCCAAATACTTTTGGTTCTATAATTTTAACGTCAGGGATGTTTGTTTTAATTACTTGCATTTACTTTCCGTACGAATTTGCATATGAACATGAAAAAGGTGGCATGGCCACCTTTTGTAAACTGGAGTGAGGTTAAACTTTTACCTTGTCTTTAAGCACTTTCAGCAGGTAATCACCATAGCCGCTTTTCTTAAGTGGTGCCGCCAGCTTTTCTAACTGCTCGGCGTCGATATAACCCATTCTATAAGCAACTTCTTCAGGGCAGCACACTTTTAAGCCCTGACGTTTTTCTATAGCCGCCACGAAATTTGCAGCATCTAGTAACGAATCAAGCGTACCTGTATCCAACCACGCTGAACCTCGGCCCATCAACTCTACTTTAAGTGAACCATCCTTAAGGTAAAGGTTGTTCAAGTCGGTAATTTCAAGTTCACCACGAGGCGACGGCTTCACTTCTCTAGCGAAGTCCACTACACGGTTGTCGTAATAGTAAAGACCCGTTACCGCATAGTTAGATTTTGGTACAGCGGGCTTTTCTTCAATAGAAAGCGCGTTCCAGTCATCATCAAACTCTACTACACCATAGCGCTCAGGATCGTTAACGTGATAACCAAATACTGTAGCGCCGTGCTCTTGGCTATACGCACTTTGAAGAGAGCGCTTTAGATCATGTCCATAATAGATGTTATCACCGAGAATAAGTGTGCTGCTGTCGTTACCGATAAAGCTTTCGCCTATTAGAAATGCTTGTGCTAAACCATCTGGCGATGGCTGAGCTGCATATTGAACGTTTATTCCCAGCTCACTGCCGTCGCCGATTAACTCAATGAAACGGCGCTGCTCTTCAGGTGTTGTGATAATCAAAATATCTCTGATTCCCGACATCATAAGAGTAGCTAGCGGATAAAATATCATGGGTTTATCGTAAACCGGCATCAGTTGTTTACTTACCACTCTCGTCAATGGATGTAAACGCGTGCCAGATCCACCTGCCAAAATTATACCCTTCCGGTTCATAGTTTTTCCTTGTTAATTTGTTCGTATTATCTCTGCCAAACTATTTGCTAGTTCAGTAGCTACATCCCTATCTGTTGCCTCTATCATTACACGAATCAAAGGCTCTGTTCCAGATTTTCGAAGAACAAGACGACCACTTGAACCTAAGGCCCCTTCGACTCGCGCTACCTCTTCCTTTACAACATTTAAATCAAGTACTGAATCCAGATCGTTATGACGAACGTTCACCATACACTGAGGCAGCTTAGTCATCCCTTCTTTTAAGTCTTTTAGAGAATATTCACTTTTTACGACCACTGCCAATACTTGAAGAGCAGCAACAATAGCATCACCAGTGAATGCATAGTCTAAATTGAGTATATGACCAGACGTTTCACCACCTATACGCCAGCCAGTTTCTTTTAATTTTTCGACAACATATCTATCGCCGACTTTGGTTCTTTCAAACGGGATATCTAATTCTTTTAGTGCAATCTCAAGCCCCAAGTTGCTCATAAGCGTGCCAACCGCACCGCCTTTGTAGCCAGCTTGCTTTGCCTCACGGGCCATCAAAAACAGAATCTCGTCTCCATCAACGACATCACCATCTGAATCAACAAACATAATTCTGTCTGCATCTCCGTCAACGGCTATTCCTAAATCAGCTTTATTCGTTGTTACCGCTTTGCTTAGTGCATTCAGTGACGTAGCACCACACTCATTGTTGATGTTTACCCCGTTCGGCGTGTTTGCGATATTAATGACTTTTGCTCCCAACTCTTCAAACACACTGGGGGCGACTTTATACGCAGCACCATTCGCACTATCAACAACGACTGTCAGTCCTTCAAGACTGAGATCGCTTGGAAAGGTCCCTTTGCAGAATTCAATATAGCGACCTGCGGCATCTTCAATTCTTCGCGCTTTACCCAAACGCTCTGAATCTACGCATTCGATACCATTTTCCAGCGCACACTGTAATTTTTCTTCAATTGCCTGTTGTTGCTCACTACCTAACTTCGCGCCACTTCGGCCAAAAAATTTAATACCGTTATCGTAATAGGGGTTATGAGATGCGCTAATAACTACGCCTGCGTCAGCCCTAAAAGTCGAAGCTAAATAAGCTACCGCAGGTGTGGGAATAGGCCCAGCCAATGCTATATTAACGCCCGCTGCCGACAAACCAGCCTCTAATGCAGATTCAAGCATGTACCCGCTAGCGCGAGTATCTTTTCCAACGAGCACTTCTTTTGTACCGTCTGCCGCCAAAACTACGCCCGCAGCCCAGCCTAGCTTCATTACAAAATCAGGTGTCATTGGGAATTCGCCAACTTTCCCGCGAATTCCATCGGTGCCAAAATATTTTTGAGACATTTTTACTTCCTAAAAAACGAAAGGCCACAACTCAAAAAGTCATGGCCTAATATCAAGATGTTAGCGTTATTCTACAGTAACCGACTTTGCAAGGTTTCGGGGCTGATCGACATCAGTGCCTTTGATCAATGCTACGTAGTAAGAAAGAAGTTGCAGAGGAACGGTATAAACAATGGGCGCAATAATATCTTCACAATGAGGGATATTAATGACGCGCATTGTTTCATCGCTATCAAAGTGCGCATCAGCATCGGCAAACACATACATAATACCGCCTCTGGCACGTACTTCTTCCACGTTAGATTTTAACTTTTCAAGTAATTCATCATTGGGCGCAACGACAATTACAGGCATTTCGTCGTCTATCAACGCTAAAGGGCCGTGTTTAAGCTCACCTGATGCGTATGCTTCGGCGTGTATATAAGAGATTTCTTTGAGTTTAAGCGCGCCTTCCATTGCAATTGGATACTGAGCGCCACGCCCGAGGAACAAGCTATGGTGCTTATCGGCAAACTCTTCAGCGAGAGCTTCGATTACCTCAGCAGTACTCAACGCTTCTTCAATCTTGCTAGGCAGCGTTTTAATTGCAGATACGATTTTCGCTGACGTTTCGTTAGAGAGACCATTGAACTTCCCTAACGCCAGTGTAAGCATTAAGAAGGCTGTAAGTTGGGTTGTAAACGCTTTAGTCGATGCTACGCCAATCTCTGCACCGGCTAGCGTCATAAACGCAAGGTCTGACTCGCGCACTAACGAAGAACCCGGTACATTACAGATTGTGAGTGCCGACATATAACCTAGTTCTTTGGCCAAACGCAACGCGGCTAATGTGTCTGCCGTTTCCCCGCTTTGGGAAATAGTCACGAGCAGACTGTTTTGGTGAACAGCTGACTTACGGTACCTAAACTCTGAAGCAATCTCTACTGAGCACGAAACGTTCGCGTGTTCTTCTAGCCAATATCGTGCAGTCATGCCAGCGTGATAACTGGTTCCACATGCGATAATTTGCACATGCTTCACTTGTTTCAAAATGTCTTCTGCACCTTCGCCAAACAAAGCGTCGATGTTGTGAATATTATCCACTCTATCTTGAAGCGCATTTCGAATAACCGCTGGCTGCTCATAGATCTCTTTAAGCATGTAATGACGATATCCACCTTTATCGCCTGCATCATGCTCTACGTTGGATTCTACAACTTCACGCTCAACGCGCTCACCATCTTTGTCGAAAATCGTCACCTCACGACGTGTAACCTTTGCTACGTCACCCTCTTCTAAGAAGATAAACCGACGGGTTACAGGTAGTAGCGCTAATTGGTCTGAAGCAATGAAGTTTTCACCCAAGCCCAGTCCGATAACCAATGGGCTACCTGAGCGCGCGACTACCATTGTGTCAGGGTCTTCTTTATCGATAACTACGGTGCCGTATGCACCAGTGAAATGCGTCACAGCATTTTGAACAGCTTCTAATAAAGACTTACCGTCATTAAGCATTTCGTGAACCACATGTGCAATGGTCTCGGTGTCTGTGTCGCTTGAAAAGGTGTAACCTTTTTCAGAAAGGTTCTTACGCAGCGAAACGTAATTTTCGATAATACCATTATGTACCACTGCTACGCGGCTTGAAGAAAAGTGTGGATGCGCATTGTACTCAGTCACACCACCGTGAGTAGCCCATCGTGTATGGGCAATCCCTGTGGTTCCCAAAGCAGTTTCACTTTCTACAGCTTCAGCTAAATTTTTGACCTTACCTACTGCGCGAATGCGTTTTAAATTACCATCCTTGTCTAACAAGGCTACGCCAGCGGAATCATATCCTCTGTACTCTAACCTTTTTAGCCCTTCTAGTAGTATTTCAACCACATTCCTTTCGGCTATTGCACCTACTATTCCACACATCCTATTTACTCCGTACTTCTCGAGTTAATTATTATTAAATTTCTACGCGCTCATTTTAAAGCATGTTACCGCTAAGGCAACTAAACGAGATTGTTTACACCCAAATCAAACACGTTCGACGCATAACTCTATGATTTATTCAAAAATGTTTCTAAAGTTTCCTTTAGCTGTAAATTATAAACGTCATTCGAAAAACGACTTAGCGCTCTATTCCTTGCATTTTTTGCTTTTTTAAAGAGTATTTCGTTGTTTTTCTGAAGATAACAAAGTGCATCGGCTACTGCTTTCACATTTTTGTATTCGACCAATATACCTGATTTTTCATCCAATAACTCTGGTACAGCGCCCCAATCATAGGCAACCACAACTCTTTCATTTAACATTCCCTCAGCCACAGTTCGACCGAAAGACTCTTCAAACAAAGATAGTGAGAGAACGACGTGGTTTTGCTGCATGACAACATTCACATCAGTGGCATACCCGTGTACTTTCACATTTTTAGTGTTAAGTTCCTTCTGTACTTTTTTGACTTCGTCGGTAATAGGGCCATACAAATTGAACTGAATATTACTATTGGTGCTACACAAGCTTGCTACTTCAAAAAAGTCGTTAATCCCCTTTTTCTTTATATTACTACTTGCCATGCATACCTTAAGCGTTTCTGTTGGCGCAATACTCTTTGGAGGTAATGAAGAAGATACTTTGTTATAAACAACAGATGTACGCGCAGGTGCGTTGAGCCAACTCTCAGTTTTTTTAGAATTGGCTATAAAAAATTTACTGTTCTCAAGTAAACGTTCCCTGCACTCTTCTGGCGTTTCACCTAATATTTTCATTAAATCTGGGTCGTGCTCGGGAAGCTCCCGAACATGAACGACACTTGGAATATTGCTTCTTGTTGCGGCAATTAACGGTTCATGCATTACTATCGTATTAACATACACTGCAGCAACGCCCTGTGATGTGAAATACTCAGACAAATAGCTTTCTAAGACATGGCTTGTTTTTCGCGACTTACTGAACCAAGGAAGAGGCAAGAACTGAATGCTTGTAACTAATTTTTCACATCTTTCGATGTAATCTGGATTATTGGCTGAAGGTAAAACCAGAGTGACTTTATATTCTGCTTTTCTTAACGCAAAAAGCATATCAAGAAGACTTCTTTCTGCCCCGAATATTTGAGATGTTACTTGGTGTCCCACAACTACAATATGAGCCCCTAATGCACCTTTAATATCCCCTTCAATAATTACAGGCTGAGTAAACGCCCATCCATTTATCAGAGCATGCCACATGGGACTTTGTTGCTCAGCGTACTGAGGAAATTTGTATTTATAGGCACTTGGCACAAAAAATGGAGACGGAGCCCTATCTTCTAGCTCTCCGCTTTGCCAGTAATGCTCATGTATTCCAATACCTTGAGCATCAACGTCTTTATTAGACAATAGATACCATTCTTCGTCGAAAGCGGTTAACCAACGATGATATTCAGCCTCATTAACCGCACATGCGTCAGGGGTTGCGTTATTCAGTAATACAGGAGGAACGGGAAAAGGTAAGCCTAGATTATTGCTATCTCTTTTCAAGCTCAGGTTGTTTGTATTTCTATGCCATGCTCTCGCAAAATCAATATACTGCTTTCTAGCGCCACCATACTGTGTAATGAGATGAGTGCTCGATTGCTGTGTAAGCGAGGAATCGCTAAGCCTTCCTAGTGAAAGCGGAGTGCCTGGTAGCACCTCTTTAATGCTCTCTGAGCCAGTTAGCGCTTGTAAACGATAATAAAATTCGGTATCGGCATTGGCCTTAACAACATCCCATCCACCTAAATCTATCGCTATTTGCCTATGCACCATTAGGGAAGAAACGTTTCTGTGAACCCATCCATTTTGAGGTCTTAGCCGCGTGAACTCCAACGAGTTATTACATCTTGCCCAGTGTGAGACTGTGGCAGCCAGATTTCGTTTCCAGATGAGCGGCCAAACTTGTTTTTCAATCTTCTGCGGGTGAGCCCAGTCGTCGGCATCCATTACAGTAACAAACTTTCCTGTTGCCAAATGGAGACCTCTATTACGCGTGTAATATGCACCTCTATTAATATCGTTTCGAAAAACGCTGATTCTGGCATCTTGCTCCGAAAGCACTTTTAATTGCTCAAAACTATTGTCCGTCGAGCAGTCATCAATAACAATTATTTCAAGATTTGCCCAGGTTTGTGAACGCAAAGAACGAAGCGCTGTTGCTGCGGTTGTTGCCCCGTTGAATACTGGCACAACAACTGAAACCTTGTGAAATGGAAAAACAAAAGATTTAAGTTTATGGAACAGCTTTGTTTCCTTACTACTGCCGAGGCTATCGAACAAAGCTGGATCTTCGGCAACAATTTCTACATTTTCCAAATGTTCAGATGAGTAAATCTGATTTAGTCGCTTTATTTTACCGTACTTTTGCTCGAGTAAAGAGCGCGCCATTAAAGACTCAGTTGGTGAGAAAACAGTTTCCCACCTTCGCAATGCACTTTCGGCACCTTTGATATCACCGACTTTTATATAGCTTTCAAGCGCAACAACATACCCCCCCTGCTCAGCTATAAGTTCGGGGAATGAAGAGAGTAGTTTCGTATTGCTCTCTATTAAGGTGATGACCTCTTTGAAGGCCCCTAAAGAGTGATAGTACGAGGCTATGTTAGCTAACGCGTAGGCGCCATTAGGCCCTTCACCTTTAACGTGCTCTCGCAAACGAACTAGCGAAAAGTTGTCGATTGAATGAGGAGCGCCCCAAAGCGCTCTTATGTCACTTAATACTGGAAGAGCGCAAGGTAGACGCCCTTCTTTTATTCCGAATTTTTTGTAGTGCGTTAACGCATCTATACCCGCATTAGCTACATCAGGATAGGTCGCTAAGTACCAACTTTCGTCGAAGTATTTAAAATTCAAGGTGAAGACTCAAGTATTCGCTAAAGAACCAATGAAGGAAACTTCTCCTTAACTTGCGATATTTGTTCTACCGAACATAGGTATTGCTTTACAAAGTTAATCATGTGGTGCTCGCCATGCCTCTCCGACACGTCGTTTTCGCCATGATTTACGAGATAGAGGACTGTTGGTTCAAACGAATAATAAACATTTCTTGATGCATCTTTCGCTTGCTCGTGAAATCTTACATGATTCCTCAATCTACTAACAAAACCTCCGATCTCTAAGTCTTCCAACTTAACCTTTGAAATGAACGATGAGCCGCAATTCCTATAAAATATTCGATCTATACCGTTTAGATAACCAAACGCTTGATTGTTCTTATCACAAAGATAACCAGACATCATGGCTATATCATCACAATTTTGTTCTTCAAAAGTCGACAGCACTGTATGGAAAAAGTCAGTAGCAACCAAGTCGTCGGCATCAAGTAGCATTACAATGGAAGATTCTTCCTTGTTTTGCTCCATAGTCTTTTTGAGCTCTTTAATTGCCGAAGTCTTCTTCAACTCCTTATCATTCATGTAGAGACTCTTTTCAGTCGGTCTAGGAAAGTCATTTCCTACGAAGACAATATTTATGTAGCACCAAATTTTTTCCATATCGGTTAAAGGGTTTTCATGTCCACTTACAAAAACATTTACTTCCACTTTATCGCTTACTTGGCTTGCCGCGCCTTCGATTGAAATAAGTGTTCTTACTAAGTTTTCTTTGATTAACTCGTGTTTTTCTTTGTCTTCTGACCAATTAGAGTTATCAAAAACTTTGGTTGTTTTTAGGGGAATCAAAAAATTAAATTTCACAAGCACTCGCTTATACACAAAAATTATAAATTTCAGCTGGTTGTTTAATAGAAGCCGCTATTTTAGACTAAAACGCAACGAGATCTTTGTTCAAATGGTCTGAGACTATCTCCGTTTGGGATCCTGACAAGAAATACTCATCTGTTGCATCCCAAGTATGAGCTTCAACGTTCCCTCTCCATACAATGAAGTTAAAAGGGTCCGAGGCGTAAACTTTAATGCCGTCCGCCTTTAAACGATTCAATAGTTCGCTATCTTCACCTCTATTAACCGCTTTGAACTTGTACTTGTGAAAAACATCAGCCTTGAATACTAGGGTAGCCCCTGCTACAAAATCTGCTTCTTGATGTTTTTTACCCGGGAAGCGTTTTATTAGTTTGTCAGAACCAGATAAATACATATAAAGCTCTTTCTTACCTACAACGCCATAATCACCAAAGGTAAACGGTATTAGCATATCTTTCAGGTAATTAGCGAAATAGAAGTCATCATCATCCATTTTAGCGATATATTCGCCGCTCGCTTTCTCTGCCGCTTTGTTAAACCGCTCGCCCAGCGTATCTTCACTATCATTAATCATTGCTGTAACACGCTTAATGTTAGAATCGACAGACTTCAGTTTACCAATTAGCTCTTCCGACTGAGATTGGCTAAACCCTTGAAGTACTAAGATGAGCTCAATATTCGAATGGTTTTGGCGCGTCATGTTTGTGACAATACGATCAATCATCTCAGGGCGTCTTGTGCACGTAATAATGCTAACTAGTGGTTCTTCTCGCTCATTATTAATGCCTATCGCTTTTTCAATATTCACTAAACGGTGAGCATAGGTATGCTTAGTCATGACTTCTCGATAGCCGAGGTGAGACGTTTTCTCCCAGTAATGTCCGTCAGTCAGCAAGCGCTCAATGATAACGTTGGCTTCATCAGCATCTTTAGCAACTTGTACTATGCCAGAAAACTGCTCTTCAATTGCTTTTGAAGGAGTAGATACAACAGGTGTGCCGCAAGCGAGCAACTCATAAACACGACGCGACATCATTGTGGGTGACTCCACTATCGTGTTTACATTCAAAAAAACTTTAAATCGCTTGTATAGCTGCACAACTTCGGTAAAAGGTACTGCATCGCGTATAAACGGTGTGTATTGTGGCGGGAACTTGTACCTGTCGCTATCTACCTTCGACATTCTGTCATAGATAGCGCCATCAAATTCTATAATTGATGGTAGCAACGCATCCATTTGGCGTTTACGTTCGTCATGGCCAACGCCGTAGTACGAGCCGGCGAAGCAAACTGACTCAGCCTCTGTCTTAAATCGTCCTGAAGGGTTGCAAATTTTTTGTTGAGCGGCAAAAGGCACGGCATAAACATCCGCATCAGGCACGTCTGCTTTATAACTAGCTACTTTTTCTGAATCAGTTGTAAAAATAACGTCCGCATATTTAGCTATTGGTAAATACTTATCATAGTGCATTGGATCTTCTTTGTTCCAAAACACAATAGGCATTTTTTGCTTAACTTGAGGAATTAGGTCTAACAACGCTTGAGCATTGTTGTGTTTCAAGCCCGGTGATGTAAATGCGTACTCCCATGTGCCCTTATTGCCCTTCCAACAACTTTCCAAGAAGCAAAAGTTTGCCGTAGATGAAGCCACTTGTTCTACATAGTTAGCCCTGCTAATTGGATAGCTTGTCATTTCATAGCGCCAGCACTCTTCAGATATCTCATCCATAATGGATATAGCCCTAAGTTTTGGCTTTTTGATATCAAAAGCAGGGCTCTTAGGCATGACAGCGTTAGACGCGCTTTTTTTCGCGTTATCTTTCTCAGTCCACTTATTAAACTCGTTTACCATTACGTCAACATGATTTGAGAAGAGTAAATTGGTAACAGGCTGTGGTAATGGAAGAGATGCAGAAAGCTTCAGCGCTGAAAGAAGACTTTCAACATTGCCAGCATTAAAGCTTAATACCGAATCATAATTATCTGCATACTCTTGAAGCGGAGGAACATTTGAAACCACTATCTTTTTACCAAAAGAGATGGCCTCAACTATCTTCATAGGGGGTACTATCGTACAGACCTGCTCGTTTCTACGAGGAATAACAATGGTATCTATTACAGAAAAGTATTTGATTACGTCGTCGTGCGGGACTCTTCCCGTTTTTATCAGCCAAGGTGCCGAATCTATTAAATCGCTGCTTGCACCAAGTTTAGTAATTGCTGAAGCATCGCCTACAAGCAACAACTTCACAGTTTGTTCAGTCGCATTTAGTTGAGCCACAGCTTCAATAAGGTCTTCAATGCCTTCGTAAGAATTGAAGCTGCCAACGTAGCCTATTACGTTGTCGTTCGCATCTATACCTAAACTTTCTCGCAGTTCCTGTGAATTTGCATTTAACTGAGAGACACTTGAGAGCCCGTTAGGCACTAACTGAATTAGATCGCTCTTAACACCTCGCGCAATCAATTCTTGCTTCATTGTATCATTTAACGTAAAGACACCCGTCGATTGGGCTGCAACAAAGGAATCGCGAGTCGATTGTGCTACATATTCTTCTGAATCTACATATGAAGGCTGACGAGTGGCTTGAGAAAGTTCCCAAAAGCCTCTGACCTCGTTAAAAAAAGGTAGTCCTAATTGAGAAGCAGCCACTAGGGCTGGCAAACCTACTTTATAATCGCTGCCAGCCATGACAAATTGAGGGCGAAATAGCTGAAACATTTGTACATAGTAGTCTACGGACTTACGCAAAAACTCTTCTTCACTTTCAGGTAGAAAAATTCCGTCTTTACCTGCATGGATATAGCGAACGCCGTTTACAACTTCTTGAGTATTAACCTTCGCGTTTTCATCCAATTGCCATGGGCGGCCTGGGCGTATGAAGCACAAAGCTTCAAAGCCTTTCATGTTTAGTGCTTCGGCTACACCTTGCGTTCTTATTGCATAACCGTTGCTTGCATAGCTTGCACCATGGCTAACTATATATGCGATTCGACCAGCTATGTGTCGTTTAATTGGATTGAGTTCAAATGCAGCTAGGCTAGATGCGACTTCAGTTAATCTATCTTGTGCTAAGTCCATGGCAATACTTTTATAATTTGAAAATTTGAAAAAAGGCAATGACGATATTTGTTCTTACTGCATATCGAACAGTTTGTTGCGCAAGTTCTGCGCTTCAAAGTAGTATTTTTCTAAGTTAGCTTGAGTTTCCTCTAGCTGCTCCTCTGCATATGAAGGAGAAGAGGCACTACTTGCTGCGAAGTTCGGCAGAGGTACTTTTACGGTTTCTTCTCCATTTTCAAGCTGCGCAAGTCGTTTAGTACACAACCAAATATTTGCTTTAAATAAATGCTCGCCATACTTCTTGCTTGCCTTTTCATACAGTGCTTTGGCCAACTCATACTGACCTTGAGAAAATAGAAGACTAGCTTGCTCTATAATCGAGCCTTTCTCATTATTCATAGGTATAAAGTTCCTTTAATTCGAAATGGCCTAAAAAGAAGAAAACCTGTTCGGCGCTCTCTTTTCGTCTTTTCCGTATTTCAAAAAGTGTAATAGTGGATTCATTCCAGACTTAGCTACATCAGTATTTCTTTTCAAATACCAGTCTCCATCAAACTCTGCTGAAGGTCGACGCCCTTCTTTAGCTCCAAAGACCAAATAATGCTCAGCTGGGTCTACACCAGACTCCTTTACATCTTTGTAAGTCGAAAGGTACCAGTCTGCGTCAAAGTAATCACTGCTGTAAACAAGAGCCACATTCTCAAGTAACTCTCTTCGTTGCTTAGCATTCCGGCTTACTTTGGCGTTTAATTTGTCTATACTCTTAGTGACTTTCCAAGAAGGTGACTGTTTAATTGAGCGCAGCTCAGCGACTTGCAAGCGCAACTGTTTTTCCGCTTGAGACTTACGCTTAAGCTTTGCGTTAAGCTTCTCGTTTTCTAGCTTTAGTTCGTTGTTTCTTGCGGCTTGCGCAGCGATACCTTTCGATTTGTTAGAAGAAGTCAGCCCTCCTCCCATTTCTAACTGATACTGCAACACAAAAAGTTGTGAGGTTAGTACCGATATATCTTGCTCTAGTGAAGCTTCTTTCGAGCGCTGCAAACTCGTTAATTTAGCAACTTCAATCTGCGTGCGAGTTAATTGCTCAATTAAGATTTGGCTCTCTTCTTTGCTTTGATATAGCTCTCGCATACTTTCTATGAGGAGGTTTGCGGCATCTCTGTGAGAGGAGTCAGCATATGGTTGAGCATCACAACCAGTCACGAACAACTGCTTAATTTGGCTGTATAAAGACTTTATTTCGGGCTCTAGTTTTAATATTGACTTTGCGCTGTCAATTGCACGCACAGAGAAGTCAGGCGTTTGTATATCAGAAAAGTAATGCGCAATTGCCTTTCCTGCGTCGCTACTGCATAGATCGCTCGCTAGATTCTCGATAGAACACACATGATCAATCAATTCACTTTCAGCAAGTAAATGCGTTGCTTTTAGGTTGTTGGTTACGGCTTGTAGGGTAAATTCTTCTTCACTACACAAAGCTGCAGCTAATTGAAACTCAGGGGGAAAAGTAACCAGCGCTACCTGAGCACTTTCTAGCGTCTGCTTCTGCTGGCTGAAATCTGCTTTCGTTACAGGCTTTACAACAACATTAAGCACTTTCGAACTATCGGAAGAAGCAATAGAGTTGACCGTGTACAAAGATAAAGATTTACACAGCGCCTCCCACAACACCGAGTGTTCAGCTGTACAAACTAAAAACATTAAATTCCTCTCAAACCTAGCAAAGGGATACGTTTAGTCAGTGACCCTTCCGTGTTATTAGCCATTCATTATAACAAACTGGAATGTATAACTCATTTAAAACTTTGTTCGGCCGCGTGTGGTAGAAACAAAAGTTCTGTTATACTGAGCCGCTAGCAAGGTTTCAGATGTACTATGACATTAATAAGAACGCTTTCATCACTATTTCGATTCAAACACGGAACAGCACAGCCCGAAGACATACAGTGGCTTTCATATCACATCCCTAAAACGGCTGGCAGTTCTCTTCGCCAAATGTTTTACAGAGAATTTGGTCGTTCTAGTGTTTTTGATGTTTACCACCCTGACGAAGCAAGGTCTCTGGGGCAAGGAAACGCGATTCAAGTTTCTGCACGCTCACAAGTGGTACACGGCCATTTTAAACCCCACCCTAGACATAGCGAACTCTTTCCTAACGCTAACAGTATGGTCTGGGTGCGCGACCCCATTCAGCGTATTTGGTCTTTAGTGGGACATTTGCTAGATCTGCAATCGAAACACCCTCACTATGAAACCATTCATAATTTATATATATCGAAGGGCATCGAAAACCAATCTGACATCGTAGAAAGGATAATAAAAGAGCGCTCGATACCTTATATGGTAACTACCTACTCACGATTTTTTTCGGAAGTTGGTATTCAAGAGTTTAGTTTTGTAGGCTCGATGCATAACTTTGCGACCTCAATTGAGTTATTAAATAAAGACTTTAATTTGTCGTTGAAACCACTGCATCGAAATAGCCGCACTAAAGCAGGAATCCCTAGCACTTTAAGCAATTTGAAATATTTAATGGAAGATGAATATAGTCTGGTTGATAACTATCTTTGATAGGATGATAAGAAAATAATGGCAGTTTTTACAATTTCTGTGAAGCAGACGAGCATTGACGTCAGTGATAAATTCAAATGGTGTTTGGATGAGCCCAGCAATGGTGCTGAGCACGAAGGAAATCTTATTGAAAAAGAAGGCATTAGAATAAAAGGCTGGCTTCTTAAAAAACTTCAGAATAATGCGACTTTAGTGTTACTAGACGGATACGAGATTTTTCCACTTAATTTGAATACTGAAAGGCCTGACGTAATCGAGAAAGTGGCTTCGGTAGAACGTAATTTTCAACAAGAGTCACTTTGTGGTTTCGACCATACTTTAACTCCCAAATCGTCTAATATTGCTATAGCAATTGTTCACAATAGCCACTTTCACGTAATTTACGAAGTGAACATAGAGGGCGTGTTTAAAATTTTGGAGGGCGAAGATAATTGGTTGTACCTTGATAACGACACCAACAAAAGTGTTGAACAGTTTACAGGTAAAACAAAACTCAGTTGGGCAGAAAAGAAAAATTGGGCTGATTACGCCAATACTTTTAGCTCTTTGACGCTGAGTCAAGCTGGAAAGAGTGCATTTCTTATCGCCCCTTCTAAAGAATTCGTTGTTGAAGAGCACTACCCTTTCAAAAAATCAAAACATACGCCGCTAGACCAATTAACTAAGCTTGTTGATGACTCTTTCAGCTTAGTTACACCAATTGATGCGCTGAAGCATTTTGAAGAACGAACCTTTCGAGTTTGTGACACGCATTGGAGTTGTCATGGTGCTAGAGTAGCTACAATGGAAGTAGCAAAAAAATTAGGCTTAGACTGCACTTCCATAGAAAACCTTTTCAAAAATGATGTATACGTAGAGCGTGTAATGGCTGGCGACCTTGGCTCTAAAATTTACCCAACTCAAAGGCATGCTGAAGATTTTCTTACTACGTTTAATTATAACCGAGTGGTTGTTTACGATAACAATCTTCCCAATTTTGGCAGGGCTTTTATTTTAGATAACCCTGACGCTTTAAACGAACAAACCTTATTAGTATTTGGCTCGTCTTCTGTTTATTCCATGTTTAACTATTTAGCCAGAATTTTCAGAACCGTAGTATTTTTCCATACCGCAGGTAACATTGATAAAGAGTTGGTTGATAAGATAGCACCTGACTATTTGTTAGCTCAGTCTAACGCAAGGTTTGTAGTAAAAGCGCCTTCGTTTGATATTAAGATTTCGGATTATATAAAGGACAAAAAGCGCAGGTTAACTCATTTACCCGACGTAGTTCATAATACTGAAAAAACGTCTGCCATTGTAACCAGCCTCGCTCGAGTACTTGACGAAATGAACGCAAAGTAAAGACAATTTAGAGATTTGCGCTGTACAGAGTTTTTAACGCCGCATCTTCTAAAGCAGTAGTTGGTAACTCTTTATCCATTGTTAATTCAACACGAAGTCCCTTAGGAGGCTGAGTAAACTCGTTGACTAACCTGAATGTTGTGTTGCTATTAGTTTTTAATAGGTAAGGGTAAAGCGCGCTCTCATTTACCATGTTTACCACAAGTCGCTTGTTTCTGTAAGTCTGGTTAGTAAACACCGTATAAGCGTGTTCTGCTTCATTTATATTACTAACATTAGCAACCAAATAAACGTTTGGTAAGTGGTCGGTAATAGCTATACCAATTCTACTGCAAATTTGTTTTAGCCTGTCTGCCACCGTATGTTTGCTTAGCACCTCACGCACGCCTTTCTCAACTACTTTTCTGTATTCGCTTTCATCTTGCATTTTCTCTAGAAAGCTTACAATTTCGTCAGGGTTATCGCTGGCACAAACGATATCGCCAAATTGCTCAACAACGCCTTTAGAATAATTACTAACTACAGGTGTACCAGAAGCTAACGATTCATATACACGGCGAGCAAACATAGTAGGGCTTTGTTTAACTGAATTCATGTTGATTGTGTACTTATAGCCTTTATAAGCTTTCCACATTTCATCTGGCTTTAAATGACCAACCACGCTTTGCTTGAACCTTTCAGGAAATTTAAGGTTTGACTCTTTTCTATATAAGCATCTGTCAAAAATATCGTATTCAACATTTGCTCTTTTTAGTGCGTCAATTAACACGTCAAAATCTGCGCAGCGTTCTTTTTTGGTTGAATAATAGGAACCGGCGAAAGCAGCTTTATTTTTTCGAGGAATAACTTCTGAAGGGTTGTGTATTGCGGGCTGGCAAAAGAAACATAGGGGCTCTGCATCTATCCCGAAGTCTTTCTTATAGCTTTCGACCATATTTGCATCTGTAGTAAATACAAAATCGAATAACTTGGCTGTGGGGGCAAATTTGTCGTAATGAACTGGATCTTCTTTAGACCAAAAGACAGTAGGGATACCCTCTTTTTTGCAATATTCAACAACCTTGGCTAACTCATGCATTTGATTTGGCGCATTGTATGAATTGCCATACATCAGGCTGCCCCATTGGTTATTATTTCCAAACCAGCAACTTTCTACGAATAGGAAATCGGGTTGGAAGTGTTTTAACTCCTCCTTAAAGTTTTTTACCGTCAATACTGTGAGTTCAAATTCACTTTGAAGACACTCAAAAGTGAAGCTGTCAACAATTACAGCCAACTTAACATTACATAGAGTTTTCATTATAAAAACCTGTAAATTGAAAATACTATTGAAAGATTACCCAAAAGCTTTGAAATTTTAGTTGTCTAGTTTGAAATTAATCTTATCTTTCAATGCACTTTCAACTGACGTTGAATTGTGCCTTTCACTAGAAGATATCGAACGTTTATTTAACTCCGCCAATTGACTCTGAACATCCTCGAGTATAGATGAAACTTGCTTTAGTTCACTAAAGACTTTTTGCGTTTGCTCTTCTGCCATTATTTGTTTCTGAACAGTTTTTCTTATAAAGAACGCGAGCTCAGAATTTTCCAAAGACAGAGTCCTTTCTTCTTTTGTTGCATTCTTTTTAAAAATGTAAAAATCAGCTATGGACGTCTCGTCGGCTAAGGATAAGTTAAATGGATAGTAATTTGGCTCAATTCCTATCAATCCCCATTTTGGAAAACCTTTTTTTATGTCACTTATAAAATCTCTAAACCTAACATATTCAGCATCTTCGTTAACGCCTTTTGTGTAAAACTCTTGAGAGTTGCTGTAGATAATTACGAATTTGGAAGATAAGCCGAAAAGCGTCTCAAGGTACTGTTGATAGATTTCATCATTTGACAAATGATAAATTACATCAAGCGACAAAGCCAAATCATATTTTTCTTTAAATTTAGGCAGATTAAAGTCGCTAGGATTGTAGTGCGAGAAAGAGAGATTAGGTTTGTTTGAAAATTTATTTCGGCATATTTCGACAGCAGTTTTACTGATGTCTAGACCCATATACCGCGGGTATTCGATTAAACCGAGTTGCGCGCCGTCCCCACACCCCATTTCAGCTACGGATACAACATTTTTTTCATGTAAAAACTTATTAATAAACGATGCTTTAAATCGTGCTAATCTATTATAAGAACCTGGTCCACTTGACTTTCCGTTTAAATATCTTCTTTCCCAGTAAGCTGCTACATCAAACTCGCTTTTGTCGTTCATAATTAAATCCCAAATATTTTTTAAGCGATAGAAATTTTTTTACGTAACTTGTTCCCAAGTATATCGAGAGCAAAGCCAATAATAGAAACCGACTTTAACCCGGACTTGTTTAAATCAAATGTGAAAGAAGAATTGTAGCTGTACGGCCTAACATTCTCACGTGTGCCGTTTATTATCAGATAGTACGAATATTTTAAATACAGATGGTCACATTCTTTAATTGTAGCCTTACCGTGCACTACATTGCCACTGACTTCTGCCTCTATTTGAAAACTATCAAGAGGTAAGTTTTTTATAACAACCCTGTTTGAACTTAATGTATCGGTCAATGCATTGCAAAAAGTGCTAGTAGTGTCATTTAACCTGCACATTACAGAAAGAATTTTTAAAGTCGTGTCGCGAGGGGGCGGTATGTGCCCTTTCCCCCAGTCACATAAACAAATTAGCTTGTCTTCGTCACCAATCATATGAACATTCTGAACTATCTCGTCTCCCAATCTACCGCAGACAAAAGGAGCTAAGTGTTTGGCGATGTGAGAGTCTGACACATTTTGTAAGTATATTAACTGAGAAAAGTTATCGATATTGGCGGAAGTGATGTCGTGGTGAACGCCTGCTTCATCAAGTATTTGATAAAAATCTGAATCTGAATTAACTTCTTTTTCCAGTTGCAGTGTGGAATTGATAAACTCTGCTACCGAAGTGGCAGAATACTTGGACACGGATGTCTGAGGCCCCCAGACCAAACACTTAGGTGCAGAATTCATTTTAGAGCCCACGTTTATAGCTGCAAACCCACCACCTGAACCGCCGACTAAGCAAGCTTTTAATGAAAATCTATGGCAGATCTCATCAAGAATATTGGCTATTTTTGTACTTAAATCCCCTACAGGAGGAAAACCTAGATACCAACCCAAAGCCAGTTTATCGTTAAGGGCTAAACAAGGATCCGATATTGCTAAGAAGTTCATCTCTAACTCTCGCGCAATCCCTTTTCCGGAAAAAAAGGGAGCTTTTTTTCCCAACCTATCAGAGACTGCGCCCCCGAAGACAACAAGAAAGAATTGTGTTTCATTAGCTTTTTGAGTGAGACCTGATGTGAAGATATCTAGATAGATCCCATCAAAAATTTTTATTTTGTGCAAACCTGGGTTACGAAATGATGAAATGGATTTATCATTTAACTCATCATGAAAAAAAACGTTTTTGTATTGTTCTATGCTATAGGCAGCATTTTCAAAGGATGTTAAAGGTAATTTTTTTTCATACATATTTTTATATCAAAACGGTTTCTTAGAATAGTTGAAGTAATCGAAATCTTGACTGTAACGTTGCACAACTAATTCTATTAAATCATCGCTCCAGTAAGATTTAATTGCTTCACTCGACCCGGTTTTTGAGGGAGATTTGTTCTCTTGGAAATCTTTTTCACTTTTTTCAGCTCCAAAGATTATCTTCCAAACTTTTGTCATATCTAATGCGAAAGTCTCTTGCTTACCGATAAAGTCGTACTTAACTGCAGCACACATAGCGTCAGAGTATTGCACCCTCCAATGGTTATTTTGCTCTTTGTCAGACTGGGTACATATGACGTTTATAAAGTCACTAAAGGAAGGCTGTTTAATGATTCCTAAGTTTTGAGCATACCTCATGAATTCTTTGTAAGGAGCTGATTTTTGATCTTGAAGTCTGTCTAAGTAGCAAGATAGTAATCTAGAAAAAGGGTTTCTCACAAAGGTAAACCTAAAGTACTCATCGCCACTCATTACAGAACTCAATAAATCATCGCTCAATTGATAAGGCGAAACTAGCGGCGAATTTAACCTATCGTGCACAGTTTTATATTTCAAACCACTACCGATTAACTCTTGCGTATAAAGATAGTGCTTAACGGTACTGTTTGCAGCTTTTCCTATCGAGTGAAAATAATATTTATTCTTAATAGATATATAAGAGTGGCTATTGAACTCTTTATATATTTTTACATTTTCAAAATAGTGATTTCTCATTTTTCTCACACCAACTTAAAATTGTTTGCGACACTTTTTGTGAACCTTTTTCATCCAAATGAACATCATCTACTGAATAAGCTTCAAAGTCTTCCATGATTAATTCTAGATCTATGAATGGAGCATTCCGTCTAGAACAATAGCCTCTTAGTATATCATTGGCGATTTTTCGCCTTTCCACGTAACTATTAAAATTTGACTTTGACTTATAGGTTTTTCTGGTAAATGAATCACCGAAAACTGTTGTCCTATGCGGAAATGTGCAAAAAACAACATTTATTCGAAAAGAGACACATGTTTCATGAATCGATCTTATCATCGCCCTAATGCTTTCTCGATTATTCAAAATCGGAGCATTTTCTACTCCAAATTGTTGAGGAATGATAGGTGATAACGTTTTAGTATTAGTCCAGTACAGATTCTTATTTGCGAGCGATAATGCATCATTTGATGGCAGTATAAAAAATAGAATTTTAGGTTTAAAAGGTACAATTTTGTTCAAAAAACTATTAAACAAATGCAGACTTGTGGCGCCTGAATAACCCGCGTTTCGACAAGAGAAACCAAACTTTTCGTTAAAATAAGTTTCACATAGGTCAGTGAATCTTTTCCCTTCACTGACAAACATTGACTCTACAAAAGAGTCACCCAAGAAAAAGACGCTTTGCTCTAAATTTTTGAGGCATTCGTTACTGACGATAAACCCCTGGGAATCAGTATTTAAGAAGTATTCCTTTTTCTCCAAATTCGGACGCAGGGCTAAATATTCTTCCGCAGGAACTTTTACGAGATTTTGATTGACTCCCCACTCTTTCAATCTGATACTTCTTCTCATTAGCTATCCATACCTTTTAGCAATAAACTAGCTACTTTCTCTAGTACTTCATTTGTTTCAAAATTTAAAGTTCGATTCTGAGTTAGTTCAGTTACTTCAAAGTTTCTTAGAAACTTTTTGGCTTCGCTAGTATTTTTAACAACTTTCTGATTTGGCCACACTGTACTCGCTCCTTTCCAATCCCAGATTATGGGTATAGAGCCTGTCAAAAGCCCTTCGCCAATTGCCATATGATACGACTCATGGTCTGACGGAGACAAAATGAACCCAACCATAGTGAACCAGTCGTTTACATCGTCACCCGGTGGATCAAAGATTACTTTGTAACGAAGAGAGGGCGTACTGTTAATGCGCTCAAAGATATTTTGATAGTAAAGACGTTCTTCCTCTTGATTTAACAGCCAACCATAATCGAGTGGATGTTTTCCTTTTATACGTAGGCAAAAGCGTTCATCACTTTCTAGCAACGCTTCAAGCAAGTCGAGCGCTCTATCTAATCTTTTACTCATAGGTGCTACACCAACCATACCTAGGGTGAAGCACGCTTCTCCGGTTTTTCTTTTAGGGGTAAATTTTTCAGTATCCAAGTAGTTAGGGATTACCGAAGTCTTGCTTAAAGGAAAGCCCTTAAATATGTCCAGTGCCTCTTTCCTAGTGTGCTCGCTTACGAAACTAATATGATCAATGTTGTCCCAATTCGACTCCGCCAAATACGGAGTCCGAGATTCCTGTGCATGGAAACGGGCTATCAGTCGTTGATTGGGCAATTTATTTTTTGAATACCATCTGATATTACCTAAACACCACTCGCAAAAAATCACATCGACTTCTTTTAATAAACTCTTGCTCTTCACTTCGTCATGCTTGGTATGACCCTCCCATTGATCAATTACAAATTCAAACAGCCCTGAAGCTTCAAGCTTTTTTTGGAGCAAAGTGAAGAACTTTAGATCATGCCCTGCTAGTAATATTTTGATGACTTTTTTAGCTTTAGGTGGCGGTGGCACTTCGTCAAGCCATTTAGAGATCTCCTTGGAACGTTCACTCAATGTATGACGCTCAGCTAGCTGTTTCAAAGAGGTTGAAGCCTGCTGTGCAATCTCTGAGTCACACAAAGCTAATTCAAGTTTTTCCAAAAAGTCTTTTTCATTATTGGCAAATAATGGATAATCAACGCCGAGCAATTGTTCATGAAGTGAGTTTCGATTTAGTATGGCGGCACAACCTGCGCCCCCATACTCTAAAATTTTTGTCGAGTACTCTACCGTTTCATTCATTCGCTCGTGTCGCCAAGATAGGCCAACACGTGCATTTTGCAAATGATGTTGAACCACTTCTCGAGGTTGTGCACCTAACCAATTTAGTCCTTTTGTAGATTCTAAAGCACTTTTCATATCCTTTACATAATTTGGGTTTTCAACCTCGTTATGTATTTTGTCACCAATTACGACCAAGTTACTTGAGCTTAGCTTGGCGTGAATCTCGGGCCACAAATTAGCCATCTCTAGCGTCATCCAATCGCCCTTAAACTTGCCAGCATAAACTGCAGTTTGAGGCCTATCTGCAATTGGCGTCAGATTTTCTGGCAAATCAGGTATTACTGGAGTGTAAAGCTTAAACTTATCATCACTGAGACTTGGAGCGAGCTCTTTCCAAAGTTTTACAAACCCTGTTGTTTGACAAAGTAACTTATTACACCCCTCACCAAGCCGTTTCATTTCCTTACGTTGTTCAGACGAATAGTCGCTAATGTTTTGTGGAATATCTGTTAAATATAGCCAACAACGCTCTAAGGTGTCTGGTGTATTTAGTAGCTGCAAAGCTATTTCTAAACCTCTTATAACGATAGCATCGTATGGATTTTCGAAATCTAATTTAATAACTAACTCTGCCATCATAGATAAAGACAATCGACGATAAGCAGCACCGCCCCAAAACTTAGACTCAGTACCGTTAACAATCGTAATATTTGGATCAGCTTTTAAAGGAGCGAAAAGCTCATCTCTCTCGGGTTTACTTTTTGCAATGAAATCGACCTTTGCCTTTTTTGATTGAGATGTTGCCAGGGCTATTGTCTGTGCCCAGATGGAGGAACCATCTATATAGTTAAGGTCGGGGTTACCACAAATTAAAACTCTTTTTGTCATTTTCATCCCCAAACTAATTTGTCGTCATTTCTTTAAATACACTAAACTGATCACTATCTATCACGTACAAGTTTGGTTTCGAAAAGTGACTATTTATATCCATCTTAAGTATTTCACTAAGCATATTGGATTGCCAAATTACGCCTGCCATAGAAACTTTTTGGCCGTAACAAAAATGGTCTTTTTCAATACTTTTTGCCCACCCGGCAGCTTCTGGTTCATACAAACTTGCATTTACCAAATCTCTCAAATAATCAGGTCCATAGTAGCCGCTTGTACTGATAAGCCCAACAAAGTCCATTTCTGTTTTATTTGTCTGCACTAGCTCATCTATCTGGTTGCTAGGCAAAACCTGAAGCTTACGATTACCGATCTTTGAGCTCAACAATGCTTCTGAAGAAACGATTGCGATTACTCGAAAGTTTTCATAAGTTTGCTGATTGATAAAATGTTCCAGTACCTCAATCTCTTGAACATGGTTGATTGTGGCTATTAACGTTACATTCGGGTTTGTTTTTAATTTCTTTTCTATACTCAATTGCTCAAAAATATCATTGAGTCTGTGTGCATAAGTATGGCGAGCGAATACCTCACGAATACCTGCCAAGCTACGACGACGCCATTCATTGTCATCAGTGAACAGCGTATGTAGAGCTTCGTTTGCTTCTTCCTGACTTTTTACTAGCCATACCGCGTCCGAATCAAATATATTCTCAATTCCTTTGGCATAGGTACTCACAATAGGTGTCCCGCACGCCATTAGCTCAAAAACTCTTCGAGAAAACATTGTGGGTGACTCTGTGACAGAGTTAACATTTAGAAATACGCGATATTTATTATATTCTTCACAAAGTTCCAGATACGGTAGGCTTCCTTTTATTTCAGACGCATACATTTCAGGAAAAGGAAAAATACCCGTACCATAATTTCGGTCATAAATATCAAGGCCATGTTTCTTTGCCGCAGAAAGCAACCACCCCATCGCTTCGCCTCGCTCAGCGTGCCGATTACCGTACCAACTTCCTGCAAAGCACGCTTTTGGTTTTCTTGAATTTAGCGGGGCAGGCTTATGCAGCATTGGCTGTGCTGCAAACGGAAGTGCATGGACATTTTCATTACCAGTTTTTTCTGTATAGGATTGCTTCATATTGGCATCGGTTGTAAAAATATGTTCAACCAGCTTTGCACTACACATAAACTTGTCGTGATGAACAGGGTCTTCTTTATTCCAAAACAACGTTGGAATTCCGTTTTCCTTGGCGTATTGGCAAATATGAGCAATTTCATCCCCGGGCTTATTTGTGTAATTAGCCACACGATATTGCCAGCTACCGTAATTACCTTTCCATGCACTTTCGATAAAAAATAAATCTGGTTTATACTTTTCAGCAAGTGCATACCAATTATCCGGGCGGGGCTGAATTAGATTGACGTCTTTTTCAAAACAACCCGTGGTAAATTCATCCATTATGCCTATCACAATAGGCTTGCTATTTACCGACAACTCAGGCCAGCCAAAAATACTGATTTCAGCAGCTTGTTGACTAGGGGGTATAAATCGCGATGATTTTGATTTGTCGGGCTTTGGTGACATAGTCAAAGAGCGCAGAACAACAAGTTCCCCCTCCTTATTGTTAAATCCGCACACCCCCAATTTTAAGCTAGTAATGCCTTTAGGCACTTTGAATGAGTGCAATTCCTTTGCTTGGTTGTCAGTACAAGCTATGTACTTAAAATAAGCTTTCAGGTGACCTGATTTTGCCATCTTGCCACACGGCACATCTACCTGTTTATTTTCAGCATCGAAGCTGTTAATCAGTAATACAGCCTTACGATTCTTCACATCTTCTACATTAATATATTTACAGCTCGCTTCAATTATAAGCTCTTGTTCTTCCTTCACCGGCACGCTAAACCATAGAGGTTCTTTTTTCGGTAATTCAATATTTTCAGGTGTATTAAGATTTCCGAAAATTGGACCTTGTTGAGTTGCTGAAAGGTTAGTAACTTGCTGTTTTACTTTACTTGGCTGTTTGGTTTTATTATAAATTTGGGAGCTGCCCTGCCGATTCGACGGGTCCAAATATCTGTGCAGATTATCGAAAGTGCTTTCCTTGATGAACTCGGCAATCCAATCAGAGATGTTTTTTTCAAGCTCTATTTTTTTGGGATTTATACCACTGTTTATAAGTTTCTCTTTTGTTCTCTCATCAGGAACGAACAAGCATGCTCTTAAGTCATTGATAGAACGAAAGACTGCTAATTCCTCACTATTATCAGTGAGTGATAGATCGTTTTCTTTTAACTGGAGCGCAAATGGGACATTTAAAAGATGACAGACACGACAAGCTAGAATAAAAACATCAATACTACCATTTATAATAGCCAATGTAGGACGATATACCATTAGAAAATTAACGTATTGTTCTATTATTTGGTCATTGATAGTCGAACGATTAGAGTCTTTAGACTCGCCTGGCAGCAGGCTAGTAATATATTTAACCCCATCAATGTCATTAAAAGCACTATCTAACGACACCTTCTTATTCATTAACGATTGATAATCTGTTGGCTTTGGAAAGCATAGTGCATCCACCTTGTCACTTACAAGAGACTTTGCAAATTCGTGGATACTTAAGGCATTTTTGTCGTTATCTGTGTTTATACCCTTACTAATGAAAAGAGCAATACGGTTACTATGAGGTAGATAATTATCAGAATTGAGATTAACAGCTGACTTTCTTGCTGATTCGACGACTTTGTCTAATTCCATGTTGAGATTAGCCCAGTATAGTGTGGATGTAAGTAGTTTTCAGACAAAAAAGAGCCGACTGAAGGTAACCTTAAGTCGGCTCTTACCAAATAAATTAGGCTTTAAAAAGACCAGCAAAGTCTAAAGTTTTGCTACTCTTGCTATGAGCTTTAAATTGGCTATGGGCAACTAAATAGACAAGAATGTCTGCGTTGTCTGCTTGCTCTTCTGATACAAGTTTTAACCCATCAAAACTCTTAATATTGGGCTCAACGGCTACCACGTCATTAGCTTCACTTAAAGCTTGAGTAATGTATAACGCTGGTGATTCACGCAAGTCATCAATATCAGGTTTAAAAGCTAAGCCCATGCATGCCACTTGTGGCTTTCTACCGTTTTCTTTTTCAAACTCAAGTACGGCATTTTTAACTTTCTCAACTACCCACTCAGATTTGTAATCATTAGTTCTGCGGGCTTGCTCGACCATTTTGGCTTTGCCATTAGCAGAGTTGACAATAAACCAAGGGTCTACTGAGATACAGTGACCACCTACACCACAGCCAGGTTGCAGAATGTTTACGCGTGGATGATGGTTGGCAAGTTTAATCAACTCGTAAACATCAATATCCATGTCGTCTGCTAGCATTGAAAGTTCGTTAGCAAATGCAATATTTACATCTCGAAACGCGTTTTCTGTCAGCTTTGCCATTTCAGCTGTTTTCGATGTAGTTTCAAGCACTTCGCCTTCGACAAATGTTCTGTAAAATTCAGCTGCAGCCTTAGTAGACGCTTCGTCAACACCACCCACTACACGATCGTTCTCAATAAGTTCTCGCATTATGTGGCCAGGCAGAACACGCTCGGGTGAGTGAGCTACATGAATTTGTGATAAATCAACACCGGCCGCTTCTAGTTCTTCAGCCATCATTTCTGTTGTGCCTACCGGCGATGTAGATTCTAGTAAAACTAGGTTCCCTGGCTTAACATACGGCGCTATCGCTTTGGTAGCACTCTTCACATAATCTAAGTTAGGAACCGGTGAGTTCGTCACTTCATTAAGTTGGTCGTGATGAAACGGGGTAGGCACAGCAACCAAAAAGATGTCTGCTTCTGCTGGCTCTAGGTGAGCACTTAACATACCACTATTAACCGCTGAAGAAACGAAAGTGTCTAATTCTGGTTCAACAATGTGTATTTTACCTTCATTGATAGTATCCACAGCATGCTTGCTAACGTCTACACCATGTACTTTATAACCGCGGTTTGCCAAAAGCGCAGCCGTTGGTAAGCCAATATATCCCATACCAACAACGCATACTGTTTTATTAATTTCCATTAACTTTCTCTCTTAAAACTTCAACAATTCTTTCACATGCTTTGCCATCGCCATACGGATTGTGGGCAAAACTCATTTCTTCGTAAGCTTTTTCATCGGTTAATAACTGATTTAGGCTTGCGGTAATTTTATCTACGTCAGTACCTACTAGTTTAACTGTACCAGCGCTAACCGCTTCTGGTCTTTCTGTTGTGTCACGCATTACAAGTACAGGTTTACCTAAAGACGGCGCTTCTTCCTGAATACCGCCTGAATCGGTCAGAATAATATGAGCCTGATTCATAAGATAAACAAAAGGCAGGTAGTCTTGCGGCTCAATAAGCGTGATATTTGGCACGCCTTTTAGCAGGCGATTAACAGGTTCTTGCACATTTGGGTTTAAATGCACTGGGTAAACAATCTGGCATCCTGGGTGTTGCTCTGCTGTATAGGCAAGTGCTTTACAAATGCGCTCGAAACCACCACCAAAGCTCTCTCTTCTGTGGCCTGTAACCAATATCAACTTTTTATCTTTATTTAAAAAGCTGAAACGCTCTGCCATTTCATTATTCAACGCTGTGTCATTTTTTAGCTTAGCGCTTACATCTAATAAAGCATCAATTACCGTGTTACCCGTTACCGTAATATTTTCTGGGGCTACAGCCTCATTAAGTAAGTTCTGCTGCGATGTCTCTGTAGGCGCGAAATGATATGTAGTAATAGCACCCGTCAGCTTTCGGTTTGCCTCTTCTGGCCACGGAGAATAAATATTCCCTGTGCGTAAGCCGGCTTCCACATGACCTACCGCAATTTGCTGGTAATATGCAGCTAAACTAGTAGCAAAAGTGGTTGCCGTGTCGCCATGAACTAAAACCACGTCAGGTTTGAAATCGGCTAGTATAGGCTTAATACCTTGCAGAATATTAGTGGTTACATCCGTCAGATCTTGACCTGGCTTCATTATATTTAGGTCGTACTCTGGCGTAATTTCGAACAACCCTAAAACCTGGTCTAGCATTTCACGGTGTTGCGCTGTAACACAAACGCGCGCGTCAATTCCCTCTTGTTCTGCAAGTTTTATTGCGAGGGGGGCCATTTTTATTGCTTCAGGCCTTGTGCCAAAAACGGTTAATACTTTCATTTTTAATTTCTCTGCATTAGCTGAAGTTTTAGGGATTGCGATTGCTGATAATACTCTTCAAGCAACTGTTGCGTTTGCTCTAGCTGCTTTTTTTGTTTTAAGAAGTTTTCTGCAGTATAGAATTCAGTGTTGGCCGATACTACACTGCTATTTGTATTAGAGGAGGTGCTAATAGAATTTTGGCGTTTTTTACATAGCCATATACTAGCTTCAACTAAGTCTGTGCCTAGTGTTTTAGCCGCTTGCATGTAAAACTGCTCAGCTTCGCTGAACTTATTTTCTTTAAAGAGGCGATTAGCTTCTTTAATTAGCGAGTGATTTTCGTTTAGTTTATCCATTTTTTACCATCTACTTCCAGTGTACCACAGAGATAAAAATCAGCGCGGATGATAACAAGCATCTCTGCAATACTCAATAACTGGGGGAACTTATGCTTAGGGTTGAATATTAAATATTGTTGCGCCTTTGGGCGTATTTAAATGCTCACTGGTGATTGCCAAACGACGGCGTTTGCTCTCATCTTTCCACTTTACCGATAAGTCGCTATTTTCATTTGCATTATTGTTCAAAAAGAATGTAAGACTACACCGAGAAAGGTAGTCTAGTACTAAAGGTAACGCCCAATATGCCATTTGTGCTTCGTCGCTTTCATTCGCACTGCCAGTAACAATTACTAAGACTCTTGCTTTATCTGCGCTAATAGTACGTTTTAATTCTAGTAGCTTTTCTGCGCAATCATAAAAGAGTACACCTTCAAAAGAACCATCAATACTAGGAACAGAGACTAATGGGGCATGGCATAACTCTACGTAGGCGTCTACCCCTGCATTGCACAGAAGCTCTTTTGTTTTTTGACCATGCTCATAACTTTCTTCAAAGCTAACTATATGCTTAGGCAACGCATTCGCAATATCACTTATATTGCTTGTTTCGTTCAATAAGTTATCGCTGTTGCGTTGTTGTGCACTTCTATCTTGCAAAGCGCTGGCGGCTACAACTGTACTTAATCCACTACCGAATTCAATGATTACATCATAGTTGTTTAAGGCTATTAATGATGATAACTCCGCCAAATTAGGTGCATCCATTGAACGTGAGTCTATTGATATAGGTAATCTAGACAAAGCTGAGAGCTTTCTTAACTCAAGCTGGCTTGCTATATTGCTTTTTTGCTCTTCATGGCATCGCGTTACGTGCTTACCTAATGCATTTGCTATTTCTATATTATCTTCGCTTTGTTTGTTTAGTAAAGACGTAAGCTTTTGTTCGAGTTCACCTACCGCTGATGCGGTTTCTTTACTAGACACCAAAAGTGCATTCTCACGTTTTAATGCTTCAACTTCTTTGCTCAAGGCTTCCGCCTGCTGCTTTCTACTAACAAACCAACCGTGTGTTTCTTTCTGTTTTTCCTCGCTTGCCTTTAGCTTCGCATTGAGTTCTTGAATTTCATTTATATGCGACTCTTTACTTTGCTCAAAGCTAACCTGAAGGTTATCAATGGTTGCTTCAAGTATTTTCTCATTAGCTTGTAAGCCTTCATTATCACCAAGGTATTGTTGTGATTTCTGTAGCTCTGCACGCAATTGCT